>CAINGK010000073.1 GCA_903848465.1 uncultured Verrucomicrobiota bacterium
TCCCTCAACCAATACCCGGCGTCGTATCTCGTTCCATTGCTCCATATTCGTGAACATCCTCCTGGTTAAACCAGAGGTGCTGCACTTTTAAACCACCACGCCACCCGGCGCACCCGCCGCACTTTTTAACCGCGTTTTATATGTCCGTTTCGAACTGAGCTCTCGCAGTGGTGTAGATGGTGAAGCCACCATCGAGGCTCTGGTGCTCGACGGGCCTGCCAGCAAGGATGCGCACTTCAATCTGGATCCACGGCGCAACGCCGCATCCGTGCATCTGTTTTACCCGACCCCCAAAGACGCCCCCATTGCGATGTTTTACAACGAGGTCACTGCGGTCGAAGATCCTGTCGCGACCTATTACATGGCCTGTGGTTTTAAGCGCGGCTACTTTGGCATGCAGGTGAACTCGCTCAAGGAAAGGCGCATCATCTTCTCCATCTGGGATGCCGGTAGCGGCCAGAATGCGAAGGATCGCGGCAGTGTCTCGGCTGACAATCAGACTCAGTTGCTCGCGAAAGGCCCCGGCGTGGAGGCCAGTGTGTTTGGCAACGAAGGCACCGGCGGTCACTCACATCTCGTCTATCCTTGGAAAACCGGAGAGGCGCAAAAGTTCGTTGTCACCGTCAAGCCTGAAGGCGAGCACACGACCTACAGCGGCTTTTGGTTCCATCCCGAAAATAAGGCATGGATGCTCATCGCGAGCTTTCGCGCCCCGAAGGACGGGCAGTATCTGCGCGGGTTGCATTCCTTCAGCGAAAACTTCGGCGGCCAGAACGTGCAACTGCAACGCAAGGCGCTGTACGGCCCGCAATGGATCGCCACCGCCGACGGCCAGTGGACCGAACTCACCCAGGCCACCTTCAGTCACGATGGCACTGGCAAAGCCAACCGGCTTGACCGATTCATGGGTGTTGAAGACGGTAAGTTCTTCCTTTCCCAAGGCGGCTTCGTGGCAGGCTTCACCGAATATGGCAAAGCGTTTGACCGTCCGGCCACCCGCGCTCCGCCAAAGCTCACGCTGCCCAAGCCATGAACTTGCCCAGGTAAACAGCTCTGCACTGCTGAGTTCGATAAATTCCTTGTTGCCAAGATACAGGAAATGCATCCATTATAGCAGCAGGCATGAATCCAACCTTCACGACCCATCTCGTCACGCAGCTCGACGCCATCCGCGCAGCAGGCACCTACAAACGGGAGCGCGTGCTCTCCACGCCGCAGGGCACGCTGGTGCGTGCGAATGGCGGCAAGGCGGTGCTCAACATGTGCGCAAACAACTACCTCGGTCTCGCGCAACATCCGAAAGTGCGGCAGGCGGCCCATGAGGCCCTGGAGCACTGGGGCTATGGGCTGGCCAGCGTGCGTTTCATCTGCGGCACGCAGGGAGTTCACAAGGAATTGGAGGCCTCCTTGTCGGACTTTCTCGGCACAGATGACACCATCCTCTACGGTTCCTGCTTCGACGCCAACGGTGGTCTCTTTGAGACAATCCTCGGCCCGGAGGACGCCATTATCAGCGACGAACTCAACCACGCCTCCATCATCGACGGCGTGCGTTTGTGCAAAGCGCAGCGCTATCGCTACAAAAACTGCGACATGGCTGATCTGGAAGCGCAATTGATCGCCGCAGATGAGAAAGGTACACGCTTTAAACTCATCGCCACCGACGGTGTGTTCTCCATGGATGGCTTCATCGCTCCGCTTCAGGCGATCTGCGATCTGGCAGACAAATACCACGCACTGGTAATGGTGGATGACTCCCACGCTGTCGGCTTCATGGGCAAAACGGGTCGCGGCACCCATGAGCACTGCGATGTCATGGGCCGTATCGACATATTCACAGGCACGCTTGGCAAGGCTCTCGGCGGCGCCAGTGGTGGCTACACCAGCGGGAGAAAAGAAATCATCGAGCTGCTGCGGCAGCGTTCACGGCCTTATCTGTTCTCCAACACGCTCTGTCCGAGCATCGCGGGTGCTTCCATTGCAGCGTTGGACTTGTTGAAACAGTCCACCAGCCTGCGCGATCAGCTCGAAGCCAACACCCGCTACTTCCGCGAGCAGATGACCGCCGCAGGATTTCACATCGTACCCGGCGAGCACCCCATCGTCCCCGTGATGCTCGGTGATGCGGCGCTGGCCACGAAATTCGCGGACGCGATGCTGGAGCGTGGTGTTTACGTCATCGGCTTCAGCTTTCCCGTGGTTCCACAGGGCAAGGCGCGCATCCGCACACAGATCAGCGCTGCACACACGCGGGCGGATTTGGAGCACGCGGTGCGGGCGTTTGTGGCAGTAAAACAGGAACTTGGAGTGTGATCACCCCTGAGTAACATGTACGCCATGACACCGCGCTTGCTTTTCCCGCTCATCTTCCTTTCGCTCACACATGGTGCAGACCTGAACGCGGAACCTCGTACCGTGGTCAAGATCGCTTCCAAAAACGCTGCCGCGTTCGTGGACACAAACGACGCGCCCGATTTGAAAGAGTGGGGAAAGAGGGCCGGGGCGTTGTGTGTCACATGGTTTCCAAAAGTCGCGGCGCTGCTGCCGAGCGAAGGTTTTACCCCGCCGAAGGAGGTCACGCTCTATTTCGATCCAAAAATGAAGGGCGTGGCACATGCTCTTGGCGGAAAGATCACGATCTCTGCTGTATTTGTAAGGTCGCATCTCGATGACATGGGC
Source organism: uncultured Verrucomicrobiota bacterium (assembly GCA_903848465.1). Taxonomy (GTDB): domain Bacteria; phylum Verrucomicrobiota; class Verrucomicrobiia; order Verrucomicrobiales; family Verrucomicrobiaceae; genus Prosthecobacter. The sequence continues at coordinate 2,680 of CAINGK010000073.1, forward strand.
ATGGTCGTGCATGAACTGACTCATGTCGTGCAGTCCTATCCACCCGGAGGCCCGGGCTGGCTGGTCGAAGGCATCGCGGACTACATCCGCATCGTCCATTTTGAGCCGCAGGCCCCACGTCCGAAGCTTGATCCGGCCAAGGCAAGCTACAAAGACGCCTACAAGACCACAGCCATGTTTCTGGAGTGGATTGAACAGCACCACACCGCAGGCGTGGTCGTGAAAATGAACGCCGCACTGCGAGCAGGCAAGTATCAAGACGAGTTGTGGTCCAAGCTCACCGGCAAAACCGTGGACGAGCTTTGGGCTCAGTTTATGAAATCACTGCCGCCTACGCCCTGACCATGGACACGCTTTCCGCCACGTTGCTGCTGATCACCATCATGGATCCGTTGGGGAATGTGGCGACGTTTGTCTCCGGTCTGCGCCCGGTGCCGCCGGAGCGGCTGCTGCGTGTGATCGCGCGCGAGTTGGTCATCGCGCTGGTGATTCTGGTTCTATTTCTCTTCCTTGGACCCTGGTTGCTCGGATTGCTGCATTTGAAGCAGGAGGCCTTGTTCATCAGTGGCGGTATCGTGCTTTTTTTGATCGCCTTGAAGATGATCTTCCCTCCGTCTCGCCGCGAGGCCGACGAACCGCTAGTCGAGCCCTTCATCGTGCCGCTTGCCATTCCGATGATCGCCGGACCGTCTGTGCTCGCGACACTGCTGGTGCTCGTCAGCACGCAGCCGGAGCAGATCTGGCACTGGTTCGCCGCACTGCTCATTGCCTGGAGCGTCACAGCGGCGGTGCTACTGTGCGCGCCTGCGATTGCCCGCGTGCTCAAAGAGAAAGGCTCCATGGCAGTCGAGCGCCTGATGGGCATGCTGCTCGTCATGGTGGCCGTGCAGATGCTGCTCAACGGCATTGAACAATACGTGAAGCACTGAACTATGACTTCCCTCATGAAACTTGCTGCCACCCTTGTTCTGTTTTGTCTTGGTGCCACCTGCCCGCTCTCCGCGCATGGGCCTGGAAAGGACAATGATTTTACCGGCAAACGAGTGCTGTTCATCGGCGTTGACGGTTGCCGGGCAGATGCGCTGTCAGCAGCCATGGAGCGCGGCTTGGCACCGCAGTTGAAGATGCTGTGCGAAAGCGAGCACGGGCTATTTACCCGAAAATTCTATGCGGGTGGCGAACTCAATGCACCCACCCACCAGCCCACCGTCAGCGGGCCAGGCTGGAGCAGCCTTCTCACCGGGGTATGGGCGGACCGGCATGGCGTGAAGAACAACCGCTTCATCGGTGGGCGCTTTCAAAGCTATTCGCATTTCATGCGGCACATCAAAGAGGTGCAGCCGCAGGCCTTTTGCGCATCGTTTGCCGACTGGCCGCCGATTCACGACTTCATTGCGGATGGTTCACGCATCAATGGTGCAGAGTTTCTGGATGTGAAGTTCACCAGCACTCCAGACGCCACCCGTCACTTCGTGGACCATCCTGAAACCGACATTGAGGTGCGCGAAGCGGCGCTGAAAACTCTGCGAGAAAACAACCCTGATGTCATGTTTGTGTACTTCGGCCAGGTGGACGAGTATGGGCATGGAGAGGTGGATTCGCGCGCCAATTTTTCACCGGACAGCACGCTGTACTTGAATGCCATCAGTCATGTGGATTCCCACATCGGTGAGCTTATACGTGCGATGCGTGCGCGGCCGAAATTCGCCGATGAAAACTGGTTAATCCTCATCACCACCGATCACGGCGGTCGAGGCAACAACCATGGCGGCGACAGCGACGAGGAGCGCAAGATCTGGCTCGCAGCACATGGCACCAGTCTGCCGAAAGAACACCTGCTCAGCGAGGCCACCCCGCAGACAGCTCTCGTGCCGCTGATCTACCGGCATCTAGGCATCCAGCCCAAGCCGGGATGGAACCCTGCGCCACCTCCCGCAGAGAAGCCTGAACCCCCAGCCAAGTGATGCCCCCCTGGATCGAATACTTCGCCGTCGCCGTATGCGCCATCTCAGGTGTGCTGGCGGCTGAGGGCAAGCGAATGGATCTGTTTGGCGCGATGGTCCTGGCCCTGGTGACGGCGGTGGGCGGTGGCACGATCCGTGATTTGTGCCTCGGTGCGCAGCCTGTGTTTTGGATCAAGCAGCCACTGCATGTCTGGACGGCGCTCATTGCAGCGGCGGTGACTTTTGTGCTCGTGCGGTTCACGACCATGCCAAACAGAATGCTTGCCCTCGCAGATGCGTTTGGCTTGGCTTTGTTTGGCATCGCAGGCACGGAGAAGGCGCTGGCTTTTGGCACACCTGGGGTGGTGGCGGTACTGCTCGGGGTGGTCACTGGTGTGGCGGGCGGCATTATACGTGATGTGCTAAGAAGCGAGGTGCCGTGGGTGTTTCAGGCGGAAGTGGACCTCTATGCCACAGCAGTTTCAGTCGGTGCGTTGGTGTTTGTGTTGCTGAGGTATTGGTTTCCAGCCTCGGAGAGCGACCGCTACATCGGCATGGCGGTCATTTTGTTGCTGCGGCTCGCCGCGATGCGCTGGAAACTGCGGCTACCGACGTTTTGGACACGAACGCAGGATTCTAGATAGTTGGGGCTTCACTTCGGTGTTTCAGAAGGCATGAACCGCCGCCACTTCATCTCCACGACAGCCGCCTCCGCACTTGCCGCCCCGTTTGTGTGGGCGCAGAGCAAGACCTCGCTTCAGGGAGCCATCATCGGGCATGGAGAGCATCGGTATCGGGTCGATCTGGAGTGGTGCCAGGCGAAGCGTGAGGTACATCCCGTCAAGAACTGCCATGAGATGGTCATGGATGCACAGAAGCGGCTGATCATGATCACCGACGAGGCGAAGAACAACATTCTCATCTTCGACAAAGAAGGGAAGGTGCTCGATGCATGGACGCTGAATCTGCGCGGCGGCCACGGCCTGAGTTTGGACGTGCGCGATGGCAAGGAGCACCTGCTCCTGTGCGATCCAGGTGCTGGCCGCGTGGTGAAAACCACGCTCACTGGTGAGGTCGTCTTGGAACTCCCCCACGCTAAAGACTGCGGCGCGTATGATGCCGTGACCAAATACGCACCCACTGAAGCGGTAGCAGGCCCGAACGGCGACATCTATGTGGCGGATGGATACGGCTCGCAGTTCATCCTGCAATTTGACGCCACGGGAAAATTCATCCGCAAATTCGGCGGCAACAGCACGCAGGCGATGAATGCGGGCAAATTCATGCAGGCACATGGCGTCACCATCGACACACGCGGTCCCACGCCGTTGGTCCTTTGTACGGAGCGCATTCGCAATGAGTTCCACTGGTACCAGCTCGATGGCACCTATTCGCATTCCGTCTATCTGCCCGGAGCCTTCATGAGCCGCCCGGTTATCGCGGGAGATCTCCTGCTCTCCGGCGTCTGCTTTGGCATGAAGCCTAATGATTACCGTATGTGGCGCGAGCGCGGCTTCATCATCATCCTCGACAAAAACAACCGCGTCATCTCCGCTCCGGGCGGCCAGCAGCCAAAATATGAAGGCGATCAAGTCGGCCTCCTGCTGCAGGATCAACCAGTCTTCCGCAACGTGCATGACGTTTGCATCGATGACACGGGTGACCTGTATGGCTGCCAGTGGAACGCAGACCAAGTCTATCCTTACAAGCTGCACAAGGTGTGATAAAAGCAGCCCGACTTCACCGACTTGTTTATCCCATGCGTTCCTTCCTGCTTTCCCTGCTCCTCACCACCGCCGCCTTCGCGGCGGAACTTCCCAAAGAACAGCGCATCGTCTTTCTCGGCGACAGCATCACCCAAGGCGGGGGCTACATCGAGATCATTGACGCTGCCTTGATCGCGCAGCATCCGGAGGTGACGAAGGAGATCATCCCGCTTGGATTGAGCAGTGAAACGGTGAGCGGCTTGAGCGAAGACGGCCATGCTGGCGGCAAGTTTCCACGTCCGGATCTGCATGAGCGTCTCGACCGTGCGCTGGAAAAGGCCAAGCCGGAGCTCGTCTTTGCCTGCTACGGCATGAATGACGGCATCTACCTGCCACTTGGCGCAGTGCGGACCAAGGCCTTTCAGGATGGCATGAAGAAGCTGCATGAAAAAGTTGCTGCCACCGGCGCGCGGATCGTGCATCTCACGCCGCCGGTGTTTGATCCGGTGCCGATCAAGCAGCGTGTCGTCCCTGGTGACCAAGTGAAGCCTGGCCAGGTTTACCAGGGCTACAATGAAGTGCTCGACTTCTATTCGGACTGGCTGCTCGACATGCGCCAGAAGGGCTGGGAGGTGCTGGACATCCACGGACCCATGAACACCGCCATCGCCGAGAAACGGAAAACCGACCCCGAGTTCACCTTCTCCAAAGACGGTGTGCATCCCGGTCCCGAAGGCCATGTACTCATGGCGCATGCCGTGCTCGATGCCTGGGGCCTCAAGGTGAAGCCCGATGGCACGCCCGATCATCCCAATGGCGCTGCCATCCTCGCTCTCGTCAAAAAGAAGCATGCCATCCTGCGCCCGGCATGGCTGAGCTACGTTGGCCACAAACGCCCCGGCAATCCTCCGGGTCTGCCGATTGAAGAAGCCAAGGCGAAGGCCGCTGAACTGGATGCCGAGGCCCGCAAACTCGCCAACTCGAAGGGAATCGCTTTCCCAAACCAAATCGGTGAATGGAACGGCTACGCGAAACACGAGCTCACCCTCGCAGGCAAATCCGTGACCGTCGTCGCACCAAAAACCGCCGCCGCAGGCCGCCCGTGGGTCTGGCATGGCGAGTTCTTCGGCCACAAGCCCGCACCGGACATCGCATTGCTCGGCAAAGGCTTCCACATCGTCTATATGAAGATCAACAACATGCTCGGCTGCCCTGATGCCGTGAAGCTGTGGAACGAATGCTACGCCGAACTCACCACAAAGTATGCCCTGAGCACCAAGCCCTCCCTCGTCGGTCTCAGCCGCGGTGGTTTGTACTGCTACAACTGGGCCACCGCGAATCCCACCAAAGTTTCCTGCATCTACGGCGATGCACCGGTGTGTGATTTCAAAAGCTGGCCCGGCGGCAAGGGCAAAGGCAAGGGCGACCCGACCAACTGGGGCTTCGTGCTCAAGCTCTGGGGCTTCAAAGACGAGGCTGAAGCACTCGCCTACAAAGGCAATCCCGTAGATAGTCTCGCACCGCTGGCCCAGAACCATGTGCCCCTCCTCCACGTTTTCGGCGATGCCGACGATGTGGTGCCATGGGACGAAAACACCGGTTTAATCGAGACCCGCTACAAGGCGCTCGGCGGCAGCATCACCATGATTCGCAAACCCGGCGTGGGCCATCATCCGCACGGGCTGGACGACTCGACGCCGATCATCGACTTCATCGCGAAAAACGCCAAGTGAGGCGAGGCAGGCATTCGTGCCTACAGAAGAAAATCATCGTGTAAGAAAGATGGACTCATTCGGGCCGTATTGAAACGGTATACCGAATGAACCTCGCCCCAAATCCTGCTTTTCGCTCCGATTCTGCCGCCTCGCTGCTGCGTGCAGAAATTCTCAGCGGAGCCACTGCGCCCGGCGCGCTACTGGCTGAATCTGCCGTGGCAAAGCGCCTGGGGGTCAGCCGTGTACCGGTGCGCGAGGCCTTGTTTGCGCTCGAGCGCGAGGGCCTGGTCGAGTTCAGTCCCACGGGACGCGCAATCGTCAAAGCACTGACTCCGCAGGATTTTGAGGAGCTGTTTGTACTGCGCCTTGCTCTGGAACCGCTCGCCTCCCGTCTGGCGGCACCTGCCTTAAAGGTGGACATCTCAAGGTTTGAAAAAAATCTATCCGCCACCCGTCGTGCCCGTTCCGTGCAGGAGGTGACACGGTTGGATCTAGAGTTTCATCAGCTCATTCTCGAAGCCTCGGGCAATGTGCGTTTGCTGAAGCTCTGGCGCTCCTTGCGTGGCGAGCTGGAGCTGTGGCTCGGACGCTTGCACCGCAGCCACCAGCTCCAGACCAAAGAGACTCTCAATGAGACTGTGGATGCGCACCAGTCCATCGTTGAAGCCTTCCGCTCTCATCTCCCGCAACCTGCGAACGCCTGATGCGCGAGCACATCCTCGGCTGGCGTGAATGGCTGCCGCTTTACTCATGAACCGCTTCATCCAGAGTCTTGGCATCGTCATGCTCTCGCTGGCCTCGGCACGGGCGGGAGATGACATGGCCTTCTTCGAATCAAAGGTTCTCCCGTTGCTGCAAAGCCGTTGCTACGAATGCCATTCGCATGAGAAGAAGATCAAAGGCGGACTCGCGCTCGACTTGAAATCAGGCTGGCAGACCGGTGGCGATAACGGACCTGCCATCGTGCCTGGAGACGTGGCCAAAAGTCACGTCATCGCAGCGGTGCGCTACACCAATCCAGAAATGGAAATGCCGCCAAAGGGCAAGCTGACACCGAGCGAGATCGAAATCTTTGAGCAATGGGTCGCCATGGGCGCGCCGGATTCACGCGTGAAACAAACCGCCGCCAAATCCGCGCGCGTGATTGATGTCGAAGAAGGAAAAAAATTCTGGGCCTTCCGCCCCGTGAGTGCTGTACCACCTCCCTCTGTGCAAAGTGAGAAATGGCCGCTGAATCCCGTGGACCGTTTCATTCTGGCCAAACTCGAAGCCAACGGCCTCTCCCCCGCGCCAGATGCAGACGCCTACACCTGGCTGCGCCGTGTCTCGCTCGACCTCACCGGCTTGCCACCGAAGCCGGAGGATTTGGCCCGCTTTGATGCGTCTCCTAGATCCCGTGCTGCGGAGGTGGATCGCCTGCTGCAATCCAGCTCTTTCGGGGAACGCTGGGCGCGCCACTGGCTCGATCTCACCGGGTATGCAGATCAGATCGGCAGCGCAAACAACGTCTTTGCCGAACATGCGTGGCGTTATCGAGATTATGTCATCAGCGCTTTCAACTCCGACAAGCCCTTCGACCGCTTCATTCGTGAACAAATCGCCGGTGATCTCCTGCCTGCTTCATCGCCTCAGGAGCGGGCCGCGAACATCACCGCCACCGGCTTCCTCGTTCTGGGCGATGTCGAAATCGTCGCCGTGGATAAGCTCAAAATGGAGCACGATCTCGTCGATCAGCAGGTCAGCAAAATCGGCACCGCATTCCTTGGCCTGACACTCGGTTGCGCACGCTGCCACGACCACAAGTTTGATCCCGTCGCGCAGACCGACTACTACGCCATCGCTGGCATGTTCCGCAGCACCGATGCGACGTATAAGACGGATAACGGCGTCTGGAGCAGTGTCCACAGAACCGAACTGCCGGAAACAACGCAGCACAAGTCTCTGCGCGAACAACAGCTCGCCGCGAACGATGTCAAGATTCACCAGTGGGAGACTGCGCGCGACAACACCAACAAAGAAAAAGCCGCGCTGGAACCACAGATTGCCAGTGCCACGAAGGAGACCAAGCCAGACCTCGAAAAGAAGCGTGATGCACTCGCCGCGCACATCAAGGCTCTCAATGATCAGATCGAGCACGCAAAGTTCTTTGCCCCCGTCGCGCCGAAAACTTTCGCCGTGCATGACCGCGAAAAGCCCTCCGACATGCGCATCACCATTCGCGGCAATCCGTATGCACTGGGTGACTCCGTGAAGCGTGGTGCTTTGCGCGTGGCATCGAGGTCCGAATTTCCGCCGATTCCTGTGGGTCAAAGCGGCAGAGTGCAGCTTGCTGATTGGCTTGCCGATGCAGGCAATCCCCTCACCGCACGGGTCACCGTGAACCGCATCTGGCAGAAGCTCTTTGGTGAAGGTCTCGTGCGCAGTGTCGATTACTTCGGCGCACGCGGCGAGACACCGACGCATCCCGAGTTGCTGGATTACCTTGCCTCCCGCTTCATCCAAAGCGGCTGGTCGCAGAAGCAGCTTATTCGCGAACTCGTGCTCAGTCGCGCCTACTGCATGAGCAGCGCAAACAATGCCACAGCAGCGGCCAAAGACCCTGACAACCGCCTGCTCTGGCGCATGAACCGTCAGCGTCTGGATGCCGAGGCCATTCGTGATTCGATGCTCGCCATCAGCAGCAAACTCGCGCCTTCGAGCGGCGGTCCCGCCCTGCCTCTGGAGTTTCCCGAGAACGTCACCAATCTCAGCCCCAAGGCGGTGAATCCGCCCGCCTTTGCTTTCAAGAAGTCTCGCCCGGTGCAGGATTTTGAGCGCACGATCTATCTCCCAGTGATCCGCACCGCCGCACAGCCTGGCTCCGCAAAGCTGCGCGATGTGTTTGACTTCGTTCAGCCAGCGCAGATCGCCGGCAAACGCGCCGAGACCGCCGTGCCCACGCAGGCGCTGTTTCTTCTGAACAGCGACACCATCCGCGCTCGTGCCACCGAGGTGGCCAAACAACTTGCCGCTACCGAGGCAAACACCGGCGCGCGCCTTGAAGCCCTCTGGCTGCGCATCCTCAGCCGCCCGGTCACCAGCGCCGAGCGCGATGATGCCGTGAAGTTTCTTGAATCCATGCCTGCGGACAAGGCATGGGTCGAACTGTGCCATGCGCTGCTGTCCTCGAACGAATTTTTACTCCGTCTATGAACACGCCCATCATCTCACGCCGCTCCTGGCTCCAGCGCACCGCCACCGGCTTCGGCGCGCTCGCTTTGCACGATCTTGTTCAGGCTAGGCAAAGCCCTCTGGCGGTGAAAACCCCGCGCTTTCCGGCCAAGGCTAAGCGCGTGATCTTCCTGTTCATGTCCGGCGGCCCGTCGCAGCCGGATTTGTTTGATCCGAAGGACTACATCCGGCGCATGCATGGCCAGAAGATCACCGCACCGATCAACACCAATGAAATACGGGTCGGTACGGACAAATTTCTCGCGCTCGCCACTCTTGGAGAAGTAAAGCCGCGCGGGCAATCCGGCATAATGATCTCCGACCTGCTGCCACACACGGCAAGCATCGCGGATGAAATTTGCATGCTGCGTGCAGTGCATGCTGACAACAACCAGCACCAGGCCGCCTCGCTGCAGTTTCATACCGGCGTCACAGCGGAAGCACGTCCTTCCTTGGGCTCATGGATCAGCTACGGCCTCGGCGCGGAGAATCAAAATCTGCCCAGTTTCATCAGCATCCATCCAGACAGCGATACCCGGCTCTATGGCTCGTCGTTTTTGCCCGCCGCACATCAGGGCACCAAGGTCATCATCCCCTCCAGCGACAAACAATCCCCCATCGACTACCTCGCCGACATCTCCGGCGATGCGAAGGCGCAGCGTGCGCGCATCGACTTCACGCAGCGCATGAACAAACGCCTGCTGGACCAGGCGGGAACCGACGCACGCATGGAAGGCATGATCGAGAGCATGGAGACCGCCTTTCGCATGCAAACCGCCACGCCCGAACTCGTGGACATTTCAAACGAATCCGAGGCGACCAAGCAGCTCTATGGCGTCGGTGGCAAGGACACTGACAAAAACGCCCGCGCCTGCCTGCTGGCACGCAAGATGAGCGAAGCCGGAGTTCGCTTTGTGCAGGTCACTCTAGGCGGCTGGGATCATCATGGCGACATTCGCAATGCTCTGCCGAAAAGCTGCGCCTCCAGCGACCAGCCCTGCGCCGCGCTGATCAAAGATCTCAAATCACGCGGCCTGCTCGAAGACACGCTCGTCATCTGGAGCGGTGAGTTCGGTCGCACGCCCTGGAGCCAGGACCTCAGCGGTACTTCGCCCATCGAAAAACACGGACGTGAGCACCAGCCCGAAAGCTTTTGCAGTTGGATGGCCGGCGGTGGCATCAAACCCGGCTTCACCTTCGGTGAGACCGACGACTTCGGCTTCCGGCCCGTATCCGGGAAAGTGCATCTGCATGATCTCCATGCCACAATCTTGAACCAACTCGGCCTCGACCACGAGCAGTTGACCTGGCGTCACCTCGGCCGCGATTTCCGACTCACGGATGTGTACGGCAACGTCGTGAAGGAGATTTTGGCATGAGGTTTGTCAGTTCCATTTTGGCCATCGCATTTTGCGTGGCTATTCAAGGTTTGGCGCTTGGCGCAGACGACTTTCAAACTTCGATCCAGCCTTTGCTGAAAGAGAGGTGCAACTCGTGCCACTCCACCAAGAAGCAAAAGGGTGATCTCGATCTGGAGCGGTTTGCTTCCGTCGCAGACATCAAGCGGGAGCCGATGATCTGGGAAGGCGTGCTGGACCAGATGCACATGGGCGAGATGCCGCCGAAAAAGGAGCCGCAGCTTTCAAGTGAACAAAAAACGCTGCTGACCAAGTGGGTGCAGGACCGTCTAGAAGAAGTGGCGCTTGCCAGTGCAGGCGATCCCGGCCCCGTGGTGCTGCGCCGTCTCTCAAACATGGAGTGTACCTACACTCTCCGAGATTTGACCGGTGTTGACTCTCTCGATCCCGTAAAAGAGTTTCCCGTGGATGGCGCGGCAGGCGAAGGATTTACCAATGCGGGTGCCGCGCTCGTCATGTCGCCTGCGTTGCTTAGCAAATATCTCGATGCAGCGAAGGATATCGCCAGTCACGCGGTCTTGACGCCACAGGGATTTAGCTTCTCCTCACGCACTTCACAGCGCGACTGGACCGACGAGTCGCTGGCGAAAATTCGCGCCTTCTATGCGCAGTTTTCCGCAGCGGGAAGCGGTTCGAAAGTGCAAGCACAGGGCATCAATCTCGATACCGGCGACAGCGGTGTCCTACCTCTCGAACAATACCTCGCAGCAACGCGCGATGAAAAAATGGCTGCGAAGTTGAATCCCAAATACCTGGGCAAACTGCGCGCAGCACTAGCAGGAACAGAACCCAATATAATCCTCGATCTCGTGCGTCAGCAGTGGCGCTCAGGCGCATCACCAGCACAGATGGTCGAAACCATTAGTCAGTGGCAGAAGGCACTCTGGCGCTTCAGCACCATCGGCCACATTGGCAAACTCAACGGGCCAAAATCCTGGCAGGTGCCGGTTCTGCCGCTGACCGCCAGCGAGACGCTGCGGGTCAAATTGCCCGCCAATGGCGTGTCGAAACTTCATCTCGTCTCATTCGCCATCGGTCAGGCCAGTGCCATTTGGGACAACGCTCGGCTCGTCACACCGGGCCAGAAAGACCGTCCCGTCGTGATCACCGGTGACGAAGTACTTATCCCTACCGACGTTGGCAAAGACGCCGAGTTTGTCACCAATGTCCGCCTGCATCCCGATTCCCAAGGGGCCGTACAAGTGCGTGTGCTGACCGCAAAACCCGCCAAACCTACGACACTTGTAGCCAGCAAGGTGACGATCAACAAACCCGGGAAAAAAGGCACTTGGTCGGATGGCGAAAAGCCGTTGAGCTTCGATGCTCCCATCCTCGTCGGAGACGACAGTGACATGCGAAAGCGCCTCACTGCCCAAATCGCCGAATTCCGCGTGCTGTTCCCCGCCGCGCTCTGTTACACCAAAATCGTTCCTGCCGATGAAGTGGTGACTCTCACGCTGTTCTATCGTGAAGATGAGCAGTTGCAACGCCTCATGCTTAACAAGGCGCAGGTGGCCGAAATCGACCGCTTGTGGGACGAACTGCGTTTCATCAGCGAAGCCCCCTTGAAACAGGTGGATGTCTTTGAGCAGCTCTGGCAGTTTGCCACCCAGGACGCCGATCCTAAAGCCTTCGAGCCGCTGCGTGAGCCGATCTATCGAGATGCCGCATTCTTCAAGCAGCAGCAGCACGACGCTGAACCTCGGCATGTGCAGGCCACACTCGACTTTGCCACTCGCGCATGGCGTCGTCCGCTCAGCGCTACCGAGCAGACAGAGCTGCATTCCTTGTATCAAAAGTTGCGCGAGCAGGAACTGCCGCACGCCGCAGCGGTGCGCATGCTGATCGCTCGTGTGCTCATGGCTCCCGCCTTTCTCTATCGAGGTGAAAAAGCAGCCCCTGGCATCAAGTCGGTACCCGTGAATGATCACGAACTCGCCACACGCTTGAGCTACTTCCTCTGGGCCTCGACACCAGACGCGGGTCTTCAACAGCTCGCGTCTGATGGAAAGCTGCACGATCCCGCAGTGCTCGCAGCTCAGGCCCGCCGCATGCTGAAAGACGGCAAAATACGCCGCCTCGCCACGGAGTTCGGCTGCCAGTGGTTGCATGTGCGCGATGTCGAGACACTGGATGAAAAGAGCGAGCGTCATTTTCCCACCTTCATCTCCCTGCGTGGCGACATGCAGGAGGAGGTCGTACGCTTCTTCATCGACCTGTTCCAAAATGATCGCAGTGCGCTTTCGCTGCTCAATGCCGATCACACGTTCGTGAATGCCAACCTCGCGAAGCATTACGCGCTCGATGTGCCAGGCGCTGGCTGGCAGCGCATAGAGAGCATTCAGTCCAAGGGACGCGGCGGCATCCTCGGCTTTGCGGCGACTCTGGCCAAGCAATCCGGTGCCTCACGCACCAGCGCCATCTTGCGCGGCACCTGGCTCAGCGAGGTCATCCTGGGTGATAAGCTGCCCATTCCCCCAAAGGGCGTGCCCATTCTGCCCGAAGAAGCCCCTGCAAACCTCAGTGAACGTCAATTGATCGAACGCCACAGCCACGATGAAAACTGCGCAGGCTGCCATCGCCGCATTGATCCCTTCGGCTTTGCGCTCGAAGGTTTCGATGCCATCGGTCGCGCTCGCAAAGCCGACACGAAAACCGTGCTGCCTGACGGCACCTCCGTTGATGGTCTCAACGATCTGCGTGATTACCTCGTCAATAAACGAGGCGATGATTTCCTCCGCCAGTTCTGCCGCAAGCTACTTGGTTATGCCCTAGGTCGCAGCGTGCAGCTCTCCGACAGACCATTGATCGACTCGATGATTCGCAGCGATCATCGCATCGGCACTCTGATTGATCTGATCGTCCGCAGCCCGCAGTTTCGCGAAGTGCGCGGCAAAGACGCCATCGCCCAACACTGAATCACTTGATGAACACACACCACTATTCACGTCGCGCCTTCCTGCGCGGAACCGGCGTTTCCATGGCCCTGCCGTGGCTTGAGTCTTTCAATGTTTGGGGCGATGAACCAAAGCGTGACAAGCCTGCCAGCGAAGCGCCGGTGCGTCTGTGCGTGACCTTCTCCGGCAATGGTTTCCATTCGAAAGAGTGGTGGGCCAAAGGCGAAGGGAAGGGCATGGAACTCGGCAAGGTGCTGCAGCCATTGCATGAGTTTCGCGAAAAGATGGTCTTTGTCCGTGGCCTCTATCACGAAGAAGCCCGGAAGGGGAACATCCATTCGTCACAAACTGGGAACATGCTTTCGGGCGCGCCAATTGCCTCAGGTGGAGAGATTCGCTCAGGCACGAGTTTCGATCAGGTGCTCGCGCAGACCTATGGCCGCAGCACCAAGGTGCCGAGCCTCGTTCTCGCCTGTGAGAAGTCGAACCCATCGGTGCACAAAAACTATTCGATGCTCTACAGCTCGCACATTTCATGGAGCTCACCGACGACCCCGACTCCGCTGGAGCTCTATCCGGCGCTGGCCTTTGATCGCTTGTTCAAGGATGAAGCGTCACCTGCCGACAAGAGCGTGCTGGATGCGGTGCTGGCCGACGCGCAGGATTTGCGGCGTGAAATCAGCCGCAATGATCAGCGCAAACTCGACGAGTATCTCGATTCTGTGCGCGATGTGGAAAAGCGCATCGAAAATGCCGGCAAGCGAGGTGAACTCCAGGGCTGGCGGCCAACGCTCGACAAACCAAACATCAAACGTCCCGCCGACGGCATCCCGCAGGACATCGGCGAGCACATGCGGCTCATGATGGACCTTCTCGTCCTCGGCTTTCAAACAGACACCACGCGCATCACCACCCTCAAGCTCAACAACGACCACAGCGCCCTGCGTTTTCCGAATCTACCGAGTGTGCAGCAGGCAGGCCACGGCATCGACTACATGATTCATCACCTCCTCTCCCACAGCGATGGCGAGGACTGGCTGAAAGTGAACCAGTTCTTCATGGAGCAGCTCGCCTACCTCGCCCGCAAGCTGGACGCCATCCAGGAAGGTCCACGCACGCTGTTGGACAACACCATGCTCATGCACTGCTCCAGCATGATGGCCGGTGCCAGGCACGACAACGACCAGCTCCCTGTCATCATTCTCGGCGGCGCTGGCGGACGGCTCAAAGGTGGTCGCGCACTCGACTACAAAGACAAATCCGAACGCCAGATGTGCCGCCTCTTCATGTCGATGATGGACAAAATGGGCCAGCACCCGAAGATATTCGGCGATGCGAAAATGATGCTGGAAGAGGTTTGAAACTCGCACGTTTTTGTTGTCCCGTTTCGGATCCCATCCTATGCCCATCATCACCGCCGACAAACTCCAGGATTCCTATGACGTGGTTATTGTTGGCTCCGGTGCGGGCGGCGGGCAGACCGCTTACACGCTGACAATGGAGGGCCTGAAGGTGCTTATTCTGGAGGCTGGGCGTGCGTTTGATGTGCAGTCTGAGGTGGCAATGCTCCAACTGCCGAGCCAGGCCCCGCTGCGCGGCGAGAGGACACCGGACAAGCAGTACGGCTTCCACGACTGCTCCATCAACAGCGGCTGGGACATTCCCGGTGAGCCCTACACGAATGCGAGCAAGGAACCTGAAGACCAGTTTCGCTGGTGGCGGCAGCGCATGATGGGCGGTCGCACCAATCACTGGGGCCGCATCACGCTGCGCAACGGGCCCTATGACTTCAAACCACGCACACGCTTTGATCTCGGTTTCGACTGGCCCATCGGCTATGACGACATCGCGCCCTACTATGACAAGGTAGAGATGCTGATTGGCGTCTTCGGCACGAATGAAGGCTTGGAGAACTCACCAAATTCATCGCCGGGCGTATTGCAACCTGCGCCAAAGCTTCGAGTCGGAGAACTCTATGCGCAGAAGCACGGCAAGAAGGTCGGCGCGCATGTGGCCTCTATACATCGTGCGGTGCTGACGAAACCGCAGGATGCCGACACGTTGCCCGCCAAGCTTCATCCTGGCAATGCGAAGGCCCAGAGCATTCTGGCGGACTCCATGCGCACACGGTCACCCTGCTTTTGGGCGACGGACTGTCATCGCGGCTGCGCTATCCGCGCGAACTACGATTCCCAAACCGTTCATCTGCGCCCCGCGCTGGCCACAGGGAACCTCGACATCCTGCCAAACGCGATGGCGCGTGAGGTCACACTCGACAAGCAGGGCAAAGCTACCGGCATCACATTCATCAACAAAACGAACGGCAGCGAAGGTCACGTAAAAGGTAGAGCCGTGGTGCTGGCGGCGAGTTCTCAGGAGTCGGTGCGCCTGCTGCTAAACTCGAAGTCGAACGCTTTCCCGCAGGGCCTTGCGAATTCCAGCGGCAAGGTGGGCAAATATGTCACGGATTCGGTGTCGAGCAGTCTTGGCGCGCACATTCCCGCCTTTGAAGGCATGCCGATCCACAATGAAGACGGTGCCGGTGGTCCGCACGCCTATGTGCCGTGGACGCTGCATGGGCAGAATGGTAAAGGCGAGCTGGGCTTTCCCGGCGGCTATCATCTGGAGTTCAGCACTGGCCGTCAGATGCCATCGCTGACGACACTGAACGGCCTTGAGAGCCGGTTGGGACACGAAGGCGTGCTGTTTGGTGCGAAGCTTAAAGAGGAAGCACGGCGCTACTATGGCTGCCAGGTTGGCTTTGGCGGGCAGGGGACGATGCTCCCCAATGACGGCTCCTTCTGCGAACTCGATCCCGAGCTGAAGGATCAGTGGGGCATTCCGGTACTGCGCTTCCATTGGAAGTGGACGGACTTCGAACTCAACCAGGTGCGCCATCAGCAGCAGCGCATCCGCGAATTGCTCGAAGCCATGGGCGGCAAGGTGGCGGCGAAAGCCGATACCGATGTGTCCAAACTGATCAAGCGCGGTGGCGAAGTGATCCATGAGGTCGGGGGTGCGATCATGGGCGCTGAGCGCGAGTCCTCGGTGACCAATCAGTGGAGCCAGACCTGGGACGTTAAGAATCTCTTCATGGCCGATGGTGCCCCCTTTGCCAGCACGGCGGACAAGAATCCCACGCTCACCATCATGGCGCTGGCATGGCGCATGGCCGACCACCTGATGGACGAAATGAAGAAAGGCAACATCTGATGAGCACTCCCGACGACCCCCCACGCATGGACCGCCGCAAGGCACTGCAATGGATGCTCACCGCCACGGCGACCATGGCCGTGCGTGATCCGAATCTCTTCGCGGCTGACGCCAGCCCCATCAAAGCCCAGGGCTACGGGCCTGATCCCGTCATGGTGAAGATTTACAAGCCGGGTGATGTCTGGCCACTCACGCTTGCCGAGGCCCAGCGCCGCACCACTCGCGCCCTGTGCGATGTCATCATGCCTGCGGATGAAACTTCACCCAGCGCCTCGGCTGTCGGAGTGCCGGACTTCATCGACGAATGGATCAGCTCTCCCTATCCTGCCCAGGCAGGTGATCGACGTCTTGTTCTCGAAGGCCTGCAATGGATCGATCAGGAAGCCAGTACCCGCTTTGGCAAAGTATTCCCCGATCTCACACTCGAACAGCAAACCGCCATCTGCAGCGATCTGGCAGCCGCCAAACCGCAGCCCGCACACAAGAAGGCAGCGACCTTCTTCAAACGCTTCCGCGATCTCACTGCGGGAGGCTACTACACCACCCCCGAAGGCATGAAGGCCATCGGCTATGTGGGAAACATGCCCTCCGGCACCTTCGAAGGGCCTCCCATCGAAGCGCTAAAGCACGTGGGCTTGGCGTGATCTTGGACATACTCTTATGACATCACTCCGCCGTTCCATTCTCGCCTTCCTCGTCTTTGCCTGCATGGCAGTTCAAGCCTCCGCGCAGACCAGCTATCGCAAAGTTCTCTTCCTCGGCAACAGCATCACCAAACATGGCCCGAAAGCTGACATCGACTGGTCCGGCAACTGGGGCATGGCGGCGACTGCTGAGGCGAACGACTACGTCCACCTCGTCACCAAAGCCCTGACAGAGAAAGCAGGCGCTGCACCCGAGGTGATGGTGAAGAACATCGCCGACTTTGAGCGTGCCTACTCAGGCTACGACGTTGCCGCCAAACTGAAGGATGCCATCGACTTCAAAGCAGACCTCATCATCCTTGCCATCGGCGAAAACGTACCAGCTTTGAAAACAGCCGAGGACAAGGCCAAGCTACAAGCCAGTTTGACCACCTTGCTACACGCCTTAAAAGGTGAGCGGCAGCCCACGATTCTCGTCCGCAGTTGTTTCTGGGCCAACGCCGCCAAAGACGCAGCACTCCAGCAAGCCTGCACCGCCGTAGGCGGTGTTTACGTCAACATCAGCAGCCTGAGCAAAGATGAAGCGAACTACGGTCGGTCTGAGCGGCCCTACAAACACGCGGGCGTGGCGAATCACCCTGGCGACAAAGGCATGGCAGCTATTGCCGCGGCCTTGGTAAAGGCGGTGCCTTGAAAAGCGCGAGAGCGTTTTGGAGTGCGCCGGTCCTCCGGCGCTTTCGAGTGTAGCATTGCCTGCGGAAAGCTCCAGAGGACTGGAGCACTCCAGAACGCAAAGCGCACTCGTCTGTCAGCGCTCGTGAGGAGCCCTTGCACAAGGACCGTTCGTGCGAGGGGTTTCATCCACGGCTTATTGCTGTGATTTGAAATACTCAGCCGCTGCTGTGCGAAACTCAGCATCGGCAGGAGGTCTGCCGGTGCGTGTGATGCATTCCATGACGAACTGCCGCGCCCACTGGTAGTACAGACGGTGGGTTTCATAGATCGGCTGTTTGACACCCTTCTCGTCAATCATCCAGAATCCGCGCTGCCGTCCGTCCGCTTCGAGTTCATTGTTGTAGAGCTCCCAGTAGAGGATGAACGGGCAGCCCCATTCCAGCGTCGCATGAATGGTGATGAGTGAAAGGCGATTCTGCTCCTCCGGCGAGTGGTGCGGCTTGCCGTTGTGAAACACCGAGTAGCCGTATTCACCGATGAAGACGCGCTTTCCCTGAATGCCGGGTTTCGGCGTGAGCTTGGACTCGATGTAGCTGAGCACGGCTTTGATGTCCTCCGGTTTGGGCTCGTTGGTGACGTCGTAAGCCGAGTAGGAGACAAAATCCACCGGCACATGGGGCAGTACCTGATTGACCCACGTGGGGCGGCCTTCGCGCAGGGAAATCGTCGGGTGGTTGAGCTCGGTATAATGCCAGACCTGGACATCTTGATGTGGCGTGTCGCGTTTGGCGTCGTCCACGGCACGCTGGCGGGTGTTCAGCCAGTCGATCATGCCCTGCACTTTTTCAGGCGTCATCTGGGCGTCAGCGGTTTTGCCGATGCCACCGCGCAGGAGGTTGTCGCCCTCCCAGTGCCCGAGATAGAAAGTCTTGCCGGTGCCGCTATAGCTTTTCAGCAGATGCGCCACAAGGGCATACATCTCCTGATACTCCAGTTCCGCATGGGCTTTGGAGAAACCCTGCTTCCACGAAGTCTTCGCGAAAGGCTCGGCCCAAAGCTGAAAATGGGCAAAAGGCATGTCCAGCACCTTGCGATGGCTAGATTCGTCGCGTGCCAGTTCGACCAGCGAATGAGCGCCCGGGTACTGCTTCGGTTTGGGCCGCAGATCAAACTTCATGCAGCTTGCCCGCATGTCACGGATGACCTCGGCGGACTCCACGAGAGGATCTTGGCGGGTGAACTGGTACTTACCACCAATGGCCTGGGTGCCGAGAATGTAGTTGAAGCGATCCACTTCGGGCAGTTCAGCGGCCTCCATACTTGCTGCGAATAACAAGAGGAACGTCAAAGGCTTGAAGGGGCGGGAGAGCATGCTGAGCCTCAGAGAAGCACGCTTTTCCTCCCAGGATACCCAAACAGGCGGGGATTTTGCCAATTTTCGTGTCCAAAAGCGTACTCCTTGCGCCTTTTACTCTCGACATGACACGGTCACGCCTCCCAGCCTTTCTTTTCCTACTCACCTGCCACACTGCGGGCGTGTCGCTTGCTGCTGACGATGATGCAACGCGTTCAGCGATGAAGTTTTTCGAAAACGAGGTGCGCCCGATCTTGGTAAAACGCTGCTACGACTGCCACAGTCAGACGAAACAGAAGGGCGGCCTGCGCGTGGACAACATCGGCTATTTGAAGGCTGGTGGTGATACCGGGCCAGCACTGGTTCCCGGCCATCCGGAAAAATCAGCCTTGGTCGAGGCGATCCATTATGCCAATGCGGACTTTCAGATGCCGCCGAAGAACAAGCTGCCTGACGCTGAGATCGCGATTCTGGAAAAGTGGATCAAGCTTGGGGCAACTTGGCCGGAAGACTCGACGACAAAGGTCGTCATGACCGAAGGCGGCTTCACCGAAGAGCAGCGCAACTACTGGTTCTTCAAGCCCGTGGCCAAAGTCTCCCCGCCCAAAGTGAAGAGCCCATGGGTGCGGAATGACATCGACCGTTTCATCGTCGCGAAACAGATGGAGATGAAACTCGACCCGGCGGCAGCGGCAGATGCTAATGAGCTGGTGCGGCGCGTGTATTTTGATCTGCATGGCCTGCCCCCGACCCGTGAGCAGATCGACTCGTTTGTAAATGACAAGGACCCGCGTGCTTATGAGAAGCTCGTGGATGAACTGCTGGCCAGTCCTCAATACGGCGAGCGCTGGGCACAGCACTGGCTCGATCTCGTGCGCTATGCTGAGAGCGACGGTTACAATGCGGATGAGTATCGCCCATCCGTATGGCCTTACCGCGACTACGTCATCAAATCCTTCAACGACGACAAACCCTACGATCAGTTCGTGCGCGAGCAGCTTGCTGGCGATGAAATCGCGCCAAATGACCCGAGCGTGCTCATCGCCACCTGCTTCCTGCGCAATCCGGTTTACGAATGGAACCAGCGCGATGTGCGCGGTCAGTGGGACATCATCCTCACCGATATGACCGACACCACGGGTGAACTCTTTCTCGGCCTGAGCATGGGCTGCGCGCACTGCCACAATCACAAGTTCGATCCCATCCTGCAGAAGGACTACTACCGCCTGCGTGCCTTCCTCGCCCCGGTGCAATGGCGCGATGACATGAAGCTGGCGACTCCTGCGGAAAAGAAAGTTTTCGATGAACAGCAGGCCAAGTGGGAGACCGCCACTGCGGACATTCGCGCCAAGATGGACGCGCTGACAAATCCTCTGGTCGAGCCCAAGGTGGAGCGAGCACTGACGCGATTCACGGATGATCTGCAAGAAATGGTGCGCAAGCCGGATGCGCAGCGCGAGGCCCTGGAAAAACAGCTCGCAGGATTGTGCGAGCGGCAGATGCAGCGTGAGCGCAAGACCTTTGATCCGATGAAGAGCCTCAAAACGGACGAGCAAAAGGCGCAGTACAAGGCGCTGGCGGAAGAGCTGAAGAAGTTTGATGAACTCAAGCCCAAGCCTTTGTTGGATGCCTTTATTGCCACTGATGCCGGGACTAAAGCGCCCTCGGTCTCACTCAAAACGCGCAAGGGAGAACAAGAAATCGCGCCGGGTTTCCTCACTTTGCTTGAGCCAAAGGAACCCGAGATCAAACCCATCGGCAATTCCACCGGCCGCCGCACCGTCCTGGCAAACTGGATCACGCGACCCGACAACCGGCTCTCAACTCGCGTCATCGTGAACCGCGTGTGGCAGTACCATTTCGGCCGCGGCATCGTCGCGACGGCGAGCGACTTTGGCAAGCTGGGCGAGAAACCCACGCATCCCGAACTGCTCGACTACCTCACCACCAAGTTCGTCGCGAATGGCTGGCACTTGAAGCCGCTGCATCGTGAGATCATGCTTTCCGCCACCTATCGCCAGACGGCTCGACGCGAACCAACGTCCGACATTGCGAAGATCGACCCATCCAATCATTACCTGTGGCACTTCAATCCCCGCCGCCTCGATGCGGAGCAGGTGCGTGACGCGCTGCTGGCTGCCAGTGGGGAACTCGACGCAAAATCCGGCGGACCTTCCGAAGATGGCAACGGCACCCGCCGCTCCATCTACACGATGAAGAAGCGCAACAATCAGAACGAATTGCTGCGCGCGCTCGATGCACCTGCCGGATTTGCCAGCACCGCCGAACGTCAAAGCACCACGACCCCGACTCAGGCTCTGCAACTCCTCAACGGCGACTGGCTGCTGGCCCGTGCGCGCAAGCTGGCCGAGCGCGTGGAAAACATCAACGACGTCTGGCTCGCGGTCTTGGGTCGCATGCCGACCAAAATTGAACGCGAAAAAGCAGAGTCCTTTTTGAAAAAACGTGCGGGCACCGCGACTGCGCCCGTTGCTGCGAACGACGCGGATGAAAGCAGCGGCACATTCAAGGAGAACTCGCCGCATGAGCGCCTTGTCGTCCAAAACGGTGAGGAGGAAGGTGATGAATTCACCGTCGAGGCCGTGGTAAGCCTCAACAGCATCGATGTAAACGCCTCGGTGCGCACCATCGCCTCGCGTTGGAATGGTGGGAAAGACAGCCTTGAATCCTTCGGCTGGAGCCTCGGCGTGACGGGCGTGAAATCACGTTTCAAGCCACGCAATGTCATCATGCAACTCGTGGGCGAGGATGAAAACTCGAACATCGGCTATCAGGTGGTGCCCTCGGACATTCATATCGAACTGGGTCGCCGCTATCACATCGTCGCCCGTGTTTCCTGCACCGGCCACACTGTCAGTTTCACCGTGCGTGATCTCGATACACCGGGAGCTGCGCCGGAATCCGTCGTGGTGCCCATGGACATCCGCGCCAAGCTCAGCGCGGGCACCGCTCAGCTCGTGATTGGTGGTTTGAACAAACGTGCTCCCACTCACCAGTGGGACGGCAAGATCGAAGCCCTGCGTGTGGCCGGTGGCCTTCTCGATGACAAAACCCTCAATGCAGATGCGGAGAAATGGTCGGACGGTCTCGTCACCTGGCGTTCCGCAGATCCGCTGACTTCGCAGCTTGCGTGGTCAGGTTCGGACGCGAAAACCGTGGAGGCCGATGATCCATTCCATCAGGCCATGAATGATCTCTGCCAGGTCCTGCTGAACACGAACGAGTTCTTTTACCTTCACTAACACCATGAGCTGCAATCGATTCGACCTTCCCAACACGCGCCGCGAGTTTCTGCAGACCGCCGGCTGCGGTTTTGGTGCCGTGGCGCTGGCCGGTTTGATGGGCGGGCAAAACGCTTCTGCCGCCACGACGCTGCCACAGCGTGCCGCCAAGGCCAAGAGTGTGATCTTCCTCTTCATGGAAGGCGGCCCCAGCCATCTCGACACCTTTGATTACAAGCCGCTTGTGAACAAACTCGCGGGCCAGCAACTGCCAGCGAGTTTTAAGGCACCGATCACCGCCATGGGGGAATCCAAGTCACCGCTGCTCGAATGCAAACGCACCTGGAAACAGTACGGCCAGGGTGGCCTGTGGATCTCGGACTGGTTTCAAAACGTGGCACAGCATGCGGACGACCTCGCGGTGATCCATTCTTGCGCTTCAAGCGGCATCAATCACGCCGGTGGCGTCTGCTCCATGAATACCGGCTCCGTCTTCGGCGGGCGGCCTTCGCTTGGTGCCTGGGCTTCCTATGGTCTGGGTTCTGAAAATCAAAATCTGCCCGGCTTTGTGGTCATCAAAGACAGCGAAGCCACCGTGGTGAATGGTGTGCGCAACTGGGGCAATGGCTTCATGCCTGCTGTCTATCAAGGCGTGGAGTTCAACTCCGATGGCGTGCCAATCAAATACCTCGACAATCCCAAAGGCGTGGATCGCAAGCGCCAGCGCGACAAACTCGACCTGCTCGGTGCCTTGAACCGCGACTACGGCGCAACTCGTGCCAGCAACACGGAGCTCGACGCCCGCATCCGCGGTTATGAACTCGCCTACAAGATGCAGGCCGAGGCGCCGCAGGCGGTGGATCTCAGCAAGGAAACCGAGGCCACGAAGAAGCTCTACGGCATGGACAACGAAGCCACGGCGGTCTTTGGTCGCAACTGCCTGCTCGCCCGTCGCCTCGTCGAAAACGGCGTGCGTTTCATCCAGCTTTACAGCGGTGCTGGCAGCAAGTGGGACAGCCACAAGGGCATCGAGGTGAATCACTCGAAACTCTGCAATGCCGTTGATCGCCCCATCGCGGGCCTGCTTGCCGATCTGAAAGCACGCGGCCTGCTCGACGAAACCCTCGTCATCTGGGGCGGCGAATTTGGCCGCACCCCCATGAGCGAGCAAGGCGATGGCCGCGACCACAACCCCACCGGCTTCACCATGTGGATGGCCGGCGGCGGCGTGAAAGGCGGCCAGACTTACGGTGCCACCGATGACCTCGGCCTCTATGCAGTCGAAGACCGCCTGCATGTGCATGACATCCATTCGACCATCCTCTATTTGATGGGCCTTGATCACACCAAGCTCGTCTATAACCACAAGGGCCGTCCCGAGCGCATCGATCAAAACGAAGGTCATCCGATGACCAAACTGCTGGGTGAGTAAGCCAACAGGAGTGAGCTCAAATTTCTGAGGTTCGCCCGATAAGGGATGTCACATCAGATATTTCGACGTCGTGTTTTTTCAAGCCGTAGTAATCACGAGTTTTTGAAACGCCTTCGCCATATGTCTGCTGAATGCGAGCCAATATCTCTGGCTGTTTCTGAAGGACGCTGCTCAATGCTCGTCCACCCTGAAGAAACTTTAACGTGTGTGTGGTTCCGACTACATATAAAATTTTCCGCTTCTCCGTCTTGTATTCTGCCAATTCGAAGAAGTCTTTGAAAACTCCGTTCTGTCTGATGGACTCGGGTCCGCCTTTCCAATCTATGAATTTATATTCGGCGATTCGAATATTGGTTTCCAAGTCGAATTTTCTTCCAGTATTTCCTGCTCCTAGTGAAAGGCTTTGAATCACCTCTCCAGGTTCTAAAATTTTTGGCAGTGAAAGTAAGATTCCTGCCGCATGGATGACAACATTGATCTGACTTGCTAGTTGTTTTATTGATACCGCAGACGTCATCAAAACATCATTGATGGCACGATCGCCATAAAAGACATTCAATTGCCCGGCATCGTATCCCACTATGCTTGATTCGATTACTGAGAGGCTGTCTGTCAATGACTTGCCCTGAAAATTTTGAATTAGTTCGATGGCCTGATTTAAAATCATTTCGGATTAGAGTGATGAGGCTGGAACGTCGAGGTTGAATGTGGAAACTTCAAGAGCGAAGGTCATCCAATGACTAAACTTCTGGGTGTGTGATCACTGTGGTGGTGAGTCCACTTCACCAGCATGATTCCTTTGCAAAGCCTTCGCGAAGTTGTCCGTTTGGTTTTGATCATGCACCTCCGACCCCTTGTCATCCTTTTCTCGCTGCTGCTCACTTCCGCCCTGGCCCAGACCGGGCTGCAAAAGGTCGATGTCGTCATAGCGCCGCCGAAGAATCTCAAAACAAAGCTTTCGCCTAGTTACACGATTCCCATCGTGGACATCAGCGGTGAGAAAGAGCGTCAGGTCATCGTGGATCAGGAGAAAGGTCAGTACCTCGGTCACCCGACTACGCTGCTGCTCGAAGACAACAAAACCATGCTCATTGTCTATCCGAAAGGCCACGGGCGCGGACCCATCGTTTACAAGCGCAGCAACGATACGGGTCTGACATGGAGCGAGCGTCTCCCGACACCGGAATCATGGAAGACTTCAGTAGAAGTGCCGACCCTCCACCGGGTGGTGGATGCGAACGGCAAGAAGCGTATCATCATGTTCAGCGGCCTGTATCCCATTCGCATGGCCGTCACCGAGGATGATGGTGCCAACTGGAGCGAACTGGCTCCCATCGGCAACTTCGGTGGCATTGTCACCATGGGCACGGTGATCGATCTGAAAACACCGGGCCATTACCTGGCCTTCTTCCATGATGATGGTCGCTATATCCGGGGCGCTCCGTCTAAAGCATGGCGCTTCTGGGTTTACACCACGCTTTCCAAAGACGGTGGCCTCACCTGGAGTGCTCCCACACCTATCGCCATGATGCCGGACGCGAACCTGTGCGAGCCAGGTGCATTGCGCTCGCCGGATGGAAAACAGATCGCCGTACTGTTGCGTGAGAACTCGCGGAAGTACAACTCATTCGTCATCTTCTCCAACGATGAAGGCCAGACCTGGAGCGAGCCCAAGGAACTGCCCGCCGCACTGACTGGAGATCGCCACGTCGCCAAATACACGCCCGATGGCCGTTTGTTCATCAGCTTCCGTGACACCACGCACGTCAGCCCGACCAAGGGCGACTGGGTCGGCTGGGTCGGCAAATACGACGACATCGTGAATGGCACCGAAGGCCAGTATCGCGTGCGCATCATGGACAACACCAAAGGTGCCGACTGCACCTACCCTGGCATCGAAGTGCTGCCAGATGGCACCATCGTCACCACCACCTACGGCCATTGGACGGAAGGCGAAGCACCCTACATCGTGAGCGTGCGCTTCAAACTGGCGGAGCTCGACGCCAAGGTCTCGAACAAATAGGGCCTTATTTTCAGCCATGACTTCATCTCCCAGCCGCCGTCAGTTTCTTTCCACGTTCGCTCTCGGGTCGCTCGCCGCGCGCGGAGAGGAGGCACCGAAGTTTCCGCCAGTTCGGGTCATCACCAAAGGCCCCGGGTTCCACTGGTTCGGCTACTACGACAAGCTCCAGTTCTCGCCAGACAATCGCTTCGTTCTTAGCAACAAAGTCAGCTTCGAGCATCGCTCCCCAACAGCGGACGATGAGATCGAAGTCGGCATGGTCGATCTGCAGGAGAACGACAAGTGGATACCCCTCGGCAAGACGCGGGCCTGGTGCTGGCAGCAGGGCTGCATGCTGCAATGGATTCCCGGCACTGAGTCAAAAGTGATCTGGAACGACCGTGAGAAAGATCGCTTCGTCAGTCACATCCTCGATGTGAAGACGGGCGAGAAACACACCATCCCCAGCCCCATCTACGCGTTGGCTCCGAACGGCAAAGAAGCTGTGAGTTGCGATTTCGCACGCGTGGCCGACTGCCGACCCGGTTACGGCTACGCTGGCATCAAGGACCGCTTCTTTAATGACATGGCACCCGCAGGCAGCGGAGTCACCCATGTGAATCTCGAAACCGGCGCAGAGAAGCTCATCGTTTCACATGCGCTGCTCGCCAAGACTGGCACGGTGATGGAAAACCATCCCGACTCCAAGCATCACGCCTATCACCTGCTCGTCGGTCCGGATGGCAAACGCTTCATCATGCTGCATCGCTGGACGCAGCCGAAAGGCGGCCATATGACGCGCCTGATCACGGCGAACATGGACGGCAGCGACCTGCGTATCGTCATCCCCAATGGCTATGCTTCCCACTTCATCTGGCGCGATGCCACGCACATCCTCTCCCAGGCCAAGGACTGGCTCGGCAACAAGGAGTGGGGTGACTTCCTCTTTGAAGACAAAGACAGCGGCATCATCGAGGAGATCGGCCATGGCGTGCTCGATAACGGCGGTCACCTGACCTACCTGCATCACAACGAGTGGATTCTGAACGACACCTATCCCAAAGGTGTACGCCGCATCCAGACCCCGCACCTCTATCACATCGCTACCAACAAACGCATCAACCTCGGAGAGTTTCACTCACCCCGCGAATACACTGGCGAATGGCGTGTGGACAATCACCCGCGTTCGAGCCGCGACGAGCGTTGGGTGTGCATTGATGCTCCGCATGCCGATCAAGGCCGGCAGCTACATCTCATCGACATTCAAGGGCTGCTGACGTGAGTCTTTGCAACTGGCAGTAAAAAGGAGGCTGCGGGCGCAGTATTGATTCCATGCGCTCGATACTTCTCGCTCTCTTCACTGTAGCTTCTCTGCATGCCGCTGACGCACCGCTCAAGGCAGGTGCAGCCACCAGCAACATCACTCCGGAGCTTGGCAGCGAAGTGGTGGGCGGCTTCCTGCCCTACCCATGCACAAACATCCATGATGAACTTCACGCGCGCTGCCTCGTGCTTGATGATGGGAAAACAAAGCTGGCCCTCGTCGTGTGTGATCTCCTCGGCATGCACCGCAGTTTGTGTGTGGCAGCTCGGGAGCTGATCGAAAAGGAAACCGGCATCCCTGCGGCGAATGTGCTCATCTCCGGTACGCACACGCATTCGGCGGCGAACGCCATCGGCGGCCCAATACGCTTCTACACTTCTGACATGGAACTGACGGACTATCAAAAGTTCGTCGTACGGCGCATCACGGATGGAGTGCGGCGTGCGATCAATCTGCTGCGCCCAGCAGAGATCGCGTTCGGCACCGTGGAGATACCAGAGCACGTGAACATCCGCCGCTGGTTTCTCAAGGAAGGCTCCATGCCGCCCAATCCTTTCGGCAAGATTGACAAGGTGAAGATGAATCCGGGTCCCGGCAGTGCCGCCTTGGTGGAGCCTGCAGGCGAGCCTGATCCCACCTTGTCCTTCATTGCGCTGCGTGAGCCCAGTGGGCGTTTGATCTCGGTCTATTCGGCCTACTCGTTGCATTACGTCGGCGGCGTGAATGGGGCGGACATCTCCGCAGACTACTACGGCATGTATTGCGAGGCCCTGAAGCGCCTCCAAACCGGCGGCAGCGATGATCCGCCGTTTGTCGCGCTGATGGCCAATGGCACCAGCGGTGACGCAAACAACACCAACTTCCGCAATCCACAGCCGCGCAAGCAGCCCTATGAGCAGATGCGCTATGTGGCCGAAGACGTGGCGGCTAAAGTGAACGCCGCTCTGGCAAAAGTGACTTGGCAAACCAGCGCACCGCTGGCGGCCCGCTATCGCGAACTCGGAATCGCCTGGCGCAAGATCGATCCCGAACTCATTGCCTGGGCCAAGGAAACCGAGGCCAAGACCCCACGCATCCAGGGCAAGGCCGATCTGCCGCTCGCCTATGCCGGACGCGTGCAGCGGCTGGCTGTGGCAAGTCCTGAAACCAAAGCAGCCGTGCAGATCCTGCGCATCGGCGACATCTGCATCGGCACCACCCCGACGGAAACCTTCGCCGAAACCGGCGTCGAATTCCGCAAGCGCAGCCCCTTTGCCAAATCCTTCATGGTCGAGCTCGCGCAGGGCTACTACGGCTACATGCCCACCCCGCGCCACTTTGAACTCGGCGGTTATGAGACCTGGCCCGGCACCAACAATCTGGAGCCCCAGGCTTCCGTGAAAATGATGAATGCACTGCTAGAGATGGCCGCAGAACTCAAAAAGTTGGTTCAAGCCAGCGGCAGGTCCGAATGAGCGCGACTGTAGCATCAGGCACCTCACACACGGCTTCAGTTTCAGCGTTGGTTACATACAAGCTTGGATATGCACATGAAACTTATTTGTCTCACGCTCCTGCTGCTGCCGCTGACAACCTCCGCCGCATGGCAAGCCGGTGCTGCCAAAGCGGACATCACACCCACAGAATCAGTGCCGCTCGCGGGTTACGGTGGCAAAACGCGCATGTCCCAGCGGGTGGAGCATGCGATCTGGCTGAAAGCGCTCGCGCTCAAAGATGACTCGGGCGCGACCTCAGTACTCGTGACGGCAGATTTGGTAGGATTGAGCGACAAAATGATCGCCATTATCGCGAAGTCTGCGCTGGAAAAGCACGGCATCCCGAGAGAGCGGCTCATCCTGAACACCTCCCACAATCACTCCTGCCCGGTGACGGCGGACGTGCTGTGGCTGTACTATGAATTCACCCCCGAAGAGGCGGCGGTGAAGGATCGCTACACAGCGCTTGTTTACGCGAAGTATGTAGAGGTGATCGGCGCAGCCATCGCGAATCTCGCACCTGCGGAGCTGGCGTTCGATCAAGGTCTTGCGGGTGTGGCGGTGAACCGGCGCCGTTCACGTGGTCCAGAAAGCCGCGCTCTTGGCGGGCAGGTGGATCAGGACGTGCCAGTCATCACCGTGAAATCCGGCAATGACCTCAAGGCCATCGTCTTCGGGTATTCCTGCCACACCACGGCACTCGGCGGCTTGAGCATCAATGGCGATTACGCCGGCTTTGCGCAGCTTGAACTGGAGAAAACATTCCCCGGTTCCATCGCCATGTTCGTGCAGAACTGCGGTGGCGATGCGAATCCGCTCCCGCGCATTCGCGGCAAGGATGTTGAGGCGACGGCACTCGCGAGCATGTATGGCAAAATTTTAGCCGAAGCCGTGCGTCAAGTGATCACCACCAAAATGCCGCTTCTCAGTGGACCCATTCATGCGGCCATGGGCGAGACGGAGTTGCTGCTCCAGCCCGGCATTCCGCTCGAAGAACTCAAACAACGCCTGCCTAATCTCACCGGCATGCCGAAGCGCGAGTTCGAGCACTTCATCCATCAATACGAGACTCTCGGCTCGCCGCCGGACCATGTGAAGTATCCAATCCAAGTCTGGCGCATCGGCACCGACTTCCAGTTCATCGCGTTGACCGGCGAAACGGTGGTGGATTATTCACTCAATTTCAAAGCCGCCTACGGCTGGAGCAACACCTGGGTCTGCGGTTACAACAACGACCTCACCAGCTACATCCCCAGCCTGCGCGTGCTCAAAGAAGGCAGCTATGAAGGCGTGACCGGCATGTTTGAATACGGCCACCGCGCGCCCTACACCGAAACCGTGGAGGAACACATCACCACCAAGGTCGAGGAACTCATGAAGCAGGCGAGGTGACTACTTTCCCACAACAGGAGCCGTCTGCTCCGGCGTCACCCTGCCTCCGGGCAATTCCAGAATGCGGATGTTGCGAAAATGAATCTCCGCACCTTCGGATTCAAGACAGAGATAGCCTTTGCGTATGGTGGACTGGCTGATGCCATTCACAAACTTGCCATTGATCGAGAGTTTCACCGTTCCATCCACACAGACCACATCGTAGGTGTTCCATTCGCCCTTGCCCTTGCAGCGCATCTCCCAGGACATGCTGCGTTTGCCACGCGGGTTGTCAGGAGTGCCTTCGAGACCATTCGCTCCGAAAAGCTCACCTGAGACATAGCCGGGGTGGTTTGGCTGGCCGTCCTTTCCGGGGTGCAATTTCGGCCATTCAAGTTCGAGCATCTGCACCTCCATGCCTTTGGGCAGTTCTTTGCCCGGCGCAGCCGTCCCTTCGCTCCAGACAAACACCCCGGAGTTTCCGCCCGCTTCCAGGTGCATCCATTCGATGTGCAGGATGAAGTTTTCATACTGCTTCTCACTCCGCATCACGCCAATGGGCTGACCTTTACACACCAGCAGGCCGTCTTTCACACTCCAGGTGGTGGGGCTCGTGTTCACGTCCACCCAACCGGTGAGGTCCCTCCCATTGAAGAGATCTTGGAAAGCCTGAGCATCTGCGGCTTTGCCTGCAATAGAGGCGAGCAGAAAGACTGCGCCAAAAAGAGTTTTCACGGAGGATTGGTTCATGGGTGGAGGCAGGGAGGATTCAAACGAACATTTCAGAGGTATTGATCAATTGGGTGGTTTTCAGTTCTTCTGATAGCGTGGGAAAGCCATACTGGCTGAAAACTCCCGTTCCGGGTGGATGAGTTTCCGTTTGAGCCGCCCCTGCTT
Source organism: uncultured Verrucomicrobiota bacterium (assembly GCA_903848465.1). Lineage (GTDB taxonomy): Bacteria > Verrucomicrobiota > Verrucomicrobiia > Verrucomicrobiales > Verrucomicrobiaceae > Prosthecobacter. The sequence goes on from CAINGK010000073.1 coordinate 33,198, forward strand.
TCGGGCTAGGCAGCAGGCCACCATTTCCCCATGAGCAGCCCCTCCGCACACACGTACAAAGAAGCCGGCGTCGATATTCACGAAGCAGCATCGCTGGTCGATGACATCGGCGTGCTGGTGAAGCGCACCCAGCAGAAGCGGAAACTGGCAAATCCCTTTGGCCTATTCGCCGCCGCCTACGACCTCAGCGGCTACAAGCATCCCATGATCCTCACCGGCTGTGACGGTGTCGGCACGAAGATCGAGCTGCTGCTGAAACACGACCAGCTCGAAGCCGCCGGCAAAGACCTCGTGGCCATGAATGTGAACGACGTGCTCACGACTGGGGCAGACCCCATCATGTTCCTGGATTACGTGGGCATTCCGAAGATTCAGAAGACGCAGATCACCCGCATTATCGCCGGTATGACCGAATACCTGGAGGCGTGCAACTGCATCCTTGCCGGCGGTGAAACGGCTGAGATGCCCGGCATGGTGCCAGAGGGCATGGTCGAGCTCAGTGGCTTCGCCATCGGCGCCTGCGAAAAAGAAGACATGCTTGATCCCAGCACCATCGCCGCCGGTGATGTGCTCATCGGATGGCCCAGCGCGGGTTTCCATGCCAACGGCTTCAGCCTCGTTCGTCGCATCATTGAGAAGGAAAACATCCAGTTCACCGAGGACGAGATGCGCACTCTGCTGCTGCCTACGCTGCTCTATCATGAGCAACCCGCCGCTCTCAAAGCCGCAGGCATCCGCCCGCGGGCGATGGCGCACATCACCGGCGGTGGTCTGCCCGAGAACTTGGGCCGCATGTTCCTCAAGCGCGGCCTCGGTGCCAATCTGCGCATTCCTTTCTGGCAAAATGACGTGGTGCAGAAGGTGCTGCGGCATGCCGACAAGAGAGACGCCATCGACACCTTCAACATGGGTCTCGGCTGGGTGGCGATTGTTTCGCCAGAGGATGCCGACAAAGCCCTCACCTGCGGTAAAGACGCCAAAATCATCGGCACGATGGACACCAGCGCCCAGGTCAGCGTGGAAATCGTCTAAAAATTGGCGAGAGGCTGGTCGTGAGTGGCGCTCGCGATCCAGCCTTGGTGAAGAGGCGGACCGGCGGTCTGCCAAGTCCACTTTGCGTGATTTTTTGTCAGTGCCTGCGGCTGATTCCGGTGCATCATGGGCAGGTTGAGAGCGGCCATGCCGCCGCACCCGACCGCCACCCGTTATGAATTCCTTGCTCCAGCGCTGCCTGCTCTTCCTGGCGCTCCTTGCCTTGGTGGGCGTCTCTCCTCTCCATGGGGCTGAGCTGTTACCCAGCAGCGCCCCAGACAAACTGCTGCGTGAGTCCATGCTGCTGCCCGGTGTTTCTTTGTCCCAAGGCATCTCTGAGATCACCGGCGTCGCCATCAGTCCGCTGCTGGGTGTCAGCGTCATGGGTGTCTGGACCTATTGGAAGACCGAGTCCCATTTGCGCCACCGCCTGCCATGGTACTGCCACCCCGGAGTCTGGGGCACCGGGCTGGGGCTGCTCCTCATCTGCTTTCTCAAAGACTTCCTCGGCACCGCCGCTCCTCCGCTGGTCAAAAAACCGCTCGATTTCCTCGAACTCTTCGAAAACAAGCTGAGCGCACTTGTCGCCAGCGTCGGTTTCGTGCCGCTCGTGGCCCTCGCCATGGCTCACTTTAACCAGAGTCAGCCGCAGGCCATGAATGCGCTGGCGCACTCAGGATTGGCGGTGATGCCACTGGCCAGCGTGATCGACTTTGGCGTCCACACACCCTGGATTTCCATTCCCGTCGCCATCGTGGCCTTCAGCGTGGTCTGGCTCAGTTCGCACGCCATCAATGTCCTCATCGCGCTCTCTCCCTTTGGCATCGTCGATGCCGGCCTCAAACTCATCAAACTTGGCCTCATCGCCCTGGTGGCAGGCAGTTCCTTGATACATCCGTATGCAGGTGCCGCCGTCTCCCTCGTACTGATACTCATCGGCCTGTTCTTCGCCGGCTGGTCGTTCCGCCTCACACTGTTCGGTACCCTCATGGGGCGTGATTTCCTGCTCAACAAGCGCGCCACCGCCACCGACCTGGAAACTGGCGTGAAAGGCTTTCTCGCCCGCCGCACCGAAGGCGTCCCCGCCCGCACCCTGGTCAGACTGAAGCAGGCCCCCTCAGGCCGCCCCGTTCTCACTTTTCACCCGTGGCTGGTGTTGCCCGAGCGCCGCATCGCCCTGGCAGACGCCGACATGGTCATTTGCAAAGGGCTGCTGCATCCCTCACTGGCTCATCGCCATGCTGCAGAGCCCGCAGCGGTCCGCAGCACGCTCATTCTGCTGCCCCGTTATCGCAGGCTGGAAGACACCATCGCCCGCCACTTTGGCTGCCAGGAAGTCATGGATAGCGCCCTCCTGCGTGGCTTCAAGGCCATGCGCCAGTGGCTCGTGGAGATGCTTTCGTCCGGTCGAAAACTCGTGGAAATGCACCAAGGTTGAACCTGCGCAGGGTTGCGCAGACCTGAATCCCGCCTATCTACGCGGCCCGCTTATGCACAGTTTCCGCTACCACCAAGGCCAGCTTTTCGCCGAGAACGTCCCACTTCAATCTCTCGCAGAGAAGTACGGCACCCCGCTCTATGTCTATTCCAAGAGCACCATCTCCGGCCATTACACCCGTTTGGACGCCGCTCTGGCAAAGCTGGACCACCTGATCTGCTTTGCGGTCAAGGCCAACTCGAACATCGCCGTGCTCAACACCATCGCCAAGCTCGGCGGCGGCTTTGACATCGTCTCGGCAGGCGAACTCTTCCGCGTCATCAAGGCCGGTGGCGATCCCGCAAAATGCACCTTCGCTGGCGTCGGCAAAACCCGTGACGAAATCGAGTACGCCCTCAAGCAGGGCATCTACTGCTTCAACGCCGAGTCCGAGGCCGAACTGCACTACATCAACCAAGTCGCCGGCGAGCTCGGCATGCAGGCTCCCGTAGCCGTCCGCGTGAATCCCAATGTCGATGCGCATACGCACGCCAAGATCACCACCGGCAAGAGCGAGAACAAATTCGGCATCGATTTCGACCAGATCCTCGACGTCTATGCCCGTGTGGCCGCAGACTGCCCCAATCTGATCATCAAAGGTCTGCAGATGCACATCGGCTCGCAGCTCACCAATGTGGATCCCTTCCTCGAAGCGGTGCAGAAGGTCATCCCGCTCGTCACGCAGGTGAAAAAGAGCTACGGCATCGAATTCTTCAGCATCGGCGGCGGCATCGGCATCAACTACAAGCAGAGCCTCGACTCCGGTGACTCCGCCTGGTGGCAGGAAAATGCAGAAGTCCATCCCCTCACCATTCAGGCCTATGCGGAAGCCGTGGTTCCGCACCTCGAACCACTCGGCCTGCGCATTCTCTGCGAACCCGGTCGTTTCATGGTCGGCAACGCCGGTGTCATGCTCACCAAGGTGCTCTACGAAAAGCGCGGCTCCGCCAAAATCTTCAAGATCGTCGATGCCGGCATGAACGACCTCATCCGCCCGACGCTGTACGAAGGCTGGCATCAAATCGTCCCGCTCAAGCAGCCTGCAAACGCCACCGTCGAAAAAGTCGATGTGGTCGGTCCCATCTGTGAATCAGGCGACTTCCTCGCCCAGAATCGCGAACTCCCGCTCGTCAAAGAAGGCGAATACCTCGCCGTGCTCAGCGCTGGAGCTTATGGCTTCACCATGGCCTCGAATTACAACACCCGCCCCATGCCGGCTGAAATCCTCGTTGATGGTGACAAAGCCACCGTCGTGCGCGAGCGCCAGACGCTCGATGATGTGCTCAAAGGCGAGCACATCGCCTGATATTGAAGCACCGCGAACCGAGAACCGAACTAGATGCACATCGCCGACATTCTCCAAGCCCAGCGCCCCACGCTCTCGTTTGAGTTCTTCCCGCCGAAGAGCGCTGAAGCCTTTGAGGCACTCTATCTGGCCATCGGCGAGCTTGAAGCCTTCAAGCCTTCGTTTGTCAGCGTCACCTACGGTGCGGGCGGCTCCACGCGTGAGCTCACGCACGATCTCGTGGTGCGCATCAAAACCACCACCAGTCTCGATGCCGTGCCGCACCTCACCTGCGTCTGCCACAGCGAGGCCGACATTGCAGGCATCCTCGAACGCTACGCCAAGGCCGGTGTGAGCAACATCCTCGCCCTCGGCGGTGATCCCCCCAAGAATCTCGCCAATTACGACCGTGCCAAGGATGCCTTCCAGCATGCCGCCGACCTCGTCGCCTTCATCAAGAAGTTCAACGACAGCGGCGCACATCCTGACAAGCGCGGCTTCGGCATCGGTGTCGCCGGTTTCCCTGAAGGCCATCCCACCACGCCAAATCGCGTGCTGGAAATGGATTACCTCAAGGCCAAGGTCGATGCCGGTGCGGACTACATCTGCACTCAGTTGTTCTTCGACAACCACGACTTCTTCGACTTCCGCGAGCGCTGCCAGCTTGCCGGGATCAACATTCCCATCATCGCCGGCATCATGCCCATCACCAGCGCCTCCGGCATGCGCCGTATGGCCGAACTCGCCGCCGGTGCGCGTTACCCGGCCAAGCTTCTGCGTGCCATCCAGCGTTGCGGTGGTGACGAAGCCGCCGTGCAGAAGGTCGGCATCCACTACGCCACCGAGCAGTGCCACGATCTGCTCGACCATGGCGTGGACGGCATCCATTTTTACACATTGAACAAATCCCACGCCACGCGCGAGATCTACTCCAGTCTCGGCATCCGTGACTCCGCCGCCGTGCGTCCGCAATCATGAGCGAAGAAGCCCCCCTCATCGCCGCCATCGAGGCCGGCGGCACCAAGTTCGTCTGCGCTGTCGGTACCGGCCCGCATGATGTCCGCGACGTCACCCGCATTGCCACCACCACGCCGGAAGAAACCCTCGCCGGAGTGACCCGTTTTCTTTCGATGGCCAAGGCGAAGTACGGTTCCATCGCTGCCATCGGCATCGGCTCCTTCGGCCCGATCGATCTCGACAAAAACAGCGAGACCTACGGCTACATCACCTCCACGCCCAAGCCCGGCTGGCAGTTTACGAACATTGTTCCCAAATTGCAGGATCGTTACCACGTCCCCATCGCCTGGGACACCGATGTGAACGCCGCCGTGCTCGGTGAATACCTCTGGGGAGCCGGGCAGAATACCGACCCGCTCATTTACATCACCGTCGGCACCGGCGTCGGCGGTGGAGTGCTCATCAACGGTCAGTTGCTGCATGGCCTGCTGCATCCTGAGATCGGTCATCTGCTGGTCCCCCCCCCACAAAACTCTTCGGCCATCCAACAAGCCTGCCACTGCCCGTTTCACGAAAACTGCGTCGAAGGCTACGTCAGCGGTACCTCCCTCGCTTCGCGCTGGGGAGTCAAAGCCGACGCCCTGCCGCCCGATCATCCTGCCTGGGAGGAAGTGGCCGACGTGATGGCGCATGCGCTGCTGAATCTCACCCTCAGCATCTGCCCGAAGCGCATCATTCTCGGTGGTGGCGTCATGAGTCAGGAGCACATCCTGCCGCTCATTCGTGGTCGGCTCCTCAAACTCAACAACGGCTACCTCCGCGTTCCCGAACTCGGGCGCAACATCGACGACTTCATCGTCTCTCCCGGACTCGGCGCACGCTCAGGTTTGCTCGGCGCGCTGGCGCTCGGGAAGTATGAGCTGGACCGGCATCAGCAGCAGAGTGCCTGAACTCAAGGGCGGCTAGATCCAGTTCACAGATGCCGCAGCACAGTGGAGGTTTTTCGCGAGACCTGATGCACGCAGAGCCAAGGTACGCCGCGAGCAGCAAGCCCCTCCAGGAACGCGGACCTCCGAGTCCGCAGCAGGTGGCTCTCGCTGAAGACGAGCTTGCCTACTCAACGACAGGCAAGCACGAGCGGGTCCTGAGGCTGTGGAGTTGAAGAGTCGCGTGGAGACATGGGTACATACGAAGTGCTGACTCGGAGGTTCGCACGCCGAGGGCACAAGGTAAGTGCGCCATTCTGGCTCGCCATCGTCCTGCTTTCACCACACAGAGAGTCGGCATATGTCAATTTTGCAAAGCTTGCAAGACGGCCATGATGAGCGTTGATTCACTCTCATGAAACTGCCGCTTTTTTCCGTCGCCCTGTTCGCCCTAGCGGCGAACGCATTGGCCCAGCAGCCGGAAACACTGCCGGACACCCAGCCGCTGATCAAGGATGGCAACATCTCCGAGCAGATGCACGCGGCAGCGCTGATCGACATGGACCAGATGATCGAAGACTCGCTGACCACGCGCGTGCAGCTCTGGCACCGCAATGTGTCCTCGCCTCATGAATATACAGAGTCGATTCACGAAAATCGTGAACACTTCAAACACATCATCGGCCTCAAGGACAAGCGTGTCCCGGTGGCGCTGGAGCGTTACGGCGATGAGACGAATCTGGCGCTGGTGGGCAAAACGAAGACCTATCGTATCTACCAAGTCCGCTGGCCCGTGCTTGAGCAAGTGTCAGGTGAAGGCCTGCTGCTGGAGCCGAAAGGCAAGCCTCGTGGTTACATCATCGCCCTGCCAGACGCAGATCAGACACCCGAGCAGATCGCTGGCCTGGCACCTGGGGTAGCGGCGGAGGCGCAGATCGCCCGGCGTTTTGTGGAAAACGGCTTTGCAGTCATCGTCCCAGTCTTGATCAACCGCAGCGATGCCGCGTCCGGCAATCCGGCGATCCTCATGACGAACATGCCGCATCGCGAATGGATTCACCGGCAAGCCTACATGATGGGTCGCCACATCATCGGCTACGAGGTGCAAAAGGTGCTGGCGCTGGTGGACTGGATCAACATTCACCGCCATGACCAGATCGGCGTCGCCGGTTATGGCGAAGGCGGACTCATCGCCATGTATGCAGCCGCCGTCGATCCGCGCATCGACGCGGCACTGGTCAGCGGTTATTTCAAATCGCGTCAACGCACCTGGCGCGAACCGCTCTACCGCAATGTGTGGGGCCTGCTCGCAGAATTTGGCGATGCCGAAATCGCCTCCCTCATCGCCCCACGCGGACTCGTCATTCATTACACAGATGAGCCGGAAGTGGACGGTCCGCCAGAACCCAAAGGCAAGAAAAGCCAAGCCGCTCCCGGCAGGCTGAACACGCCTGAATTTGACGAAGTGGAGGAGGAATACCTGCGCATTGATTCACTAGTGCCGCCCAGCCTCCAGCGCCGTTCACTCGTGCGCAGTGACGCTGCTGCTGCCAACGCCCTCGCCAAGCTCCTCAAGACTGACGCAAACATGGCGCTGTCCAAAGAGCTGCCGCAAAACCTGCGCCAGACCTACCTGCCAGCCGTGCGTCAGTTTGCGCAGATGAAGGAACTCGAAGCCCATGTGCAGCGCCTGCTCCGTGGCTCAGATCGGATCAGAAATGACTTCTTCCTCTACAAGGCCATGCCGGAATTTCGCAACGAAGCCTGGACCTACGCGCAGTTTGCCGACAAAAAACCCGACAAATTCATCGCTGCTGCCAAGGTGTTCCGCAACACCTTCTCGGAGGAGGTGCTTGGCAGGATCGACACACCGCTGCCAACACCAAAGCCGCGCACCCGCAAAATTTACGACAAACCGAAATGGACCGGCTACGAAGTCGTGCTCGATGTCGGTGGCGAAGGTTTCGCCTGGGGGGTGCTGCTGCTACCCAAAGATCTACAACCCGGAGAGAAGCGCCCCGTCGTCGTCTGCCAGCATGGGCGTCATGGTCTTCCGGAAGATGTGATCGAAGGCGACAAGCCCGCGTATCATGACTTCGCCGCACATTTGGCCGAGCGCGGCTTCATCACCCTCGCCCCGCACAACTTGTACAAAGAAGAAGAGCAGTACCGCACGCTCTCACGCAAAGGCAATACCGTGAAGGCCTCCATGTTTTCCGTCATCCTCCGCCATCACGAGCAGTGGCTCAATTGGCTCGCGGCATTGCCCCAGGTCGATGCCAAACGCATCGGCTTCTACGGCCTCAGCTATGGCGGCGAGGCTGCCGTGCGCATTCCACCGCTGCTCGACGGCTACTGCCTCTCCATCTGCTCCGGCGACTTCAACGACTGGACTCGCAAAGTGGCCAGCACCGAGGACAAGCACAGCTTCATGTTCACGGACGAGTGGGAGATGCCCTATTTCAACATGGGCAGCACCTTCAGCTACGCCGAACTCACCTACCTCATGTTTCCACGGCCCTTCATGGTTGAGCGCGGCCATCATGACGGCGTCTCCATCGACCCCTGGGTCGCCTCCGAATATGCCAAGACGCGCTGGCTCTACGCGCAGTTTGGCATGGAGGACCGTACCGAAATCGAGTTCTTCAACGGCGGGCACACCATCAACGGCAAAGGCACCTTCGAGTTCCTGCACAAGCAATTGAACTGGCCCCAGCGGTAGCACGGGCACTGGCACGCCTAGAGCGGGCGGTTTGTCCTCATGCTGCCGTCGCGCGTATCCACGCTCACTTTTCGGAATTCAGTTTCGTAAAACGCGACCACACAATCACCCGACATCAAGAAATTCCCAAGGAGTATCGTAAAGGCGGCAGCAATGTGGTCCGCACAGTCCCCTGTGCGGTCTGGGCGGTCGCCTACGCAGCGAACCGTACAAAGGACTCTACAGTTCACTGTCTGCGCCAGCCTTTAGCTCTCCGACTCCACGGAGATAGCGAAATTTTGTTTGAACTCAGCCTCCGAGGCTGCCGCGTTAGACGCTCTCCTTCACCCAAAACGTCAGCGTCTTCGGCGACTCAACCTTTTCCCCGATCTCCTTCCACACAAAGGTTGCCTGCAGCTCCGGATGCCTCACATACCTCTGGCTGCGCCAAAAATCATCCAGCTCTCGATAACCCTCCGGTCGCAGCGCATGCCCAGAAGGGCGGTCCACCGCGCAGAAGGTACTGAGTTTCATGCCCAGAGTCCGGACATGCGCTTCACGTCGCACAAAGAACTCTTTGCCGATGCCTTTGCCGCGATAGGCAGGCAGCAGGATCGATTCGCCAAAGTAGCAGATGGTCGAGAGATCGTACCCGGCCTGCACAAACGCCGCTTGAAATTCCGGCCCTTCATCAAGCATCGGCAGGCAGGTGGTGGCACCCACGACCCGGTCATCATCAAATACTAGGACGACCAGACTGCCGCTGGATTGCAAATAAGTGCGCAGGTACTCACGCTCATGCTCCAGCGTGCCGACATACAGATAATGATACTCACGAAACACCGCGATGCGTAGCTCACCCAGCGCATCAAGATGCGGTGCCAGTTCAGCGCCATGAAAATTTTGCAGTCGGAGCATGGTCAAGGGGTTGGGTTGGAGGATAGGAACTGGTTTGCCATAGCACGAATTTTGACGCGCATATTCGCCAGCCCGTTTAGGCGCGTGGGGGAGAGCATTTTGGTGAAGCCGCAAGCCTCCCACACCCGCGGCTCAACCTCGGCGGCTTCGGCAGGCTCTGCATCCGTGTACAACTCGCACAGCAGCGCGGCGAGTCCTTTGACCATGGGGGACTCGGCATCGCAAATGAAGCTCGTCCGGCCGTTGCTCAGCTCGCCATGCAGCCACACGCGCGAAACACATCCCGGCACGAGATTGGCCTCACTCTTGTGCGCCTCATCCAGCTTCATCGCATACGCACGCGAAACGACCGCGTTCAGACGCTCGTGCGGATCGTGGATGATATTCAGGTCGTCGATCAACGACTGCTGTTTTTCATCAAGGCTCATTTCAACTTCGCGAGACGGCCCTTGCTCCAATTGAGACCCGTCTGGATGGCCTCGTCATTGGCGATGGCGGCGGCCAGTTTTCCCCAGATGGCGACGGCATTGGCAAACGCGGCTTTCGCCTCGGCCTTCTTGCCAGCGCTTTCACTGGTGTGGCCCAGCGAGCCATAAAGCTGCGCGAGCTGGCTGGCCCACATGCGGCGCTCCGGCGTGAGCTTGTCATTGGCCGGCTGCGCTTTGATGAGGGCTTCGAGCGATTCCACCGCCTGTTTCGCGATCGGGATAGCGGCCGAGGTCTTGCCGTTGTCAGCCAGCAGTTCGGCGTATTCACCACGCAGTTTGGCCAGCAGAAAGCCATAGCGCGCGTTGTCCTTGTCGTCCGCGAGGATTTCATTCACCAGTTCGATGGCATCCTGCTTTTTCTTGCTCGCCTCACCTGGGTTGCCAGCATCACGCGCCAGCGAGGCGAGTGCGCCGTAGTTGCGGGCCAGCAGATACTTCACTTCGTCCCATTCAGGCAGCAGCCGATTGAGTTCCAAAAGAATCGGCACCGCCTGATTGTGTGCTTCCCGCGCATCCGCACCGCTGAAATGCCGCCCGATCAATTCTGCCAGCTCGGTGTAGGCTTCCGCCAGCAGCAGGGCCTGGTCTTGATTGCGCGGGCTGCTGCCGAGCACGAGCTCGCCCATGTCCTTCACGGAATCGATCAGCGTGTTGAGCGCCACTTCGACCTTGCCCGCATCGCGCTGGCTGATGCCTTTGGCAAACTTGGCGCGTGCGAGGATGAACTTCTCATCGTTGATCAAGTCGTGACCGATCAGCTTGGCATCGAGAATTGTCGGCACGCGCGCTAGCGCCTGCTCAGAGTCACCCACATCACCGTTGCGCAGCGTACGCAGGCCATATTCCAGCCACGCTCGTGAGCACTCATTGCGTGCGAGGCGGTTCTTCGGATCAGCCGCCAGGCCTTTGTCGAGATTGACCGTGGCTTCTTTGAGCAGGGCCAGAGATTCGGCATGGCGTCCCTCGCGCCCCCGGATGTCTGAGAGCAGCAGGCTGTAGCGGCCTAGCCACTGCTGGTAGAGAGCGGTCTGGGCACCTTCGCCACTCCCCTTGCTGATCAATTCCGCCGCCTGGTCTCGTGCCTTAGAGAGAAAAATCACCGCCTGCACGCTGTTGCGCAGCTTGAGGTGAAGCTGGCCGATGTTGCCATAGGCGCGCAGCCGTTCAATGCCGAGCGCAGGGGACTGCTCCAGTCCGGGCAGCCCTCGCATGCAGTAGGCCAGCGCGTCGTTGAGCTGCTCCTTCTGGAATCCGGCCTCCATCTCATTGCCCGTGGGGGTCTGCAGCAGTTGCGTGAGGAACTGGTCCACCGCATTCTGCGAGTTTTGCAAATTTTGATCCGCCATCGCCTTGGCACCGCGGGCGGCGTCACGTTCGATGATCAGGGATGCGATGCGACCATTGAGCGCGTCGCTTTCCATTTTGTGAACGTCATTGATGTTGGAGATGGTGTTCTCCGCCTTCTGCAATTGGCGCTTGGTCGTGAAGGCGTAAACAAAGCAAAGTACAAAAAGGGTCAGCAGCGAAATGGCCGTGGTCTGTAGCGACAGCACCTTCTTCGCCTGTTTCTGCCGCTCGCGCACGGTCTGCTCCCGCGATTCTTCGAGCAGGTAGTCGCTTTCAAGCACCTCAAACTCGCGCACGATCTCGCGCATGTCAGCCCAGCGTGCCGCCGGGTTCAAATCCAGCGCGCGTTCGATGATGTTGCGGCGGCGCTCCTCCCACTTGGACTGCGAAGCCTGCGGCCAGTAAATCTTCGGCTGCGCTTTGACCGCCGCCAGCAGCGCATTGCTGTCGATCTGTACCGCCAGTCCCGATGCCGCCTTTTGCCGGGCGCGTTCGACTTCGCTCGCCCACGCTTCCGCGCCACGAGGCAGTATGCCGTTGAGCAGTCGGTAGGCCAGCACCCCAAAGCTATAGACATCCCATGAGGGGCCATAGCCGGCAAACACCCCCTCTGGGTTTTCCGCCTGCTCGGGGCAGAGATGCACAAAATGATCCGTCAGCTCCAGGTGATGAATCCCACCCACCCAGCCTTGGGCAATGTCGGTGAGGCGGATCGAGGATTCCGCGTCGTCCTCCAGCAGGATGTTCGACGGCCGCAGGTTGCCATGCGGAATGCCGTGCTTGTGCAGCCAGGAGAGCGCATCGGCCACCTCATAAATGTGCCGCCAGGCCTGCTCCGGTGGCAGGCCGCTACAGGCAGACTCCAGCGTCGGCGTCTGCCACTGACGGCGGCCTTGGCTGTCCTTGGTCATCACCCCGACCAGTGGCATCACGCAAAAATAAGGCGTCTTCTCAAAACTGTAGCTTTCCACCGGCAGCACACCGCGATGATGCGGCATCTGCTGCAGCGCACGGAAGGCGGTGGACAGCGCTTTCCGGTTGATCGCCATCGAACTAAATACCTTCACCGCACAGGCTTTGCCGTTGGTGGACACGGCCCGGTACACGGCACCACACCGCCCGCTGCCGACCAGGTCCTGCAATTCATGTCCGGCGATTTCGGGCAGACTCATGCGTGCTTCAGTTGTCTTTTAGGGATGGTGGTTGACCCTCGGATGACGCGGAAACTGGGCTGTGGCGACATCACGGGCCTGTACGATGGGGGCGGAATGAGAAATCTCAAATCTCAAATGGCCCTTTGCAAAAATCGCGTGCCACAAAAGCAAGTGCCGCCATGCTGAATGCACACTGCATGAAAAACCCCAAGCCAGACCACCGCCACGAGATGGAGGCGATTTATGCCGAACTGGAGCGCCGCCCGCTGCCCCGCCAGTGCGAGATGCGCACCGGCTGCTGTCACTTCCGCCTGGCAGGTCATACCCCCATGCTCACCCGTGGGGAGGCATTCTACGCCGCCCAGGGCGTTCGCGCCAGCGGTCGCAAGGCGCTCAAGCCCCATCCCGACGGTGCCTGTCCTCTGCTGGGCCGCGATGGCCGCTGCACCATCTACAAACACCGCCCCTTTGGCTGCCGCACGCACTTTTGTGCCGAAGCCGGTGGCATGTATCCGCGCAAGCACGTCGCGGATCTCATCCAGCGCCTGGAATCGCTGGATGAACGTCTCGGTGGCAGCGGTTCCCGCCCGCTCGAAGCCGCCGTCACTGACGCCCTGGCGGAGCTTTGACCTCAAGGGGCCGCGCAATCACGCGCCAGCTTCTGACTAGCTTCGGACAGCTTGGTCAGCGGGTAGGGCACCTCGGCAGCATTCAGCGGCATGCGTAGCACCACATTCGCACCGTCCAGGCGGACAAAACCCGCCTTGATCGTTTTGCCATCCACATTCGTCCAGCTCATGATCGGCGGCAGATTCTTTTTGACAGCGGTCAGGGCCAGTTTCGGTGCGTCTTTTTCAAAACTCGCCCCTTCAGTGATCCATTCCGTGATCTTTTTGATCTCCGCGCTCGAGAGGTTTTCATTCGGCGGCATGTGATTTTTGCCGTCATTGACCAGGATTTCAAGAAAATGGCTCTCCGCAGGTTTGCCAGGGCGGATCTGCGCCACGTCGTTGTCCTTGATGTCCAGCTTGAAAGTCTCCAGGTCATCAAAGACAAAGCCGGCTTTCTTTTTCCCGGTTTTGAGGCTGTGGCACTCGTAGCAGTTCCGTTCCAGAATTGGCTGGATGTCCTTCTTGAAATCCGCCGCAAAGACGGATGAAACAGCAAGGCATGAAACTATCAGGAAAGAACGAATCAGGGACATGGGCGCGCGTTTTTGAACTCAGCAGCAACGTGCCACCCCGCTTTTCCTTAGCCAGCATCTTTTTTCCGTGGCATGACACCCCATGTCTGAGCAACGTACCGTCACCGCCGCCGCCGATCTCCTGCCTTTTCTCTTTGAAAACTGGCCGGACATGAAGCGCACACGCCTCAAACAATGGCTGAAATTCGGCAGCGTCCGCGTGAATGACCGCGCCGTGACCCGCCACGACCACAAACTCACCCCTGGGGACAAGATCACCATCAAGGTCGAGCGCGCCCCGCGTGCAGACGTCAAACCCATGCCCGCCGGACTCAGCATCGTCTATGAAGACGAGGCCATCATCGTGCTCAACAAAGGCGCTGGTTGGCTCACCGTCGCCACCGATTCCGGCAACGGTCGCACCGCCTACGCCGCCCTCACCGACCACGTCCGCGGGACCGATGTCCGCAGCCGCGTCTGGATCGTCCACCGCCTGGATCGCGATACCTCCGGCCTCATCGTCTTCGCCAAAACCGAGCCCTTCAAGCGCATCCTCCAGCAGAACTGGCATCGTTTTGACAAAACCTACCTTGCCATCACCGAAGGCGTCATCAAACGCGATTCCGGCACCCTGCGCTGCTTTCTCAATGAGGAATTCTCCCTCCGCGTCCGCAGCGTCCCGCCAGATGAAGACACCCGCGAGGCCATCACCCACTTCAAAGTCCTCAAGCGCACGCACCACACCTCGCTCGTCGAGCTGAAGCTCGAAACCGGCCGCCGCCATCAGATCCGCGTCCATCTCTCCGACATGGGCCACCCCATCGTCGGCGACAAACCCTACGGTGCCACCACCGACCCCGCCAGACGCCTGGGCCTCCACTCCAGCGAACTCCATTTCATCCATCCCGCCACCCAGGCAAAAATGGACTTCGTTCTCCCCCTGCCGGACGCACTGGCAAAGCTGGTTTAACCTGCCGGTGGGTCAGGGGAGTCCCCCATGTGACGATTCCGAGGGTGAAAAACTGCTTGCCGTCGCAGGGGATGCCGGTAACATCGCGCCCCTTTTGCCGGGCCATGTTGGTCAGGCCAAAGGATTCAAACCGAAGCCCATTCGACCGGATCAGCCCTTGTGGTTGAGCGTTTTGCCCCCAAAACGTGCGGAAGACAGGCACCTTAGATACCAAATACATGTCAACACAGATCCTCGCCGAACTCGTCGAAGCCGGAGTCCATTTCGGACATCAAACCAAGCGCTGGAACCCCAAGATGAAGAGCTTCATCATGGGTACCAAAAACCAGATTCACATCCTCAACATCGAGGAAACCGTCAAGCAGATCGACACGGCCGCTGAATTCCTGGCCGACCTCGCTCGCCGTGGCAAAAAAATCCTCTTCGTCGGCTGCAAACGCCAGGCTCAAGAAGCCGTGAAGCAGGCCTCCGAAGCTTGCGGTCAGTTCTACGTCAATCATCGCTGGCTGGGTGGCACACTCACCAACATGGAGACGATCAAGAAGAGCATCGCCCGTCTCAACTACCTCGAAGAAATCGAGAGCAAGCCTGAGTTCAAGCTCATGTCCAAGAAGGAACTCGCCGGCCTCAACCGCGAGCGCATCAAGCTGGAGCGCAACCTCCGCGGCATCCGCCACATGGGCAAGATCCCTGACGCTGTCGTCATCGTTGACTCCGCCCGCGAGCACATCGCCGTCCATGAGTCCCGCCGTCTGAAGATCCCGATCGTCGCCTTGGTGGACACCAACGCCGATCCGAACATCATCGACTACCCGATCGCCGCCAACGACGACGCCATCCGTTCCATCCGCATCATCCTGCAGAAGCTGATCGACCCCGTCATCATCGCCACTGCCGAAGCCAAGAAGTAATCCATTTCACCCCCCAACCGACCCATGGCTGAAATCTCCGCTAAACTCGTCATGACCCTGCGTGAAAAGACCAACGCAGGCATGATGGAATGCAAAAAAGCCCTCACGGAAGCCGCTGGCGACCTCGAGAAGGCTGAAGTCATCCTCCGCAAAAGCGGCACCATCAAGGCCGAGAAAAAGGCCGACCGCCAGACGAAGGAAGGCATCATCGCCTCCTACATCCACATGGCAGGCCGTATCGGCGTGCTCATCGAAGTGAATTGCGAGACCGACTTCGTCGCCCGCAACGAAAACTTCCAGGCCCTCGTGAAGGACATCTCCCTTCACATCGCCGCCTCCAACCCACGCTTCCTCCAGCGCGAAGACGTCCCTGCGGACCTCGTCGCCAAGGAACGTGAAATCGGTGCCGAGCTGGTTAAAGGCAAGCCTGCCAACATCGTGGACAAGATCGTGGACGGCAAAATGGAGAAATTCTTTGCCGACAACTGCCTGCTCGAACAAGCCTTCATCAAGGATCCCGATCTCACCATCGCGAATCTGATCAAAGGCAAGATCACCGAACTGGGCGAAAACCTCATCGTGCGCCGCTTCGTGCGTTACGCCGTGGGTGAAGATCTGTCATAGTCCGAGTTCACCAACTCACGACTCATTCAGGGGGCGGACGCAAGTCCGCCCCCTTTTTGTCTTCATCGCCAGTACGATGGGCACTCCTGCCCGTTGACCAGCGCACCCTTTCCTCCCCAACTCTCAAGCGCCATGCCGCCCTCGTAAGATGGGTGTGGCGACAGCCCGCCCGTCTGCGAGCGTGCGGCAGCGCCCAGGACGTCCCCCCCTCCAGAGTCGGGCGGTTTGGCGCAGCCGCGTCTGGAAGAATCACACCTCACTCCCCACTCCTCTTCCGCGCCTCAACATAAGCCGCCATCGCAGTCAAGTGTTTGGAAAATTCAGCGCCGTCGATCTCGTCGTTTTTGAGCCAGCGGCCTTCGCTATCGAGCGCGTCAGCCGCTTTTTGAGCTTTCGCGGCCGCACCTTTAGCCCGGCTGGCCCACTCCTTCGGTGTCTGCGGTCCGGCGAGATTGTGCTGCAGTTCGTCACGGCTCTTGGCGAGCTTCTTTTTAAACTCGTCGATGTTGTCCTGCACCATGTCCGTGAAGGAGTAATGCGTGGGGATGTTGCTGCTGTCATAAGTCAGCACATAGGTGTCCTTGACGAAGAAGAGCGGCTTGTTGGTCTGCAGTTCGTAAAAGCGGGCGTGCGTGCCATCGGGCAGCTTGGAGCGTTCAAACCAGGCCAGGGCGGGCTGGAGCGGCTTGAGGTATTTGTCATCCCCCGTCAGCACCCAGAGCTGGTGCAGCACCTGCATGGCACCGATGCTTTCATAGCCCGTGACTGAGGGCGGCTCAAACTTGCGCGCCCAGACCGGATGCATCTCGCGGTCATACTGCTGCGCCCAGACCGGCTGCGGCTCTGGCATCTGTGCCAGCAGGAAGAACTCGCCGAGTTTCTTCAAGGCAGCGAGGTAGCGCTCGTCCTTTTCGAGTTCGTAAGCGCGGAACAGCACTTTGGCGACCTGCTGCAGGTTGTCGTCATTGAGCGTGTAATCATGCTCATAACTGGTCTTGACCCATGTGCGTGACCATTCGGCGGGATAGCTCGCTTTGAGAACGGGTGCGGTGGGATCAGCGGGACCGTTGAACTGCTGGGGCCAGGCACCGACGGGAGCCTGGGCAGCAAGGAGGCCGTCGAAGGCAAACTTCGTGCAGCGCTTCAATTCGGCATCGTCTTTGCAGGCCGGTTCGTGGACCATTTCGAGGAGGAAGAGCAGCGCGGACTCGGTCTTGTTGTCGTCGAGGGTGGAGTAGTTGTGGCGTTTGCCGAGTGTTTTGTCGCCAGCGTCGAGATCGCTGCGGAGGTAGCTCTTTTTGGCTTTCTCAGGGTCGAAATCGAAGTCACTGCTCCAACCACCAGAGGCGAGCTGGCACTTGATCAGTGCTTTTGCCGCATCTTTGGCTGCCGTGAGAAAAACATCATCTCCCGTGGCCTGATAAGCCTTCAACATCGCCAGCCCCATCGTCGTCGTACCAGGCGGTTGGATGGAGATGATCGTGGGAGATTTGGCGTGCTCGACTTCCCCGATCTTGCCCTCCTTGTCATACGAAGAGGCATAACCACCCTCACGCGCGAGATGCGTGTGAGCATAGGTGACCGCCTTCTTCATAGCCGCCGTGATGACGGCGGGATCAGGCAGATCCGCGGCGAGTGCGAACGACGAGGAAAGGGCGAGCAGGAAGAGCGGGCGCATGGTTGGAACGCCAAAACGTCACGTTCAGCTCCACTCCTTCAATCTTTCCGGGAAGGGGCAGTCGGCGCAGGCCGAGTCATCCTCCAGACAGAAGTCTTCATAGATCTGCAGCAGGCCCTGCTGATGATGCAGTTTCTTGGTGAAGTCTTTACTGCGTAGGTCATCGCCAAACAGCCGCAGCACGGCGCGGCGCACCTTTTGATTGTCCAGCAGGGCGGGGAGTTCCAGGTATTCGGCCCACAGGCGCGTGCGCTCGGGCACCAGCAGCGGGTAGGCGACATTCGCCAGCATCTCCTGCACCCGTGTCTCACCGATCAAGGCGAGTGGCTTCTCCGCCGCCTCCGCGAGCAGCGTGTAGTGGGTGGTCCAGAACTCATGGGTGAGTGCGAGCAGGGACTCGCGCCAAGCCGCCTGACTCCAGCGCGTGGCATCGGCCAGCGGCGTCACGATGACGGACCATGAACGCAGCAGCGCGGCGAGCGCCCCCAGCCTGCGCTGCGGATGATTGCCGGGGCGGATCGCATTGAGCTTCCAGCGCAGGATCTGGCGGTCATCCAGCCAGCGCCCCAGGCCACCGCGCAGCTTCCACCATTCGCTCCACATCTGGCGCAGGTAGGTGCGCGTAGTCGGCTCGGTATCGTCACTGCGCACGCTTTCCAGGAAGCCCGACACCCCAAAGAGCCAGGCCTCGCGCTTTGTGGCATCGAGCTGGGTGATCTTCTTCAACGGTAGCCGTTGGGAGAGAATGGCAAAGGGTTGCTGGTTCTTGCGATAGCCCAGCGTCTGCGCCAGCGCCTGGTAAATCGCCTGCTCACGGCCTTGCGCGGCCACACTGCGATGCAGACGTTTCGATTTCAGTTCAAGACGATGCTGCGCGGCGGACTCAATGATGGACTGCACCCTCGCCGGCTCCATCTCGCGCAGAGGTGTGGCGCAGCGGCCCAGCCGTGCGGGCGCGAGGTGGCGTTTGGGCTTGATGCCCTCCGGCAGCATGTCGGCGCGCAGCAGCACCTGTGGCACCTCGCGGTGCGCTTGGGTGCGCGTGAAGAAACGCTCTTCCGGTGCGTGCAGAAAGAGGTGCAGCACCACGCGGTTGAAGTTTTCGTTCGCACCATGCGTGTGCCGTTCCCAGTCACGCGCATCAGGATCAAGCTCGATGTCGCCACGCAGGGTCTGCCCGTCGATCACGACCGCGCAGCCGTTGAAGTCCGGGCCTGCGCCGGCATTCCATTCGCCAAAATCTGCGATGCGTACGGCCTTGCCATCGGTGGTGGTGAACTCATGGCCAAAAACCCCCGAGAACCACAGGCTCTGCAGTTCCATCTCGGTCATCGGCTCAGCAAAACCGGGCAGCGCTTCGGCCACGCCGGAAAATACGGCGTCACGAAAACGTGAGTAGCGGTCGGCGAGCGGGAGCGGCGTCATGACGTTGGTGCGGTCAAACACCAAGGCGGGGCTGGCGTGGAATGCCACCAGAATTATGGTTTCACGACCTTGGAGGTTGAAAGTGAATCCTGCCCATCTTGTGCGTACCTACGCCATGACGATTTCCACGTGGAGACAAGCCGCCGTGGCGCTGGCGCTTTGCCTGCTGGTGGCAACGGTATGCCTGGTGCTGCTGATCGTGCTGCGGCTGCGGGAGGTGGAGCAGTTGCGGGTGTTAGCCCATGAGGAGCAGGAGATCGGTCTGCGGTTTCACCGCGACGGCGTAGTCTTGATGTTGGACCTGCACGCCGCTGCGCTGCGGCTGGGTGACGGTGAGGTGAACGTCGGGAAGCAGGACCAGTACACCGTGCTGCTTGCGCGCAACGAGGCTTTTTTCCGCCACCCACCCGTATCGCTGACAGGAGCAGAAGCCAGCTCTTTGGAAGAAGTGCAGAAGGACCTGCGCATTTACGGCGAGCAGGTGCAATCCTGGCTGGCACTGCCCGACAAAGAGCGGCTGGCGGGCCTGATGCGTGCCGACGAGCCCTTCCGGGAAATGCTACGAGACCTCCAATCTCTGCGCGATGCCTGCGGAGCTCGCCTGCTGGACCGCGTGAGCGAGATGCGGGATTCGATGAAGGAGATGCAGTGGCTGGTGGTGACTGCATCTGCGGTCATGACGCCGCTGTTTGGAGTGCTGCTATGGATGATCTACTGCGGCTGGTTCCGCCCCCTGCAAGAGCAGGCGGCCCAGGTCGAGCATGCAAAAATCGCCCGCGATGAGATGGCCTCCCTCAGCAGCCTTGCCGCCGGACTCGCCCATGAAATTCGCAATCCAGTCGGCGCGCTGAAAAACCGCGCCTACGCATTGGGGCTGCTAGTGGATGCCGAACTACAGCCCAAGGTGGCAGCGCAGGTGGCCAGCATGAATCGCGAGCTGGACCGCGTGGAGCACATCGTGGGGGATTTCTTGATTTACGCCCGTCCGTCGGAGCCGCGCATCATCCCCTGCGCCTTGGCAGAACTGGTGGACACGTTTCATCACGACCACCAGGCGGAGATGCAGCAGCGCACCGTGCGTTTTGAACTTGGCATCGTGGAAGACACAAATTTCCATGCCGATCCCGAGCTCCTGCGCCAAGCCCTGCTGAACCTTGTACGCAATGCCGCCGAGGCCTGTAGTGGACGAGCTGACGGGCGCGTGCTTCTTGAGGCACTGGCATTGGAACGCCGCATCGTGCTCGCGGTGACGGACAACGGCCCCGGCATTCCGGAAGACCTCAAGGAGCGGCTGTTCAAGCCCTTTGCCACACTCAAACGCGGCGGCACCGGCTTGGGCCTGACCATCAGTCGCAGCATCGCCCGCAGGCACGGTGGTGATCTGCTCCTGGCTTCGACTTCGGCAGAGGGCACCCGCTTTGAGCTCCGGCTGCCGCGCATTTGAGATGCTTGCATGATGCCGGGGACGGCGGCACTTTGCCGCATGTCTGAACACAGCGCACGTCTGCTGCTGATTGATGATGACGACGATTTCGCCTCGTCGCTTCTCACCGTGCTGGAGACCAGCGGTCATCTGGTTCGGCGCGCCAGTGACGGCACCACGGGAATTCAGATGGCCATGACGGAGCCGTTTGATTTGGTGATCTGCGACATCCGCATGCCAGGCATTGGTGGCATGGAAGTGCTGCAGCAGCTTCACGCGGCCAAGCCGCGGCTGCCGGTCATTTTGATGACCGCCTTCACCACCACGGAGCGCGCTATTGAGTCGATGAAGGCAGGTGCCTTTGACTACCTGCTCAAGCCGTTTGATCCGCCCGAGATGCTGCGGGTCGTCGAGCGTGCTCTGCACATGTCATTCGCTGCCGCACGCCCCGTGCCGTTGCGCGAGGGTGAGGCTGGGAAAGCCGCACTCATCGGCCGCAGCCGTGCGATGCAGGAGGTCTTCAAACAACTCGGCAGTTATGCCGCCACTCCAGTACCGGTGTTGATTCTGGGGGAGACCGGGACGGGCAAGGAACTCGTGGCCCGCGCGCTGCACCTGCACAGCAGCCGCGCCGCCCAGCCTTTCGTGGCCGTGAACTGCGCGGCCATTCCAGAGAACCTGATCGAAAGCGAGCTCTTTGGCCACGAGAAAGGTTCCTTCACGCATGCGGTGTCGCGTCGTGCTGGGCGCTTCGAGCAGGCACAGGGAGGCACTTTGTTTCTGGATGAGATTGGCGACATCCCACCACCCGTGCAGGCGAAGCTACTGCGCGTGCTGCAGGAGCGGCGCGTCAGCCGCGTGGGCGGCAGCCAGGAGATCGAGCTGGATGTGCGTGTAATCGCCGCCACGCACCGCGACCTGCCCACCATGATCAAGAAAGGTGAGTTTCGCGAAGATCTGCTCTACCGCCTGAACGGTGCCGTGCTGCGACTGCCGCCCTTGCGGGACCGCACCGACGACATCACGCCGCTGACCCGGCATTTCCTCGCCAAAGTGGCGGGACAGCTCGGCATCACGGAACCGGCCATCGAGCGCGAGGCGCTGGAGGTGCTCAAGCAGCACCGTTGGACCGGCAACGTGCGTGAATTGGAAAACGTCACCCGCACCCTGCTCATCGAAGCGCGCGGTTTTCCCATCTCGGCGGAGATGGTTCGCACTCTGCTGGGATCACCGCCAGCGGAGTCACCGGCACACACGATCACCGAACTAGTTGAGTCCTGCCTCCGTGCAGCGCAGTCAGGCACGCTCCCCGGCGGTGCGCTCAATGCGGCGATGGAGGCGCTGGAACAGGCGCTGTATGCCAGCGCCCTCCGACTCGCCGCTGGCAACCAAAGCCAGGTGGCCGAATGGCTCGGCGTTTCCCGCGTCACAGTACGGGAGAAGCTGGACCGCTATGATCTGCTGCCCAAGCGGACCAAAAAGTAACAACACCGAGCCTGGTGGGCGCTTTGGAAGTTTACACAGGGTGCATTGAAACTTTACAATCAGGGGGTGGCAAAGCTCCAGTCGGCGTCCTCCAAAAACCTCTAGATCCCAGTAAAATCAAGGCTTCCAGCCTGAGTCAGTCCGGCTGGCATGGAAATGGCATTGATAAGAGACAATTCAGGAACGCTTCTTCGCGGCAACCAACGCAAGGGCCGTTTCCCGGATGAAATTCAAATCCAACCAACCAATCCTAGTTCATACCAGCCATGAAAACGAAACTCATGCTCGTCGCCTTGGTGGCTTCCGCCGCCGTTGCACAGGCCACACCAGCCATCACCCCAGCCAAGACCAAGGCTCCGCTCCACATCAGCAATGTGAAGGGCGTCTTCCACAAAATTGCTCAGAAGCCCAGTGCAGCCCCAGTCGCTCCTAGCGGCCAGAGGGTCGCCGCAGCCGGTCCCTTCCTCAATCATCCAGATACCGCTCCTGGACCACATTGATCCAGTTTAGCTTTGCGCGGCATGCGGTCCTGGATCGCATGCCGCGTTTTTTTGACTTCAGCCGGCCGATCCTGGGCATGATCCAGGCGAATTCAGCCAGTCACTTGGCCTCTAGCGGCGTGAGGAGGTAGGAGTAACCGTCGCTCGTGAGTTTGTGCAGGCGGCGAGTTTTCATGGTTTGAGACGGATCGAAGCTAGCCAGTTCGACTGCGAAGTAAAAGCCTCTTACCCTGAACTCAACTCGGACGTAAAGGCCAGCATCTGCGCGATGGGATGAGCTTACAAGGCTATCCAGGGCAGCCAACGCGGGTCTCCCTCTCCCCGCCCCAGATAGACGAAGACAGCGACTGTTTCTTTGGGGTGAGGGGAAAACAGGCAGCCTTAGCCAGCATGGGATGCCTCCTTCAACTACCTCTCTCCCCCCAGGACGTCTTGGGCATTGCCATATTCTCGGCGGGGAGAGCCTGAAAGGCTATCAAATAGCTGAAAATGCTAGAATCCACCAGTTAGTCACGCATTTCAATCAAGCCAGCCTTGGCTGCGGCCAAGCGCGCGAGTTTGCGCATCTCCCGGCGGATCATCCACAGCCCCAGCGGTACCAGCAGCACCACGGCCAGCACGGCAAAGGTCCCCAGCACCAGCAGCGTGTGCAGCCCGGCCGCCATCAGGATCGATGCAATGATCATCCACAGCAGCAGGTTCCATCCCACGCTCCGGCGCACCCGCAGCAGCAGGCGCACCTTGGTCAGGCAGCGTCCATCCGCATGAAATTCCGTCACCGTCAAAAAGGCGCGGGAAACCTCCGACCAAGGCCAGGCTTCGATGTCAAACCAGCGCCAGCCGTCGTCTTCACGAAAGATGATGTGCTCGGCGCGCAGCACTTGGCGCAGTTCATTCAGCCACTGCTCACGGGTGGCACCGTGGTCACTCCAGAAGCGCAGCGTTCCCAGACTGAAGGTGATTTTGTGCGGTCGCACCGGCGGAATGATGTCCGGCAGCAGCGGATGACGGCTGGGCCGTGCTCCCAAGGCCAGCATGCCTCTCAGCCGCGCCCACTCGCGGACGATGGGTTGCAGAAAGCTCAGCCACCACAGCAGCAAACGATTCAGCGCTCCACGGATGTTGGCCGCTGCCGCATTACGCGTGCTGATCCGCCAGGCCGATCCCAGAGCAAAGCCCAGCAGCCCCACGGCCAGCCATGGCTGGTGGCAAATCAGCGCGAGCAGCAGCAGGGCAGGCCACAGCAGTCCGGCAAACCATTCCCACCAGCGGAAGCTGGAAGATGAATAAATCACCTGGAAGGCACCCAGTCCAAAGGGGCCGTGGAAGATGCTGCCTTCGACGGGATGATCCGCCGGATGCTGATCTCCATAGATGCCGCCTCGCCAGCGCGCCCCCCCCAGAAAGCCGAAGCGTCCAGGATGCTCCTTCATCAGCAGCGCCTCAGCGCGGCCATAGCCGTACTGCTGCATCAGATACGCCCGGATGCTGAAGCGCCGGTGGTGCCAGACCATCGCCCCAGGCACAAACAGCAACCGCATGCCGGTTTCACGCAGTCGCCAGCAGATGTCCACATCATCCCCCGCCGTTTTGAATTCCACCCGAAAGCCACCGACCTGCGTGAGCGCCTCTTTCCGAATGGCGAGATTGCAGCCCGGCAGATGCTCGGCCTCCGTGTCATTGAGCAGCACATGCGCCGGTGCTCCGGGCGCTGCTGCCACCACACGCTCGATGCGGTTGCGCGGCGCGGGCGGGATGTTCGGCCCTCCCGCAGCGGCCACGGATTCATCCGCAAAAGCATGGCTCAGGTGCAGCAGCCAGTCGGGGTGCGTGATGCAGTCATCATCCGTATAAGCAATGATGGAGCCGGTGGCGAGGCGCGCACCGAGATTGCGCGCGGCACTGAGTCCGGCATGCTCCTGAAAGTGATAGCGCACCGTCGGATAACCTTTCACGATCTCGGCGATCTGCGGGCCGGAGCCATCGTCGATCAGCAGTACCTCGAAATCCGGGTAGCGCAGTGCCAGCAGCGAATCCAGGCACTGGTTCAACGTAGCAGTGCCATTCCGCGTACACACCACGACGGAGATGCGCGGGGGCGCAGCAGGGGGCGGAAAGGCATGTGGCAGCTCACGCTGCAAAGCGCACGCAGGTCGTTCCTTTCTCTCACGGTCCACCAGGCCAAACTGCCAGTCCATGATTTCCCTGCCGCCCCGGTGCCACTCGTCCGTGTAAGCAAACCACACCCCGCCCGCACAGCCGCCGCTCAGCAGGCAGTCATGCTGCCAGCGCATGATCTCGGTCTGCCGCTCCGGCCCATGGGCGGCGACATCAAGACCGAATTCAGTGATGAGCAGCGGCTGATTGCCCGCGAGATTGTGCAGCCGACTGAGGCAGGCGCGGAAGGCGGCGGGCGTCTCCAGGTACACGTTCACTGCCAGGAAGTCGGCATTCCGTGGCACGAGGTAGCCGGTGGACGGATACGTGGCGTAGCTGATCAGCGTCTGCGGCGCATGGCGGCGGGCGGTCTCGATGAGTTTTTCGATGAACGCCCGCACGCGCCGGGGTTTCATCCACCGCACCAGAGTTTTCTCGATCTCATTGCCCACTAGAAATGCGGTGATGCAGGAGTGATCACGCAGTCGGGCGCAGGTGGCGGCCACGTGGGCTTCGATCTCTCGGCAAAGCGTGCGGCTGGAGAGGAAATCGACATGCTCGCTCCACGGGATGCCCAGGATCAGCCGCAGGCCCAGCGCCCCGACTTCGCGCAGCACCACTTCAGTGGGCGGTTCGTACAAACGCACCGTATTGAAGCCCAGCGCAGCGATGTGCTGTAGGTCGGCGGCCAGCCGGTCGTCTTCAGGGAAGGGTTCGCCGCGCGAGTTCGGCTTGAATGGGCCGTAGCTGACCCCCCGTACGAGATGTGGGCTGCCATCGGCCAGTTGCACAAACTTTCCCGCTACCACCACACGCAGCCCGTGACTCACAGGCGTGGGGTTGGGAGAAAGGGGCGGGGAAGTCATGCTGGCGCAATGGTCACACTCGGGAAACCCGAAGCGTGAAACATGTACGCATCAAAGGCCAGTGACAATCAAACCTCGGAAGCTTTGTCAGTAGGCGTTTGGCCTATGCCCAGGCCATCTGCGGCGTCAGGCTCCTTGATTTCCATTTCCACCCAGCCGTCGCCTTCGCGTTCGAGACGCCGGTTGTTGATGACAATCACAACGGCCAGACCGACGAGTGCCGCAGTGGTCTCCAACACAAACGGGGTGGACATAAAGGCAAAGAGGTAGGCCAGACCCTGCACCACCACCTCACGCACCGTCTCGTTGAAATAAGCGGCGATGATGACGACCACGGCCATGCCGAGGGTCCACAGCAGAGATTCGAGCCACCAAACGGATTTGGCAGGATGGGTTTCAGGTGCAGGCTTCACAGGTCAGTTTACAGGGGTTGGTTTGTGGGCAGAGACCGGAAAATTCACACTCTTACTTTTCACAGTGGCCATGTCGCCGACACCCGAGCCAGGCACCGTCGGCGTGGTTGCGGCGATGTCATCGTCCTCGACGGGCAGCGCCTTCAGAGCAGAGGGTTCCACTTTTTGATTCATCGTGGCCACATGATTCCCCCACATCGCGGCACCGGCAAGGACGATTACAAAGACCGCGATGGCCGCTGGCAGCGGTGATTTGATAGTGCGGACCCGGTGTGCGGCAGGTGCAGTCATGCGTTCCGCAGCCTTGGCACGCTCGCGCAGCCATGGGCCTTGGCTTTGCGTGAGGTAGCGGTAGTCACGCTCGCCCCCCAGTGCCCCTTCGGGCAGTTCCTCCAGCATCGCCGTGGCATCCACGCCAAGAAAGTCGCTGTATTGACGCATGAACGACCTCGCATACGTCAGGCTACCAAACGCGGCGATGTTGCCGGACTCCAGATAGCGCAGGCGCTGCATCGGAATGCGGGTCTCATGCGCAGCATCCTCAATGGATAGGCCGCGTTGTTCACGCGCTGCAATGAGCATCTGGCCGAATGAAGCAGTCATGGTTGGTGGAGGTACGTCAAGTGTGACATCGCTGGACGCGTAAGCGATGAATTTTTTTATGATCCACCGGATGATAAATTCAGAAAATCAATGGAGGATCATTCCCAGTGTTCCTGTAATCAAAGCAAGGAATACTAAAATGACCCGGTGATTCACGTAGCGTGTAACGCCGCAGGCCAAAGCGTCCTCGGCGCGCGGACCTCCGAGTCCGCAGCACTCCGCATGCACCCACTGCACCGCATGGCCCTTCAGCCCTCCCTCGTGCTTGCCTGCCGTTGTTGTAAGAAAGCCCGTCATCATCGTGAGTCACCTGCTGCGGGCAGATCGAAGCATGGATGGCATTTGCCAGAATTGACTCAGGCGTTGACACTTGCGCGTGCGTTTGTGAAGAGAAGTTGCACCCTCGCACAAGCCAACCGGCTCAGTTTTCAACGGCACGTTCACACTTCATGCAACCCGACGTCTCCCTCATCATTCCCGTTTTTAACAACGAGCTGCATCTGGACGCCTCCCTCTCGGCGGCGCGGGCGCAGACGGGATTGTCCGTGGAGATCATCATCATCGACGACGGCTCCACCGATGCGTCTCTGAGCAAGATCAAAGCCCATGCCCAGAGCGATCCCAGGCTCATCGTGATCGAGCAGGCCAACCAGGGCGTCTCAGCCGCGCGAAATGCCGGGCTGGACCGTGCCTCAGGCAAATGGGTGGCCTTTTTGGATGGTGATGACTGGCTTGCGCCCGGTTCACTGCTGGCCTGGCAGCAGCAGGCCGAGCAGGGGGAGCTGGACTGCCTTCTGTGCAACGGTTTCAGCTTCAAGACCGATGATCCGCAGGCCTTCCTGGATACGC
Source organism: uncultured Verrucomicrobiota bacterium (assembly GCA_903848465.1). GTDB lineage: Bacteria > Verrucomicrobiota > Verrucomicrobiia > Verrucomicrobiales > Verrucomicrobiaceae > Prosthecobacter. The sequence continues at coordinate 60,570 of CAINGK010000073.1, forward strand.
AGCCACTGGCCATTCTCAGAAAGCAGCCCTGGGAGAGCATCCTGACCGGAGCCGACTGGATCGTGCAAGGCGTCCAACTGCGGGAATGGCCCCACTACGTGTGGCTGCAGTTTTGCCGGCGCAGTGTCATCGAGCAGGCGCAGTTGCGCTTTAGACGTGACATGATCCACGAAGACATTCCCTGGACCGTCCAGCTCGCGCTGGCCGTCAAGCGGCTGGGTTTCTCCAAGCCGCCACGCTATGGCTACCGGCGCAATCCAGCCTCGCTCACCCAGTCACGCAACCCTGACAAAGTGCATCACCGCATCGCCAGCTACCTCAAAGTCGCAGCGCTGTTGAAAGGCTTTGCCGCAGGTCAGCCGACGGCGCTGCGCAAAGCGCTGCAAAAGCAGACCATCCGCGAAATGGGGCACTTCCTGGGCCTGATGCGCAAAGGCAATGTCTCACGCGCCCACCGCAGCCAATTTGCCGCAGAATTCCTGGCCGCAGGCCACGCCGGGAGGATGGCAAAAAGCTGCTCCAACTACCGCGAACTCGCCGCTGTCTTCAAAGCCTGGTACCTCTGCCACATCTGGAAACGGCAAACTGCGCAGGGCTGAGCACTGCTGTTTTCGCAATACCTGGAAACGGCAAAGAGCTTAGAACTGAGCGCTGTTATTTCGCAATGCCCCGCCACGATGGCGGAGCCATCAAAGCCGATAGCGAGGGGTTGAGCGAAGTGACGCGACGCTGACAAAGTGCATCACCGCGTCACCAGCCACCTCAAAGTCGCAGCGCTGTTGAAAGGCTTTGCAGCGGGTCAGCCGAAGACGCTGCGCCAAGCACTGCTGTTTTCGCAATGCCCCGCCACGATGGCGGAGCCATCAAAGCCGATAGCGAGGGGTTGAGCGAAGTGACGCGACGCTGACAAAGTGCATCACCGCGTCGCCAGCCACCTCAAAGTCGCAGCGCTGTTGAAAGGCTTTGCAGCGGGTCAGCCGAAGACGCTGCGCCAAGCGCTGTTATTTCGCAATACCCCGCCACGATGGCGGAGCCATCACAGCCTGTAGCGAGGGGTTGAGCGCAGCGACACCCCTCGACCCACGCACCTAATCTCCCATCGCACATGCATCGCGTAGCGATGCCAGCACGCGCTGCTAAGCGGCTACTTCTTCCCACCCTTGATGAACTCCTCCCGGCTCAGCGAGCCATTGCCATCCGCGTCAAATTTCAAAAAGCGTTTCGGTGCCTCCTCCGGGTCCGGCTGATTGAGCAAAAACTCCTCCTTCGTAAGCTGCCCGTCCTTGTCCTTATCACGTTGATCAAACATCTTACCCCGATCCTGCGCAGGCTTTTGCGGCGCAGCCTCAGGCTTGCTGGAAATCTGCGGTTTCGCCTCGGGATGCTGAACAAGAAATTGCCGCAACACAGCAACCACAGCAGGCTGCTCGGCAGCAAGGTTCTTCGTCTCAGCAGGGTCAGCCTCATAGTCATACAGCTCCAGCTCAGCGGTCTCAGTCGCAGCGCCAGGCTTCTTCCATTCCACCAGACGGTGACGCTGCGTGCGGATCGCCCGCCCAATCAAACCACCCCCACGCGGATAAACGTGGATAACATGATCGCGCACCGCCGTGGCAGGATTTTTCAGCACCTCCGCAAAACTCCGCCCGTCACCCTGCGCAGGTGCAGGTAGCTGAGCCAGCTCCGCCAGCGTGGGATAGATGTCGCACGATTCAATCAGCGCCTGCGTCCGCGCCGGCTTGATACCCGGTGCCGCGACGATGACAGGAATGCGCGCGGCCTGCTCGTAGTTCGTATGCTTGCACCACATCCCATGGTCGCCCAGGTGCCAGCCGTGATCACCCCAGAGCACGATAATCGTGTTGCCAGCCAAACCGCTCGCATCCAGCGCATCCAGCACCTTACCAAGCTGCGCGTCCATGTAGCTCGTAGCGGCATGGTAGCCGTGGATGAGGTGAATGGCCTGCTCCTGCGTCAGCGGCCCTTGCTCCGGTATGTCCCGGTACTGGCGCAGTTCTCCCCAAGTCGTGGGGGCAAATTCAGGCGCGCCTGCCGGGGCGCTTTGCAGCGCAGGCAGCTTAAAACTCGCTGGATCATAGAGGTCCCAGTACTTCTTCGGTGCCACAAACGGCAGATGCGGTTTCAAAAAGCCGACCGCCAGGAAAAACGGCACATCAGGCTTCTGCTTCGCGGCTTCGAGACGTTTCACCGCCTCATCGGCGATCACACCATCCCCATAGCGATTGTCCGGCACATCGGCGGACTCTGCCGCTGCGCCGCGTGGCAGCTTCCACGGCTCCGTCTTGTTTTCAAACAACGCCTGCTCCCGCGTGGACTTCGGCAGGTCGTTTTCCTTCAGCGCATAGCTGATCGTCTTCGGCGTGAAGTGTGGCACACTCCAGGAAGCCACATCGTTCACATTGCCATGGCCCACATGGAAGATCTTCCCCAGCCCTTCCGAGTGGTAACCATTCGCCTTGAAGTGCTGCGGCAGCGTCACGGCATCCGGCGCGGCCTTGCGGAAGTTCGTGCTCAGCTCATAAATCCCCAGCGACTGCGGCCTCAGCCCCGTCAGCAGCGCATTGCGCGACGGCGAGCACACCGCCTGATTGCAGTACGCCTTTTCAAACAGTACCCCACGCGCCGCCAGCCGGTCAATATTGGGCGATTTCACCACCGCATCGCCATAGCAGCCGAGCAGCGGCTTCAAGTCATCCACGCAAATGAGCAGGACATTGGGTTTTGCGGCCGCAAAAATCGACGGGCAAAGAATGAAGAGGAAAAGAGCGAGGCGAAGCATGGCTGCTGAGAACGCCAATAGGTTCCCATGCTTTCGCTGAATCGCACCCTACTCCGGCAGCTTGTCGAAATGAAACTGGCAGCAGCCGAGGTCGAGCGTGTTCGAATCGCGCGCAAGCTTTTCACTGAACGCTTTGGCCAGGGCATAGATCCGTTGCTGGCCCTGCTTTTCGACTTCCAGCAATCCGGCCTCCTTGAGTACACGGAGGTGCTTGGAGACGTTGTAGGGCGTGACGTTCAGCGCTTCACACAGCTCGGTCACCGGCTTCGCGCCACCGATGAGCGCGCGCACCAGGCGGAGACGTGTCGGCTCACCCAGCGCACGCATGGCGGTGAGGCAGTCGAATGAACGTGTCACGTTGCGTGATGGCATGTGACAATGTTTAGCAGATCGTCGTGCCCCCGGCAAGAACCGCGAGACCGGGGGTGAAAATATTATTTGCCAATCTGCGCAAACAAGATAAAACACGCGCCGCTATGACCCTCCCGAACTCATCCCTGCGTTGTGGGCTGCCACGTCTCCTTGCCGTGACCGCTCTGATGTCCACCTGCTCCGCTTTCGCCCAACAGGCAGACACAAAAAAAGACGAAAAAGACAAGCCGGTCGATCTCAATGAGGTCATCATCTCCGCCCCAAAGCTGTCCACCAAGACTCTGCTCGAAGCGCCGCTAAGCGCCACGGTGACAACAAGGAAGACGATTCAGGATGCCGGCATGTACAGCGTGAAGGACGCCGCCATGTATGCACCCAACACCGATTTCACGGAGTTCAGCGCACGCAAGCTGAGCAATCCGCGCTTCCGTGGCATTGGCGGCTCGCCGAACAATCCGGGTGTGACGACTTACATGGATGGCGTGCCACAAACCAACGGCAACTCCTCCAGCATCATGCTGCTGGACGTGGACCAGATTGATTACGTGCGCGGGCCGATGGGGTCGTTGTTTGGCCGCAACACAGCAGGCGGTCTGGTCAACATCACCAGCCGACGCCCCACCATGCAGGGCTGGGAAGGCGAGGCGCAGACCATGATCGGCAACTACAATCTCCAGGACTACCGTGCCCGGGTCAGCGGCGCGCTCATTGAAGACGTGCTGGGTTTCAGTTTCATGGGCGGCCACAATGAGCGAGACGGCTACACCAAAAACACCGTGAACAACCAGCCGATCGACAACCGCAATTCATGGTTCGGCAAGACGCAGTTTCTCTGGACGCCGACCAAGCGCCTGGAAGTGCGCTTGATCATCGCTGGTGAAACCGCCCATGATGGTGATTACGCCTTGAATGACTTGGCGCAGTTGCGCGCCTTCCCCTTCCAGTCCGCTCGCGACTTCCGCGGTCACACCAGTCGTGATGTGCTCATGCCAACGGTCCAGGTGACCTATCATGCCGACTCGTTTGATTTGACCTCCACCACCGGTCTGGTGCGCTGGAAAACCCAGGACACCACAGACCTCGACTACTCCACCTTCAATTTTGTGCCCGGTAGCACATTCCTGCTGCGCAGTAACCGCGAGCAGCAGACCACCTGGAGCCAGGAGTTCCGCTTCTCCAATCCAAAAGGCGTTCCGGTCACGATCTGTGATTCGGCCTTCCTAACCTGGCAGGCGGGGACGTTCTTCTTTGACCAGACTTATCAGCAGACCACCTTCCAGGCTCAGGACAATGTCTTTTTCCCGGTCTTCATTCCGGCGAACACCACCAACACCGCTGCCCATTTGCACGATCAGGGCATGGGCACTTATGCCCAGTCCACGCTCACCGCCTGGAAAAAGCTGGACATCACCGCCGGCCTGCGCTGGGACCTTGAGCACAAGCAGGCGGATCTGGCCGCCAGCCGCTCGCCGGTGGCACCTCCTTTCCTGCCATCACTGAATGCCTCGTCAGGCACGTCCCGTTCTTTCAGTCAGGTGACGCCGCAGACATCCATCGCCTATCGCTTTACGCCGGGACTCATGGGCTACTTTGGTTTCTCCGGTGGTTACAAGGCGGGCGGTTTCAATACGGCTTCGGTGACCGGGCGGACCAACTACGACCAGGAACGCACCTGGAACTATGAAATCGGTCTCAAGGGCCGCGCTCTTCAGGACAAGCTCGGCTTCCAGCTCGCTTTCTTCTACACGGACTGGAGAAACCTCCAGCTCAACACCCCCAACGGAGCTTCGCTTGCCACCTATGACATCATCAATGCCGGCAACGCAGCATCCAAAGGCATTGAGCTTGGACTCAACTACCAGGCGACATCCAGTTGGACAGTGTTTGGCAGCGCCGGTCTGCAGACCTCACGCTTCCTCTCCGGCAGTATGGATAACAATTCGCTCGCCAACGGCGGTGCCGGTGGCCTGGTGGGCATCGGTGGCAACAGAGTCCCCTACACCCCGAACTACACCGCCGCTGTCGGCACCCAGTACAATTGGGAACTCGCCCATGGCTGGACCCTCTATGCCCGTGCCGATGTGCAGTTCAAAGGCGGCTTCGTCTATGATAGTTCCAACATGGCAGGACAGAATGCCTACTCGCTGGCAAACTTCCGCGTCGGCCTGCGCAGAGAGACCTGGTACAGCGAGTTTTTCATGAATAACGCCTTCAATACCCATTATGTGCCCATCGCCATTCCGTTCCCCGGACTTGCCGCTTCCGGCTACATCGGTGAAATGGGTGCGCCGCTTACCTGCGGGGTTCGCGCAGGCATCAAATTTTAGTCTGTTAAAGTTGGTGCAATGGCGGTTGATGGCGCTCACACGCTGTCAGCCGCCGTTGTGCGTTCACTCATCTCCCCATGCCACTCACTCCAGAACAAATCGCCGACTATCATCGTGATGGCTTCGTCACGGCACGTGGTGTCTTTGCCGCCGAATCCGCCGAACTGCAAAACGAAGCTGCGCGGCTCACCGGTCTGACGCCGCTCATCGACGTGAACAACATCCGCTGCCGCTGGCAGGATCATGCAGAGACTAGCGAGTGCCGCTTTGACTGCTTTGATCCCGTCATCGACATCAGTCCCGTGTGCGAACGCATCGCCCGCTCACCCGTCTTGAGCGACATGGCCGCCCAACTCTATGGCGAGCCCGCCTTCCTCTTCAAAGACAAGCTCATCTTCAAGCCGCCAGGTGCCAAGGGCTATGACATGCACCAGGACTACATCTCCTGGGAAAGCTTCCCCGAATCCTTCCTCACAGTCATCGTCGCCATCGATCCCACGGACGCCAGCAGCGGCGGCACCGAAGTCTTCCCTGGCTACCATCAGCAGGGCTGCATGAGTCCGCGTGACGGCATGTACCACACCCTGAAGGACGACCAGGTGGATGTCACCAAAGGCGTCGTGCTGGAGCTGCAACCCGGTGACGTCGCCTTTTTCAGCGGCTTCACCCCACACCGCTCCGCGCCGAACCAATCCGGGCACTCGCGCCGTCTGCTCTACCTCAGCTTCAATGCCGCACGGGATGGTGGCGACGTGCGCACCGCGCATTATGCCTTCTTCCATGAATGGCTGCAAGAACGCTACGCGGAGTATGGCAAGACCGAGACCTACTTCCGATGAGCGATTCTAAACACAGCGCCCCCGCCGTGTGGACGCAAGTCGTCGCCGGTGCCTTGCTCATGCTCGCCACCCTGCCAGGCCGTTCGTATGGCCTGGGTCTCGTCACCGAGCCGCTGCTAAAGGACCTCCAACTGTCACGCGACAGCTTCGCACAGATCAATCTCTGGGCCACGCTCGGCGGGGCCTTGGTCTGTCTCCCCGTGGGTGCGTGGCTGGATCGTTGCGGGCTCAAAACGGGTGCGCTCGTGCTGCTGCCCTCACTTGCCATCGTCGTCCTTGTGATGAGTGCCATGCACGTCGCGGTCTTGGGTCTGTTCATTCTGGTCCTCCTCACCCGTGCTTTCGGCCAGGGTGCCATGTCCGTGCTGAGCCTTGCTGTGGCAGGGCGTGCCTTCAAACACAACTCCGGTGCCGCCGCAGGCTCCTATGCGGTGCTGATGTCAGTCCTGTTCATGATCGCTTTTGTCATCGTTGGTGGCGTAGTACATGATTCTGGCTGGCGCATCGCCTGGAGGGACATTGGCATCGGCCTGCTCGTATTGCTGCCGGTCACGCTCTGGCTGCGCAACGCCAGTGCCGAGAAGCAAACCGAGGCTGGCACCGACGCTGACCTCACTCTCGCCCAGTGCCTGCGCATCCCCGCCTTCTGGGCCTACAGCGCTGGCATTTCAGCCTTCGCGGCCATATCGACGGCCACCGGCTTGTTCAATCAAGCTCTGCTGGAAGAGCGAGGCTTTGATCAAAAGATGGCGTATCACTTCCTCGCCGGTTCGGCAATTATCGCCCTGCTCGGCCAGATGATCTGCGGCGCGGGCCTGCGCTGGCGTCCGATCCGCTTCTGGCTGGGCGGTGCGTTGTTCGTGCAAGCCGCCGCGCTAGCCTCCTACAAGTTCATCCACACCAGCGCTGGCATGTGGACCCTCGCGGCGCTCATGGGCCTCTCCGGCGGCATCATCACCGTGGCGTTTTTCGCCATCTGGGGCGACTCCTTTGGCAAACGCCACCTGGGGCGAATCCAAGGCGTAGCGCAGATGTGTACCGTGCTCGCTTCCGCGCTCGGCCCCCTCGTGCTAGAGCGCGGCGCGGGATTTTTGCACAGTTACGCAAATACGCTGATGATTGCGGCTCCGATCTGCGTTCTACTCGGCCTGCTGGTACTGACCTTGCGTCCGCGCCCGTCTGCCTCATGAGCGCTCCCGTCCGTAAATTTCATCTCTCCATCAACGTCTCCGACCTCAACCGCTCGGTGGCCTTTTATCGCGTGCTGTTCGGCCTCGATCCCGCCAAGCATCACGCCGACTACGCCAAGTTTGAGGTCGAATCACCGCCGACGGTGTTCTCCCTCATCCCCGGCCGCGCAGGCGCTGGCGGCTCGCTCAATCACGTCGGTCTCTGCCTCCTTGATTCAGAAGAACTCGTCGCCATTCAGATGCGCCTCGAACAGGCCGGGCACAAAACTCTGCGCGAGGACGGCGTGGCCTGCTGCTACTCCCGCCAGACTAAATTCTGGGTGCGTGATCCCGATGGCGTCCTCCTCGAACTCTACGTCTTCCACGAAGACCTCGACGATCACGGCGACCACCACGCACCCGACTCCGATCTTCCCACCCTCATGGGCGGCGAAGCTGAAGCCGCTGCACCTCCGGTGACGTGGACGCATCATCTCGGCGAAGCCATCACGCTGCCCCTCGCGCAGGATGCCTTCAGCGTGCAAGAAGTCGTGCTGGAAGGCACGCTCAACGCCACCGGCATCGATCTTCCCGCCCTGCTCAAAGACGCCCTGCGCATTCTCAAACCCGGCGGCACCGTCTCCCTGCACGGCCTCGTCGCAGATCGCCCGCTGGCAGACCCTTCACCACCCTTGCCCGGTCCCGCCGCCGCCGTTCAGCACGTGCCTGATTTCCCCGCTCTCGTGCCACTGCTGCACGCAGCAGGGTTTCGCAACGCACGCTTCACCAAGCTTTCCGAAAAAGGTTACTTCGAGGCCGAAGGCGTGCCGCTGCGTGAAGTGCTTCTCAGCGCCGCAAAGCCCGGCTTCCGTTCCGCCAAAAAAGATCAAACCGTCGTCTATCTCGGCCCGCAAAACGCCGTGGATGACGACTTCGGCAATCGCTTCGTCAAAGGCAGCCCTGTGGCGCTCAATCTCCACGACTGGCTCTCGCTGAAAAACACCGCTGCATCATCGTTTGCGCTGTTGCAGCCGATTGTCGAAACTCCCAATCTCCCTACTCACTCCATGTCCTCCAAAGCACGTTACATCATGATCGGCGGTTTCCTCGGCGCAGGAAAAACGACCACCGTTGGCCGCCTCGCCAAGCACCTCAGCGATCAAGGACTCCGCGTCGGCCTCATCACCAACGACCAGGCCGGCGGACTGGTGGACACCAAGCTGCTGCGCGGTCAGGGCTATGCCACCGAGGAAATCGCCGGCGGCTGTTTCTGCTGCCGTTTCAACACGTTGGTCGATGCCGCAAGCAAGCTGGCCAATGAGGCGAAGCCAGATGTCTTCATCGCCGAGCCTGTGGGCAGTTGCACCGATCTCGTCGCCACCGTCACCTATCCCCTGCGCCGCATGTATGGCGATGCCTTCACCGTCGCCCCGCTCAGCGTGCTCGTGGATCCCATCCGCGCACGCCGTGTCTTCGGTCTCGATCAAGGCGGCACCTTCTCCGCCAAAGTCGCCTACATCTTCAAAAAGCAGCTCGAAGAGGCGGACATCATCGTCATCAGCAAAAGCGATCTCATTGAGGACGCCCAGCGCGAAGAACTCCGCGCAGTTCTCGCCAAAGAATTCCCGCTGTCGAAGATCGTCACCGCCTCACCACGCCAGGAAACCGGACTCGATGAACTCTTCGCGAGCCTGATGACCAACGAGCAGGCCCGCCGCAATCCCATGGCCGTCGATTACGAAGTCTATGCCGATGGCGAAGCCCTGCTTGGCTGGCTCAATGCCACGGTGACTCTAAAAGCAGACGACGAATTTGACGCCAATGCCTTCCTCAAGCAGCTCGCCTTGATCGTCCAGGCACAGTTGCAGCGCGACGGCACCGAGATCGCGCATTTCAAAATGACCTTCAGTCCCGATGACGGCATCGCCGGCGAACTGGCCAGCATCAATCTCGTCCGCAGCGACTACGTAGCCGAACTCGGCATGGAGCTAGACGAGCCAACCACCGGCGGCCAGTTGATCGTGAATCTACGTGCTGAAGCCGATCCCGCCTCACTCATGGCAGCCGTGAAGGACGGACTTGCTGAAGCCACCCTGAAATTCTTCGGCCTCAAGGCCACCCTCGATCACGAAGAACACTTCCGCCCCGGCAAACCCACCCCCACCCACCGCGATGGAGAAGAGGTGGTAGAAACCAAAGGCGGCTGCATACCCGGCAGCGGCTGCTGCTGAGGAGTTCCTTTGAATCATTGGGTATCCAATCCATCCAGCGCAGCGAAACCAGCTCTCCCTCTCCCCGCCCCTTACTCACGATGACAACTCCTCGTTTCCTCCGGGGAGAGGGTTGGGGTGAGGGGATTCGCTTTCTGTCCGCGCGATGTACTGAGCCGTGAAGGCGATCAAATCCGTTCCAATGCTCAAGGCTTCCACGCCTTGCTCCACAACACATAGATTTCGTGCATCGCCCGCTGCTCCAGCGGTGTCCATTCCATGGTCCGCTCAAACAGCGTCTTGTAGCTGCCAAGACGCGGATCTTTATCCACGGCCAGTTGGTAGTTCTCCAGCGCCTTCTGCGTCTCCCCGGTGCCCCAGTAGCCCAGCACGAGGGAGTAGTAGTCGTAATGCGCCTGATGGTCGCTGAGCTTCGCGGCGAGCTCAAACTCGCGCACGGCATCGGTGTAGTCGCCCAGGTTGAAATAGGCCCAGCCTGCTCGGTTGTGCATCGGCGCTTTGTCATGCATCGCCAGCGCCTTCTTCAGGTCCGCACGCGCTTCGTCCTTCCGCCCGAGCAGCGTCAGCACATAGGCGCGATTGGAAAAGGCCTGGTAGTTCTCCGCATTTTCCTCGATCTGCTTGTTCAGAATCTCCAGCTTCGGCGTCGTCTGCACCGGTGCAGGTGCATCAGCGGCAGCGGCGGACAGGACCAAGGCAAGGTAAAAGCAGGCAAAGCGTGAGTGAGTCATAGGAAGAGGTCGCGTGAATGTTGAATACAAAGAACGCACGAGAAGTCCGGTACATTCCAGCGAACGAATCTTGCTGCTGCCCACGTTCTGGCTGAGTGGGCGTCGTCCTACACAACTAATTCTTCCCCCATTTCATGAGCTTGTTCCAACTCGACCCCCAAAGCATCGCCAAGCGCGCCCGCACGGCGGGTTCCCCCGTGCCATCACTCGGGGCTTCGCTCATGCGCGGCATGATTGGCTTCACCGTCGTCAGCGTCGCAGGCTTTGTGCCCTGGGCGGTCTTTGGCAAAGGGTTGCAAAAGCTGGTTGGGGAGGCGGGCCTGTATGCCGTATGCGCACTGGTGTTCCTCGGCCTGACCGCGCCGCTCCTGCACCGTCTCATCATCGGGCCGGGTTCGGTGTCGCGCTTCTACAAGCTCTTTGGCATCTCCTTCACCGCCTATTCCGTCGCGTGGATCATGGGCTGGATGGCCCTGCGCGGCCACCCCGGCAGCATCGCCGGCTTGCTCGCTGGTACGATGGTGATGGCCTGCATGCTTGTGGCCGCATTTGATGCCTTGCGTTCGGTGGTCAAAGTCTTCTTCGCACTGTTCGTACTGAACGCGATCGGCTACTTCGTCGGCGGAGTGTCGGAGGCAGCTTTGATCAAGTCATACCCATTGATCGCGAAACTGAGCTGGGGCCTCTTTTACGGCATCGGTCTCGGTGCCGGTCTGGGCCTAGCGTTTCACTTTTGCCAGGCGCGTGCGCGCAAGCTGCTGGCGGGTGGTTGACCTGCTGCCGCGAGGGCAGCTTTTTTGCCCAGCGTGGAATGATTGCTGAAAAAAGGAAGGCAGGCTTCATTATATATTTGCCAATATGCGCAAATAGACGCAAAGCACCCGCCTCCATGCTCATTCTCATCACCATCGCCGTCGTCATCGTGGCTTATGCCAACGGCGCGAACGCCAATTTCAAAGGCGTGGCCTCGCTCTTTGGCAGCGGGACGACGAGCTACCGCACAGCGGTGAATTGGGCGGCGCTTACTACCGCAGCGGGCTGCATCGCGGCCATGTTCCTGGCTGCGGGCCTGCTAAAGACCTTTTCCGGCAAGGGCCTCGTGCCGGAGGCGCTGATCGCGCAGCCGCTCTTTTTGCTTTCTGTGGCGACCACTACAGGTGCCACGGGTCTGCTCGCCACACGTTTCGGTTTCCCGGTCTCGACCACTCACATGCTCACCGGAGCGCTGCTGGGCGCAGGTTGGATCGCCGGTGAGGTAAACGTGGCAAAGCTATGGGAAAGCTTCATCAAGCCCCTGCTGCTCAGTCCCGTGCTCGCACTGGTGGTGGGCGCAGTGCTCTATCTCGTGCTGAAAACCCTGCGCCTCGCGCCAGATCACCGCACGCGCACGCTGGATGCCCTGCACTTCCTCAGTGCAGGCGCGGTGTGTTTTGCGCGGGGGATGAATGACACACCCAAGATGGCCGCGCTTCTTCTCGGCGTGAGCTGGCTGCCTGGCAGCGCTGGCATGATCTTGATCGCACTGGCCATGGCAGCGGGCGGTTTGATCAGCGCCAAGCAAGTCGCCGAGACCCTAGCGCACAAGATCACCGATATGAATCCCGGCCAGGGCTTCGCCGCCAACCTCGCCACCGCGTTGCTTGTGACGACCGCCAGCATTCACGGCCTCCCCGTTTCGACCACACATGTCTCCGTCGGCGCGCTCCTCGGCATCGGCATCACCACCCGGCAGGCGAAATGGCGCACCGTCATTCCCGTGCTCGCAGCCTGGGTCATCACCCTTCCTCTCTCCGCCTTGGTCGCTGCGGCACTGTTCCACCTCGGTCGCTCATTCTCCCCATGATAAACAAACCCCGCATCCTCACCCTCGCCGCCTTCGCGGCTGTCTCTTCCGTGTTCGGCACCCCGACCGGTCTCAACAACATCCCCACCGCTGAAACCATCGACCACCGCACGGTCGCGGTGCAGTTCTTCAGCAGCTTTGGCGGCTCCAATCAGTTCGCCACCAGCGGCCCCGGCAAAACCTCCGATTGGGTGGGCTTCAAGACCGGCTGGGACTTCAAGCCCCTGCATCTGGAGTGGGGTCTCGACAGCGCGCTCGGCACCGGCTACTCCGGCCCACTGCTGTTTCAGACCAAGGCACGCATTCAGCCCTGGGAAGACGGCATGTTCGCGCTCGGTGTTGCCGGTGTCGCGCTCACTGACACACGCCGCGCGCGCGATCCCTTCACCTACGCGATGATGTATCACGACTTCCATGTCGTGCGCCTGCATGCGGGCTATGGCATTCAGACTCACGGCGACAGCTACCTCTTCGGCGTGGACCGCACCTTTCAGGTCTCCAATCGCAATCTCAACCTGAACGCTGATCTCGTGCAGTCGCGCAATCAGCACGGCCTCATCACCGCCATCGGGGCCAAGTACTTCCTCAGCAAGCACATCGTGTTCGAAGGCTGGGCCAACTTCCCGGACCGCGACCGCGTGAGCCTCATCGCCAGATCAACTACGTCTTCACCTTCTAATCCCCTCCGTCCACCAACCTCATGAAATCCATCCTCTCATTCCTTGCCATGGCCCTGCTGAGTTCAGCAGCCCAGGCCGAGATCGGCCTCATCACCTGCGCAGAAGCCAAGGCGCTCATTGAAAATCCAGACGCCGCCAAGCGCCCCATCGTGCTCGACACCCGTGGCGGCTACAAAGACTACTTCCGCGGCCACCTGCCCACCGCACACCACATCAATTTTGACACCCTGCGCGGCACCAACGAAGCCGTGCCCGTCCAGTATCTGCCGGATGATCTCACGCAGGCGCTGCTCGTTCGCGCCGGGGTCGATAAAGACCGCCTGCATCTGATCTACGCCACCGGCGACGTGCTGCCGAATGATGAAATCCTCAGCACCAGCATGGTCGTCTATGTGCTGGAAAAATTCGGCGTGCAGAACATCAAGGTCGTCGATGGCGGCCTCGCCGAATGGAAGAAGAAGGGCTTGGCCCCGGTGCAGGATTACTTTGGCAATCCCAAGGGCACACTGCCGAAGCAAGGCATCACCACCATCACCGCCAACGTCACCGATGTGCAGGCCCATGTCGGCAAGCCCGGCAACCTCCTCATCGACGCCCGCCCCCTCAACGAATTCCGTGGCGAGGACGAAGTCTGGCTGCGCAAAGGCCACATCCCCGGTGCCATCAGCTTCCACTGGGCGCGCCTGATGGAGAAGGACAACACCCACAAGTTCAAGCCCTTCGCCGAAGTGAAGGCCGAACTCGAAAAAGCCGGCATCACCCCGGACAAGAACATCATCGCCTACTGCGGCACCTCACGTGAAGGCAGTCTTTTGCAGTTCTATCTCAAACATGTAGCAGGTTATCCAAACGTCCGACTTTACGAAGGCGCATGGAAGGAGTATATTTGGCTCAACGGCAAATCCCTGCCCGCTGAAACTGGCGGTGATCCTGCCGGGTCGAAGTAATAGTTTTGGTTAGGTTGAGAACAGCGTCGCTACCTCCAGGTGGCGACGCTGTTTGCCTTTAGACCGTGACCATGCAGTAGCGAACCAAGGAGCGCGACAGCGTCTGGCCTGCGGTGACAGAGAGGCAAGGCGCAAGCCTGCCTCGACGGCACCGCTTTCGCGTGGTGTAGAATGTTCTCCGGCCTCAGCGTGCCGTCTGGCCTGCGCAAGCGGCGTCGCGCCTAGGCTTGCCTGTCCTCCGTAGCGCGCAGCGCGAAGGCGGGCCGCACGCACTCCAAGACGCTCCGTGCTCGTGCATGCTCAGGGCTTCCTGACGCCAGACTTCACCATCTGGTGAGTTTGACCCTGACTCCTGCAAAGGCTTCGAACTGCATAGTTACAGCTAAGACCGGACGAGATAATCCAGCACATCACCCATCAGCGCATTGATACGCTCATAGGCCACCAGTGGCACGGCGCGCAGGGCGTCTTCAGATTGCACAAAAGTGTCTGCCACCAGCTCATCTCTGCAATGCGAGATGATGGCATCCGCACTCTCCGGCGTCGTCTCCAGATGAAACTGCAGTCCGATCACGTTCGTGCCAATCTGAAAAGCCTGGTGCACGCAAGCCGCACTACGTGCGAGATGCACCGCGCCTGCGGGCAGATCAAAGGTTTCGCCATGCCAGTGGAACACCGGCGTGCTTGGCGGAAAGGTGAACACGCCACCCGCCTGCGGCACCGCCTCAATGTCAAACCAACCAATCTCGCGCTGCCTACCCGCATAAACACATGCGCCCAGCGCACTGGCAATCAACTGCGCACCCAGGCAAATCCCCAGCACCGGAACACCCTGCTCAATCGCAGCGCGGACAAACTCCTTTTCCGCCACCAGCCAGGGCAGCTCGACTTCATCGTTCACACTCATCGGCCCACCCATGGCGATGACGAGGTCCAGGTGCCCGACCTCCGGCAGCGTCCACGCTTCAAAGAAACGCGTACTAGTGATATTCGCCGCTCGCTTTCTCAGCCAAGGCTCCATGCTACCGATACCTTCAAAGGCTACATGCTGTAGAATGTGGACGTTCATGAGGAGTTAAAGCTTGTTTCCAGACCAGCGGCAAAGCCACTTCATCGGATTGGAAACCACGGTCAACAACCGTAAACAACCGTCAACCCAGAGCGCCTGCGTCCAGCAGACCATCTTTCAAGTCCCCACGAAAGCCCGTCCCCAGCCCCCCGCCCGCCCCAGCACGAACATCCACTCAGCGCGTCATGCCTCCCCGAAGCGCGACGTAACCACCCATCGCGGCGTAGTCCGCACATTCCATGTGCGGTGTATCGGCCCCGTCTATCTCCCACCACCGCAAGCCACCGCAGCAAGATGGAGCGCCTGCGTCCCGCAGGCCGTCTTTCGCGTCCCCGCGAAAGACCGTCCCCTGACTCCCGCCCGCTCCAACACAAACGCCCACCAAGAAAGCTCCCCCGTCTCTCCGCATCCAGTACGCCTCCGCCCACCAGCAGTGGGCCCTTCGTAGCGCAAAGCACATTATTTTTGACTGCCCCGCGCCATCAACCAAAGCACACACCTCATCGGCCACTCAAACGCTAGCAGTCAGCTCAAAGACACCATACCCCAGACCTTCGCTGCCCTGCTCGAAGGCTGAGTCCCAAGCACGCCACGCAGGTTAAATAACAACATCGCCACCCCAGCGCTGGCAGGTGCCCACCCTCGCCGCGAGTGCGCCAGCAAAGTGGTCCGCACAGTCCTCTGTGCGGCGCTCCGCCATCACCTGCCACTCCGAGCCAAACTGTCGTTCAAATCAGGTGCCAGCAAAGCTCCGCACCTCGCGAAGCGCGCCCAAGGCAATCCTCTGTGCGGTTTCTGGGCAGTCGCCCAGGCTCAGACCCTACAAAGGACTGTGTGTGTGCCGCCATGGAGCCGCGTTTCTCTCGAATTCCGTGAGGCTCGTCATCATGCGGTTCTTGATCTGAGAGATGGAGTGTTCCTTCAGTTCGAATGGCGCGGCGCTCCCTTGGGCCGGTCGGCACTGGACTCTGGCAGCGGGATCGGCGGCGCGCTTTCTGGTGTCTGGGCAGGCACCCCCGCACGAGCAAACCGCATCCGCCACTGCACTTCCCGGCTCACCGGACTTGTGATGGCAACTCGCAGATTGGGCCCGTCCTGTTGCATCGTCGTTTTGACACCAGCCGCTTGATCTTCCGCAGACACACTCACATCGGCGGCGTTCCACGACTTCTCGTTCACGGGGACCACGATCCGAAGCTCGTAAAGATCGTTGGCCACCATCTTGCTGCTGGCAGAGAGGATTGCTCTCGCGTCATCCCATGTTTCCCCCGTCACATCCACCATGCCCTGGGTCACATGGCGGGAGGTGCTTAGCAGTTGGGGGTGATCCAGAGCAGGTTGCACGGCCAGGATTTTGCAGGAATCACCTGCGGGGAGGTCGGCCCGTAGCGTCCCGCGAAACGGCGGGATAAACTGGTTGGCCCAGAAATCGAAGGCCACATACTCCTTGGCAGGTGGCAGGCCAATGCGCTCGGCGGTTTCCTCAATGCTCGCCGGTGCCTTGCGCCAGTTATACAGCGCGACCACATCCCGCCGTCGTTCCTGACGCACGTCTGCCAGGTGCCAGATGCGTGCCGGCTCGTTCTGAAAGACATCGACCGGCCTCGCGGCCTGGTAGTGTGGTGGCATGCACCGGCGCAAAATATTCAGACGCTCCGGTGGTAGGTCCGGCATCCAGTCGCTGTTATAGAATAGATCACCGGCAATCGCCGCAAACGACGCGTTCACCTGAGCCTGCGCCAGTGGCGTGGCGGCCCGCACCATGACGCAATCCGGATCGTTCCACCACACCCGGCCATTGAGGAACCACAGCCGCGAGGCCTGCGTGACACCAATCCGTCCGCCCCCGGTATCCGGCCCCACGCGCATCGCATCGAGCAGGCCGAAACCTCCACCGAAGGATCGCATGTTCTGCGAGACGCAGCAGCCCAAAAGGAAGACTCCGGGCCCTGCGGTCTCGCGAACCAGTTTCACTCCGCTGCGCAAAGCCTCGATGTTGGTTACGTCCGCATTCGAGAATCCCGCTTCGCCCATGGCGTCATCCCGATAGCCGTTGTTCGGGTAAATCAATCGGGTGGCGCTGCCAGTCCAGAAGGCGTCCATCTTGAAAATACGATATCCCCACTCGTGAGCGATCCGCTGCACCACGCTGCGCACATGCTCGCGCGCACCGGCCTGAGTCATGTCCAGACACGTCCCGCCAAATTCCGTTTCAAAGGGCTTTCCATCAGACCCCTTGGCAAACCAATCCTGATGATCCTTGTAGTAGGGGTCTGTGGACGTGCCGGCAAACGGCATGAACCAGATGCCCGGCGTCAAATTCAAGCTGCCGATAGCGTTCGCTGCCACCTTCATCCCGGAGGGAAACGGCCCGCGGAGAGCATGCGTGGTGAAATTTTTCTTCGGGCTGTGCAGCAAAATCCCCTCCTGCCATCCATCGTCGATCTGAAGAAAATCCAAGCCGAACGGTTTCAGATTCTTCGCCGCGTAGTCAGCAAGTTCAGGGAGAAATTTTTCATCGCACGCCCCGGCATGCTTCTCCATATACCAGGTACAAAGGCCCGGACGATGCGCCGGCAGCTTGATGGCATAAACCTTGGCGACCGCGTCGGCATACGCCTCCAGGCCAAACCGGGCATCGGCGAAGTAGCCGATGGCAAACGTCTCCGCCGCCGCGTCTCCTCCCGGCTTGATGCGCAACCGGCCATAGTCGAGCTGGGCCTGCACCCGGACCGTATTTCCCTGCACGGGCGAAAACACCACGCCGCTGCCGCGATCATGGCTCAACCAACCCGCGACAACGCCGCTGCGTATCTGCGGATCGACCAAAGCCAAAAAGGCATAGCTGCCTGGATTTTTCGCCGGAGGCAGGAGTCCTCCAGTGCCTAGTGTGGCCACTTCAGCCGCTGGCTTGTTCAGCTCTACGACCGCCGAAACCGTGGGCACGTGATTGAGCACCACCGGCTCCTTGCCGCCGTTGTGCAGCGTCGTTTGGAAGAGGACAAAGGGTGTTCCCGGATAGAGAGCCACCGATTCCCGATTGCCATTAGGATAGTTGATCTCGATGACCTTCCCGCTGCCAAAGACCGCATGGGAAATTGTGGCGATTCGAGCGGTTCCGCCAGCGCTGCTCAGTTGCCCCCCGCTCAGAAACGTTTTGCCCGAGAGCTTTTCCAAAACAGCAAAGGTGCCTCCGTCCGCATCGACATCGACCGAGTAAAACTCGTTGTCGATCTTCATGACCGTTTCTGCACCGAGAACGCCACTGACGATCAACAGGCTGCCACATAGCATCGTCACAAGTAGTTTCTTCATCGTTGTCTTCTTATGGGTATGGTTGCAGGCGGACAAACTAATGGATGAGAAACAACTCGGCTGAGTGCATCAACAGAATGAAGGGGAACAGATTTGCCGACTGCCAACGGGTTTCAATCTTCATGGGGTAGCCTTTAACACAAACAGGCGTCATATTCTTTTTTAAAGCACCCACATAACACTCGAAGAACAACTCAAGAACGTCATTCGTCTTGAACGCTTCTACTGCCGCACGGAGGAGGTCTCTGTGAATATGTGCTTTGGCATCGGAAACGCCACCCGTCAGAGATAGGGTAGGGGGCGCAACTGGGGACAGGGAGAAAAGTGAAAAAAACAACCACCCGTAGCTCTCTGAATTCAGCCCATTCCCTTGCCAAAATCAAGGCCACCGCACCACCACCTGAATCCCTCAATCAAAGATCCCTCCCGCTCCCGGAATGATTAATCTACGGCTTCCCTGAATCAGCGAAAAAAATCTCCCCACGCCAACCACGAAACAAGCCCCCCAGCTCTAATTCAGAAACTCATCTCTGCGGTCTTCCAATCTCTCGCGGTGTTTAAATCTGGGGGGAACCGAGGTCAGGGTGCAAACGATTGACAAATAATCGCCGCGTCGCTGAATTGAATGGGTAACGGGTGGCGCAGCAGGGCTGGAGACTGCAAGTTTTGCGATGGATCAGAACGACTTGTTTGCAATGGGTTTGGGATTGAGTACGCCTTGGAAGGTCGTGCGCAGCGGGTTTGAA
>CAINGK010000074.1 GCA_903848465.1 uncultured Verrucomicrobiota bacterium
AAGCTGCACGCCTTGTTCATCGCCAGCCCCGTGTGCTGCCGGTCAGCTCGGGCCTCACCTCGCGGCACCCAGATCGCCGCTCGTTCCTACCTCTACCAACGCACCGTGAAAAAAGCTGTCTTCTAAACTAAATGGCAGTGAGGCAAGGGTGAGGGGCATTCATCCGGTCGTTGACGAAGGGCGAACCGCTCACCATCTGCTCGGGATTGATTGGCCAGGTAATGTATTAAAACGCTTTATTGAATGGCCTCGACTTTGATCGTGTGTTTCACCGGCACCAATTTCGCATGCGCCTCAGCGTCGAGCTTCTTCTGCTTGGTCATCATTTTCTCCTTCAGAGTGCTCAGTGCTGCGGCAAACTCCGCATCGTTTTTCGCGTCGTTGGCAAAGTTGCGGAAGTTCGTGATCATGCCTTTGATCATGGACGTCTCGTAGGCCTGCTTCGCGTTGACGGCGATGACAAGTTGGACAAAGGCGTTGTCGAAGGGAGTCTTTTCAAATGCAGCCGCGAGGTTGATGCCCGCGGCGAGTTCTTCTTTGGAGAACTCCTTCGACTCCGCGCCCCAGGTCACCTTGGCTTTGGCGGTGCTTAGATTTTTCACCCGCAGCGTGTAGCGGTTCAGCTCCTCGTTGAATTTGCAGAACGGCGTGATTTTGCGCATCTCCGGCTCGAGAAAGAACGGCCACTGCGTGCTCTCCACCTCGGCCACCCCATTGCTGCCGCTCACCGCATGGCCGCTGCTCCCCTGGCTCGCGCCGTTCATGTCCACGGTGATTTCACCAATGTTCCCATCCAGTCCGAGTCCTTTCAAAAACGCCGCCGCCATCAGCAGGTGGCCATTGGCCCCGGGATGCACCCCGTCGCGTCCGCACACATCGTACGCCTCGCCAAGCTTTGCCTTGGCTGCGGCCATCGCAGTGATCATCTCGTCATGCACGTTCGCAAACGCGGTGTGAAACTCCGTCGCCAGCTTGCGGTCGATGTCTCGCAGGTGCGCAAGATTGTCGTTGTATTGATCCGCCGTTGCTCCGGCTTTGACGAAATACTTCGTGTCCACCGCACCGGGGGAGCCCGCGACGATGTTCGTCACTCCGACCTTCTTCAGTCCGGTCAGGACCACGCGCATCCACTTCTCATAGTCTGCGCCGATGTTCGCCGCATACGGCACATAATGACCGTCGTTCATGCCGTAGCAGGTGGTCGCCACGGTTGGCTGGAACACGCTCAGATCGTTTTCAAGCCGGTTGCTGAATCCCGCCGCTGTTTCGCCACCCCAGCCAAATTGAAAGCAGGTGATGTCCTTCCGGCCCGTGCATGCCAGCAGATAGGTTTCAATAAAGCGTGAGTACAGCTTCTGTTCCGTGATCGAGTCGCCGATGATGGCGACTCGGGCGTTCTGCGGAAGCTGCGATTCCGCAAAGGCAGGCAGCGCAAGAAGAAGGGAGGCAAGGAGGGTTCGGGTGTTCATGGGTCAGGGAAGGTGAGCATGGATGAACGCCGCGTGCGGCGCAGAGTAATCGATCTTTTTTTGTATCACTGCGGCCACTGACCATCCACAATCGGCTTCAGCACCAGCTTCGCCGGATCAATCACGACGTGCTTCGCCTTCTGGCGCTTCCATGTGTACGTGATGTGTACGAGTCCATCGCTCGTCTGAATGATCGCCGGATAACTGAACTCCTTCTTCGGTTCATCCTCCACCACCAGCGCCGCCTCCCACACCTTGCCATCCTTGCTGACGGCAAGGTTCAGCGGACTGCGCCCCTTGGCCGTGTGATTGTAGATCAGCAGATGCCGCCCATCCTTCAGCGTGACCGCATCCGTCCCCGAGTTCGGATTCGGCAGCTCCGTTAGCGAAATCTCACCCCAGGTGCGTCCCGCATCTTCAGAGGCAATTTGAAACACCTTCCCCTGTCGAGTCCGGCCCACCGCCTGCAATTTGTCACCACCTAGGAAAAGAATGCTCGGCTGAATCGCGCTCACCTTCAGCCCATCATGCAACAGCTTCGTGCGCTCCCACGTTTTGCCGAGATCCGAGGTGCGCTCAAAATAAATCGCCCACGCACTCGGCTGCTTGTCCGTCTCATTGCTCGTCGGGCAGAGGATGTCCCCGTTCGCCAGTTGCACCGGCTTGTTCTTGATCGGCCCAAAGATCCCCTCCGGTAGCTTCTGCGCCGCCGACCACGTCTTGCCGCCATCAGCCGAAGTTTTGAGCTCACCCCACCACGTGCTCGGCGAAGGCCCCACTTTATAAAACAGCATCAGCGGTGCCCCGCGCGGCTGAAACAGCACCGGGTTCCACGTCGGATGCCGCGTCCCATCCGCCTGTACCCCGTTCGCAGTCTCCACACTCTCCGTCCACTTTCCATCCACCAACCGCGAAACCCAGATGCACACATCCGGATTCCTCTCCGCCGTCCCCCCAAACCACGCCGAAACCATCCCCGTCGGCGTCTCCACAATCGTTGTCGCATGAATCGACGGATACGGCCCCGTGTCATAAATAAACTCCGTTTTGAGAACGGCAGGATCAGCATGGGATAACCACGGAATATACAGAATACACGGAATGATGAGGTGAAGGAGTTTCATGGTGCAGCAGGTGGGATCAGAGAACGATGCGTTCGATTTCAGTAAGCGGGTAGTGTCCAAAGTTGACGAGAAAAGCGAGTTTGAAGCCAGTAGCTTTGAGATAATTTTGAACTTGCGCGCGATGCGCGTCCGTCAGCTCTTTGACGGCTTTGAGTTCAACGATGATCTTGTCGTAACAGATGAAGTCAGGGATATATTCGCTTCTCAACTTTGTTCCTTTGTATTCGAGCTGCAAACCGGGCTGCGGAATGGCAGGAACACCCGACAGCCGGAACTCGATTTCCAGGCATTCCTGATAAACCGGCTCAAGAAACCCTGCACCTTTGTTCCGATATACTTCAAACAGGCAACCACGAATGGCGAAACTCTCCTCAGGATATAGTTGCTTTGGATTCATGGATTGAAAAAGGAACAACCGCTGAGAACATGCAAAGAAAAGCAGTCCGGTTTCCGTGTATTCCGCCTATTCCGTGGTTAAAAATCAGGCCTCAATCAAGCCAAGGTTCACAAGCCTTTCACGAATGATCGCCCGCTCCGGTTCACGAAACCGATGAAACGGCTCCGCCATGTGATCTTCACAAATTCCCAGCAGCGAAAGCCCGCACTTGATGCCCTTGATGATCGCCGATTTATGCCTGCCCACAGTATAAATACTCCCAGCCAGCTGCATCACCTTGGCGTGCAGTTCGCGTGTGAGCTGCAAATTCTGCGCCGCCGCCGCCCGATACATCTCCACGTATAGCTTCGGGTGCAGATTCGCCCCGCCATTGATGCCACCATGCCCACCCAATAGCACCGCTTCCGCCGTCAGCTCTTCAGGCCCCACCAGCACGCTCCAGTCCGCCCGTTGCTTCGCCACTTCCATCAAGCGATGAAAGTAGATCATGTCACACGAGCTGTCCTTCACTCCGCAGATGCCCGGCATGTCCAGCGCACGGCGCACCAGATCAATCTCAAAGCTCACCTTTGTCAGTCCCGGCATATTGTACAGAAACATCGGCAGCGGCATCTCCGCCACGAGATCCTGAATGTACTCCTGCAGCTCCGGCGGTGCCGCCGGGAAGTAATACGGCGGTGCCGTGACCACATGCGTGGCTCCCGCCTCCGCACTATGCCGCGCCAGGTTCACACTCTCCGTAAACGACGTATCCGTAATCCCCACCAGCACCGGTACCCGCCCCGCCGTTTGCTTGCAGGTGCGCTCAATCAATTCCCGTCGCAGCCGATAGCTCAGACTCGGGCCTTCACCCGTGGTGCCCAGAATGAACAGCCCCGACACTCCACCACCGATCAAATGCTCGATCAGCCGCTCCAAACCCTCGCAATCAAGCAAATCGCGATCACGCAAAGGAGTGACGAGTGGCGGGATGATGCCGGACAGTGGTTGGGACATATGCAACAAGTGACTTCGGCGGCCTCCAAATAGCAACCCACCAGTGCGTCGAATGTTTGCCGCTCAAATGACGATTCTTGACCCTTCGCCGCAAGATTCACCCGGTTGGAAACTTTGAACCTGTCCCACCACCATGCCCGCCACCGACCAGGCTGACTACTTTTCGACCCAAGTCGTCCGCACCCGCCGCTTCTTCCTCCCCGAATGGGAGGAGCGCCAGCACGATGCCACCACCCTCTGCCTCGTAGGCGGCGGCTGCGAGTGGTGCGCCCCAGATTTCATCGTGGACCGGCAGAAGTTCCCCTTCATGGCCTTCGAGTTCGTGTCCAAAGGCCATGGCAGCGTCACGCTCGCAGATCAGACCCACGAAATCGAACCCGGACACGCCTTCGTCTTCGATTCCACCACTCCGCAAATCATTCGCAGCTCCGCCGAGGAGCCGATGGTAAAGTACTTCTTCAACTTCACCGGTGTACGCGCCGCAAAGTTGATGAGCGATCTTGATCTCTCCCCCGGCAGCGTCCTCCGCGTGACAGACGCCTCCCGCGTGGTCTCCCTTCTGGAGGAAGTGATCGATCACGCCCTGCGCGGCGGCCGCTTCGGCCTCCTCGCAGCCTGCGCCACGCTTGAGCACGCCTTGGTCCTCTGCGCAGACTCCCGCCAGTCCGCCACCACCAAAATCGACCCCGCCTACGCCACCTACCTGCGCTGCCGTGGTCATCTCCTGCGCAATTACCCAGCGCTCAACAGCATTGAGCAGGCGGCCGAAGCCTGCCACGTCTCCGCCGCCTACTTCACCCGCCTCTTCCAGCGCTACGACGCCGAAACCCCGCTGGCCTGCCTCACCCGCCTCAAGCTCTCCCAAGCCGCCATCAAACTCCGCCAGCCCGACGCCCTCGTAAAAGCCGTCGCCGCCGAGCTCGGTTACAAATCCGCCGCACATTTTTCACGCGCATTCAAAGCATGGAGTGGAAGATCACCTCGCGGTGGTTGAAATGGAGAAAGGACGATACATGTTCGTTTGCCCACCATTTCATCTCACCCATGCTTTCCTTCCTCAAAATCCGCAATCTGGCCCTCGTTGAAGACGTGACCTGGGAGCTGGCCGCCGGTCTCATCGGCGTGACGGGAGAGACAGGCGCGGGCAAATCCATCATCGTCGGCGCTTTGAAGCTCATCCTCGGCGAACGAGCCGACCGCAGCCTCATTCGCAATGGCCAGGACGCCTGCACCGTGGAGGCCGGTTTCCATCTCAAGGACACCCACTCAATTGATGCCGTGCTAGTAGAAGCCGGCCTCGACCCCTGCCAGGACGGCGAACTCCTCATCAAGCGCACCATCAGCTCCAGCGGTGCCAACAAACAGTTCGTCAACTGCTCCCCCGTCACCATCCAGGTGCTCAAAAGCCTCGGCGAGTTCCTCGTCGATCTCCACGGCCCCCACGACCATCAGTCGCTCAATTCCAAGGACCGCCAGCTTGAGATGCTCGACAAGTACGCCGGCACGGAGGAGTCGCTCGGCAAATACCAGGACTCATGGAAGCTCTGGCGTACCGCAGCCACAGAACTCGATGAACTCGAAAACTCCGAACGCGCCAGCAGCCAGCAGATCGACATGCTGAAGTTCCAGGCCACCGAAATCGCTTCCGCAAACCTCAAGCCGGGCGAGGAAGAAGAAATCGAATCCCGCCATCGCATCGCCGCAAACGGTGCACGCCTCGCCGAACTCTGCGGCAGCATCACCGGCCGCCTCAGCGAAGGCGAAGGCAGCGTCATCGACGGCCTGCGCGAGATCAGCCGCAGCATCCACGAACTCGAAAAAATCGATCCCGCCACCGCCGCGATGTTCGAAGGCTTCAAGTCCGCCCAAATCGAGCTCACCGAACTCGAAAGCAGCGTGCAGGACTACGCCGATGATCTGGAAATCGACGCCGCCGAGCTCGACAAGCTCGAAAGCCGCATCCACACCATCCAGACCCTCAAGCGCAAGTATGGTCGCACCATCGCCGAGATCCTCGAATTCCTCGCCGAAACCGAGCGCAAGCTCGCCAAGATGGAAAACCGTGGCGAAGAAATCGCCAAGCTCCAAAAGCTCGTCAAAGAGCGCGAAGCAGACGTGCTGAAACTCGGCAAACAGATCTCCAAGAAGCGTTCCGACGCCGCCCCAAAGCTCGCCAAAGAAGTCGCCTCCCATCTCACCGATCTCGGCTTCAAACGCAGCGTCTTCGAGGCCCAGCTTGTCGCGTTGCCTTCACCCGAACGCAACGGCCTCGAAGAAGTCGATTTCCACTTCGCGCCCAATCCTGGCGAACCTTCCAAGCCCCTGCGCCTCACCGCCTCCAGCGGTGAAATGTCCCGCGTTCTCCTCGCCGTGAAAAGCGCCCTCGCAAAACAGGACGCAGTCCCTCTCCTCGTCTTCGATGAAATCGATGCCAACGTCGGCGGCAACATCGCCGAGGCCGTCGGCCGCAAAATGGCCGCCTTGGGAGCCACGCATCAGGTCATCGCCATCACCCACTTCCCGCAGGTCGCCTCGCTGGCAAAGAGCCACTTCGTGGTCACCAAGGAAATCACCGGCAATACCACGCGCTCACAGATTCAGGCCGTGAGCGATGAACTACGCGTCGATGAACTCGCACGCATGCTCGGCGGCAGCACCGACAGTGCCCGCGTGCATGCGCTCAGTTTGCTCAAAGGCGCGGCGTAAAATCACGCCAGGACGCTCATGCGCGGCGGACGACCTTTCACGCGACCAAGTGTGGCGCGCAGGGCCAGCGAGCCCAGTTGCGTCTGCGGATTCCAGCCCTTGGGGGCTTTTTTCCCAGTGCTGGTCCATTTCATACCGTCAGTGATCCATTGCTGGCGGAAATCATCATAGCTTGAGCCTTGGTCGTCGTCGGTGATTCCGAATTGGAATCCGCAGCAGGCGCAGATTTCCATGGAGGCACCGCCAGTGCGGTTGCGTGGTGGCTCCGCGAGCTTGTCATAGCCACACACGGGACAAAAGTTGAGGGTTAGTTTCATGGTTGTTTTTTTGGAATTTTTTCGGGCCATTTTCAGCGTGGGGGAAAGCGAAGGTCAGCGGATTTAACCACCCGACCGGGTTGACGTTGCCAGTAGGTAGGATTGTCCGGCTTAAAAAATGTCTTGGTCATACCAGCATGGGTATAGGCACCAAATACGCGTGTGGTGGGATCAAAGACGCGCAATGTACCGTCTGTGTCGTCGAGCTTCATCGGCAAGTTTTCAGCACGCGCGCGCTGGAGGAAAAGCCAGGCCTTGGCCGCGTAGTCATCCGGTGACTTGCTGGAGAAATCGCCACCATGACGGTTAAAGTGATCCGGCAGTGAGTCAAGATGGCCCCAAGTTTGCCGCGTCGGTGGCGCTTGCGTCGGACCTGCGGCAGGCGCTTTGCTCTGATCCGGTGTGATCACGTTCAGCACACGCCGCAGGAGTGAAGGCTGCGGTGCCGCAGCGGTTGCACCACCCACTGTGGTAAAGCTGCCGGTGGCCAGTTGCGTGCGTGCGCTGCCAACACTGAAGTAATACGTGGTGGCGGGAGTCAGCGCATCCAGTTGGATCGTATGATCACTGGTCACTGTACCTTCCGCTTTGCGCTCAAGCACTGCGGGATTCAGGCCAAACTGCAGCCGCGTGCCGCACGCCACATCCGTGCGCCATTGAATCGTGGCGCTGTTTGCCGTAGTGGCCGTCTGCGGTTGCCCGATCAATTCGACAGCATGGAGTAGCGTGCCATTAAGGCATACCATGAAGCAGATGATACAATGAACAAAAAATCTCATGAGGAGTGTGTAACCAGCAGGGTTACACTGTGACAGCCTTATGCGAAGACTGTTCAAACTGCGTAGCGCCCACGGCGTTCTCCATTCATCCATCTCCACGCGGAGTCAATATGCTCTCTCGGGTTAGTATGAACTGCTTCCCAGCCAAGGATTTCTTTAGCCAATTTAGGGTCAGCGATGAGTTCTGAAGGATCGCCCGCACGGCGGTCGCCATAGCTCACCGAAATCTTTTTTCCAGTGACCTCTTCGGCCGTGGAAATGATCTCTTTCACACTGAAACCTCGACCAGTACCGAGATTCACAGCCACGGTTTCTCCCCCCCGGCGCAAATAGTTCAATGCCAGTGCATGAGCGGAAGCGAGATCGCAGACATGGATGTAATCGCGAATGCAGGTGCCATCGGGAGTGTCATAGTCAGTGCCAAAGACGGTGATATTCTCGATCTCACCTGTAGCGGCCATCAGGACACGGGGGATCAAATGCGTCTCGGGATTGTGGTCTTCGCCAATTTCACCGCTCGGGTGGCAGCCGCTAGCATTGAAGTAGCGCAGGAAGACAGACTTCAGACCCCAGGCGTTACCGCAGTCGCGCAGCACGCGCTCCAGCATCCATTTGCTCGCCCCGTAAGGGTTCACCGGTGCCTGCGGATGTGATTCGTCGATGGGTATGCGCACCGGGTCGCCATAGGTCGCGCAGGTGGAGGAGAAAATGAAGCGCTTGCAGCCATGACGCTGCATGGTTTCCAGCAGCGTGAGCGGTGCCGCAAGATTGTTCCGGTAGTACTTCAGCGGATCAGTCACCGATTCACCGACATACGCGAAGGCGGCAAAATGCAGCACCGCCTCTGGTTGGTGCTCGACGAAAAGCTTTTCCATCAGCGCCGCATCCGCCATGTCACCCTCCACCAAGGTCACGCGGTCCAGCGGCAGAGCTTCACGATGTCCGAAGACAAGATTGTCGAGTACCACGACACGTTCGTTTTGTTCGAGCAAATGGCGCACGGTATGTGATCCGATGTATCCTGCGCCGCCGGTGATGAGGAGAGTTCCTTGTGACATTTGGGAAATACAGCAGGCGTCAGGGCCGCTGCCAAACGAAGTTTGCTTCAAATCCTTCTGCGTCTTGGCTTATGGGGCCGCCTTTGGCAGCGGCACCTGCACCGGATGCATCAGATAGGCGATCAAATCCCGCACCTGCTCCGGTCCAAACGCCAGCAGCAAACCCTCAGGCATCATGGACAGCGGCGAAGTCTCCTGCTTCACGATGTCCGCACGGTCCAGCGTCATCGTCTCGGTCAGAGTTCGTAGCGTCAGCGTGCGTGCATTCGACTCCGTCACCACTCCGCTCAGCACCCGTCCGTCCTTGTACGTCAGCAGGCTCATGCGGAAGTCCGCGCTCACCACCCCGCTCGGATCAGCGATGTTCTCCAGCAGGTAGTCCAGGTTGGCGCGGCCTGAGCCAGTCAAATCCGGCCCGATCTTCCCGCCCTGCCCATACATCGTGTGGCATGAGCCGCAGACGGCGGTGAAAAGCATGCGCCCCTGGTTCAGATTCGCCTTGGCCAGTGCGGCCGGAGTGAGCTGCTTTTTCACCTTCTCGATCAGCTCCTTTTTATCAGCCGCAGATTCACGCAGTTCGCCCCACACCTCGACCAGTTGCTTCGACAGCGCCGCATCTTTGAAAGCATTGATCTGGCGGGCATGAAAGGCGCTCAAATCAGCCCTTGGGATCTTCCCAGCAGCCATATCTTTAAGCAACGCCTGGGCAAAGCTCGGGCGTGACACCAGCGTGTCGATCACCGTCGGGCGTTCGAGAGGCGCAAATTTGCGGTAACTTGCAGCGAGCTTCTGCCCAATCTCGGGATCATTGAACAAAGCCAAACCGCGCACCGCGATCACGTTCAACCCACGAACTTCAAGCAACTGCGTGCAGATCGCGCGCAAGTCATCCGGGCGGTTCTCGATGAGCGTCTTCAGCGCAGCTTCGCGCGCGGACAAATCCGCCTTCTCATCCAGCGCCATCTTCTTCACATCATCCAGCGCCCGCCCATCTCCAAACAGAATGCTCAGTTCCTGAATCATCTGCGGGGCATTCAGCTCCGCTCCAGCCGGATCGTGTATTGTAGTACCGGCTTTAGCCGGTTCCGGATCTCCCTCCACGCGCTTTGATGCCAGAGTCACAAACCCATCCCAAGCCTCCGGCTTCACTGCCTTCCGTATCCCCTTGAACGCATCCGCCATTCCACCCAGAATATCTCCAACCTGTCCAGCCTTCGCCTGCGCTAGCAGCGCATTCAAAGCTTCCGGCTGCGTCGCGAGACTCCGCGCGATCCACCGCAGCGTTTTCGGCCAGGTGCAGTCTTTCGCCAGCTTCACCAGCGCCTGCGGATCTTGCTTTGCCAGTGGACTGATCCCATACCAAACCAGATAAGGCAAAAACGAATCATTCGCGTCTTCCGTGTGGGCCAGCAGCGCCGCACCAAGTTCAGCCCGTTTCGCCACCGGCAGTCGCTGCAGCGTGGAGGCCAGCGTCAGGCGCACAAAGGAAGACTTGTCCTCCTGCGCCAGTTTCACCGCATCAAAGCCCAGCTCAGGATAAACATAATGTGGCATCGGCCCAGTGATCGCATCCAGCGGCGAAAACTGCGTCAGCTCACGAATCGCCAGCGCACGCCCATGCTCATTCGCAGAGTTCAGGTCCGCCTTCGGCCACGGCTTCCGCCACGCAAACGGCGTCTCCGGCTTCTTCACCTCGCCGTAGCTCACCCGAAAAATCCTTCCGCTCGTGCGATGCACACCCGTGGAGTCATGGCATTCCCCCGTGTCACTCCAGTCCAGAATAAATCCGCTCCCATCCGGCCCCGTGCTGATTTCAATGCCGCGAAACCACGTGTCATCACTCAGAAACACATCCGGCTCATGCTTGCCTACATAGCCGCTGCCGTTCCGCTCCAACCGTTCCACGTTCGCACGGCGGCCGTGCATGTTCAGGGTAAAGAGCTTGTTGCGATACTCCGTCGGCCACTGCTCGGCCTGGTAAATCATCATGCCAATGTGCGCATGCCCACCGCCCAGGCTGTTCGCCTTCCCATCGCGGGATGCCGTCCAGCTCCCGCTGCGGTCGTAGTGGTAATGATCGGCAATGGTGTCCAGCTTCTCATAGATGAACGGGTTGTCCTTGCTGGAGTCCATCAGATGCGCGCCATGCATGAGGTGCCACAGATGGCCCGTCACGGTGTTGATGAAGAACATCTCCCCATTCGCATCCCAGTCATGTCCCCAGGGGTTCGTGGTGCCGTGCGTCAGCACTTCCACGATCTTCTTCTCCGGATGGTAACGCCAGATCCCACCCTTCATCGGCACGCGCTGTTCATCCGGCGTTCCCGGCACGCCCAGCTTGCCCGGGCACGAGTGCCCGCAGCGCCCATACAGCCAGCCATCCGGCCCAAAGCGCAGCCCATTGGCAAAGTTGTGGTAGTTGTCCTTCGACACCGTGAATCCATCGATCACCACCTCCGGCTCACCATCCGGTACGTCATCATGGTTGCGGTCCGGGATGAACAGCACCTGCGGCGGGCACATCAGCCACACCCCGTCACGGCCCACCTCCACGCTCGTCAGCATCTGCACATCTTCGGTAAAGACCTTGCGCGTTTCCGCCACCCCATCCCAGTCCTTGTCTTCCAGAATGATCACCCGGTCCTTCAGTCCCAGGTCAAACCGCTTCGCCCGCTCCGCATACGTGTAGTTCTCCGCCACCCACATGCGCCCCCTCGTATCCCAGGACAATCCGATCGGATTCTGCACCTCCGGCTCCGCCGCAAACAGCGACGCCTTAAACCCCTTCGGCAGCTTCAGCGCCTTCAGCGCATCCTTCGCCGGCGTCGGCTGCGGATTTCCCGGATCACTGTTGTACAGCGCAGGAAACTCCGCAGCAGCGGCAAACGACGAAAAAACAAGGGCAAGCAGTACAGGCTTCATGGAATCCAAAGCCTATTGCGGACTGATAATCTGACAAGACACTCCACAAATTAAAATCAGGGCGTGAATAGCACACGGATAGGGCAGCTTTTCATTGTCATCCATGATGCCAAGAACTTTGCGTTTTCTTGCTGGCATGCCTGTTTCTTTCGTCAATCCGCTCCGCCTTACATCAACCCCAAAGGGGTTGCGTAATATAGCCCAGGGTCAGCCGAGCCTTGGCGAGGCGACCCTGGGTTGCCATGCATCAGACCGGGAAGCAAATCCAGCATTCCGTCGCACCCAGTATCCACCAGCAGCGTCTGCAATGAGCGCCGCCACACCTGGAGGGCGCCGCTATCTCCGATGCTCACGATCCACGACATCCGCTCTCCGCCAATCACCCCCGAATCAACCACACCGCCGCAAACGCCGTCAGACAGAACAACACATGCTCAAACACCTTCTGCGGCAGCCTTTTCAGAATCCACCACCCCAGCAGCACCCCCAGCACCACACACGGCATCAGCGTCAGGTTCGTCATCAGCGACTTCGGATTAATAATCCCCAGATCCGTGCTGAACGGCACCTTGAACAGATTAATGAACAAAAAGAACCGACTGAACACCCCCAGGTGCTCCTTCTTCTCCAAGTGCTGCGCCAGCAGATACACCGTCATCACCGGCCCCGCCGCATTCGCCAGCATCGTTACCACCCCGGCCAGAAACCCCATCGACCACGCGAACACCTTGTGCTCCGTCAGCTTGAGAAAATCCTGCCGCCGCTTGTTCAGCACCCAGTTAAAAATCAGCAGCAAAATAATGATCCAGCCGATCACCACCCGCGCCATTGAATTGTCGAACGTGCCCAGCAAAAAATAACCCACCACCACCCCCGCAATCGCCGGCGGCACCATCGGCACAATGCGCCTCCAGCTCCCCCCCTTGCGGTTGATGATGTACCCCATGAAATCTGCCGCGATCAGCATCGGCAGAATCACCCCCACCGACTGCTTGGCCCCAAAGATCTGCGCCATCAAAACCACATTCAGCGTCGAAGTCCCCGCCAGCCCCGCCTTCGACATCCCGATGCACATCGCCCCCAGCGCCGCGAGCACAAGCATCCAGGTATCTGCGGGCAGGAGCGTATGATCAGTAAGCCAGGTCATCGGGGGCATGACGAATGCCGCATGCCGCATCCCCGACAAGCCCAGATTCACCGCTCCCGCACTTTTCCAAAGCTCCGCCAACCACCTTCAGAACCATGCCGCCAAAGCGCGAACTGGTCCGCACTCTCCGAGTGCGGTTCCCAGCGCACACACCTGCTAACCAACCGTACGAAGTTCCGTGATCCCCCCGCCTAGAAGGCCAACGGCCTTCCGTCATGAAGCCCAGGGGTGCCGAGCCTTAGCGAGCGCTCCCCTGGGTGTCGCGTCCCACCTCCGTGAAGCAAACCCAGCGCCTCCTGCACACGCCGCGTTCTCCAGCAGCGTTCTCATCGCCCCACCGCCACCAAGTCATTGCGTCCCCGCATCTCCACACCACCCCCATCTCTCCCATTCCCCAACAACCGCAAACCACTGCCAACCACAGCAAACAATCGCAAACCTCTTAGAGCGCCATCAACGGCGCTGGCACCAAAAACGCATGCTGCTCCAGCAAACTCCACGCTCCGTTCCACGACAGATACGGCGTGAAATACACAAACAGCGTATAAGCCAGCGCCACGGGCAAAATGCCCAGCCGCGCCACCCACCTCGGAAACCAATGCCTTGGCTGCTCATGCCTCATGGCCCGGCTCATCGCCCATCCCGTCAGCACGCGTGCCGGGAAGATGAAAATCACAAACAACAGGCTCGGCAGCCACGCCAGCTCACGCGGCGTCAGTTCAATTTTCAATAGATACAGCGGCACCGCGAACAGCAGGGTAATCAGCAAAGCAAACCAAAACGCCAGCGGCGCCCGCAGAAACAGTCGCCGTACCTCACGCAGCTCAAAGATGGCGCTGAAGCGGTCCGTCTGCGCAAAATGCGCCTGCAAAAACGGCAGATGAATCGCCACCAGCAGCAGCACACCACCCAGCAGCGAGAGCACCACCGAACCACCCACCGGCAGACGCGTAGCGACGAGCAGGATGCCCACGGGCACAATCAGCCACGCCAGCGCCCCCACAAACCCGCGCAGCCCCAGCCAGAAATAAAACGGCAGTCGCAGTCCGACAACATACTCAGTGACCTTGCGTTGCAGATCGCCAAACTTCTCCGGCGTGCGCAGCCAGCGCCTGAAGCGCAACGGCTGCGGCCACAAGAAATGCCGCAGCTTCCCACCGCGCACGCAGGCCCACACAACATGCACGAGCGTGATGACGATGGTGACGATCAGCCCCGCATACCACGCTTTGGCCACCCCGCTGCCAGGAGAGATGAGCTCCGCATCCTTCCACATCGTGGAGAGCAAACGCGCCGGCCACACCACCAGCCAGACCCCCGCCGCGATGCTGCCCAGGACGGCGGCTTTCCGCACACCAATGAATCCATCTCGAAACCGCCCCGTGCGCCCAACCGTGCCGCTCACATGCAGCAGGTAGCCCAGACTCAAAAAATTCAGCACCGGAATGACCGAGCACGCCGCCAGCAGCAAGAGCAGCGCCGCCAGCCCAAAAAGCCAATCCAACCCCGAGCCCACCTTTTTCAAAAAGCCCCGCTTTTCCACCAGCGGTACAGCAGGACTCGGGCTATCATGCGAATCTACTGAGAGCGCGTATTGTAGTCCCGCCTTTAGGCGGTCCGGCTCTCCCTGCGCCCCCATTGCCCCAAAGCGCTCACCTACCCCAGGCACGTACTGTAGTTCCGGCTTTAGCCGGTCCGGTCCGCTCCCCCGGGGCTCAGAATTCGCCACTTCCAGCGCTCCCTCTTCACCTTTGGCCATCCCAGGCAGTTCCGGCGGCACCACATCTTCCTCCCTCCTCACGGGCAGGGGCGGAGGCAGCAAAATAGGCAGCGGCGGAGGTTCAGTCATTCAGGAGAAGCCTATGAAAGTCCGCTCCCACCTGTTTGTTGCAAACTTCCTGAGGAAACCGATGCTTGTTTCGCGTGTTAAAGACAGGCTCGAACGCAGCATCCCGTCATGAACTCCGCTCTCTCCACCTCAAACTGGCTGCTCTGGCTGCGCAATGCTGTCATTCTCGGTGTACTGGCCGCTGCAGCCTTTTGGGGAGTGGCTGAACTGCTGGCACCGCCGGTGCCGGAGGTCGGAAGCTCTCTCGGTGTGTCGAAAGCGCAGTTGAATGACATTCAAAAGGCCGCGCAGGTGGTGAACGCGGACTTTGACAAGGCCTGGGCACAGCAGCAGTTGCAGCCTGCGGGGAAAGCGGATGACCTCACTCTGGTGCGTCGGCTCTCTCTGGCTCTG
This sequence comes from uncultured Verrucomicrobiota bacterium, assembly GCA_903848465.1. GTDB lineage: Bacteria > Verrucomicrobiota > Verrucomicrobiia > Verrucomicrobiales > Verrucomicrobiaceae > Prosthecobacter. The sequence goes on from CAINGK010000074.1 coordinate 15,158, forward strand.
ACGGGCAGCATTCCTTCCTTGCAGGAGCTTCGTATGCTGGAGTCGCTCAAAGGTACGGATATACCGCAATGGTGGCTGTCCCATCTGCTGTCAGACCGCCGCACCAGCGACTATCTGGCCGAGCGCCTAGCCCGTGTTTACGTGGGAATCGAAAACGGCCCCTTCCTAATGTACCGCCGCCGTCGGCTGGTTGCTTGGTTGAGCGATGCATTTCAGCAAAACCGGCCTTATGACCAGATTGCCCGCGCTTTGATCGATTCCAATGGCGTCTGGACCACGAACCCAGAAGTGAACTTCGTCACGGTCACTAAAGAGGATAAAAAAGGTCCGGACGCGGTCAAATTGGCGGCAAAAGTGAGCCGGGCCTTTCTCGGTGTACGCATCGACTGCGTCCAATGCCACGATGGCAAGTTGGGCAGCACTTGGAAACAGACGGATTTCCATCAGCTTGCCGCCTTCTTCGGCCAGGCGGATTTTGCCTTGAATGGCCTGCGCGATGATCCCAAGCGGAACTACAAAGTCCGCTACCTCGGCAGGCCCGACGAGCAAAAAGTCTCACCCCTAGTGCCCTGGAAGCCGGAACTGCTCCCTGCCAAAGGCACCCCACGCGCCAAACTGGCGGCCTGGGTGACGGCAAAGGAGAACAAGGCCTTTGCACGAGCCATCGTGAACCGCATGTGGGCGCTCCTGTTCAACCGCCCCTTAGTCTCACCCGTGGATGAAATCCCCCTCGAAGGCCCCTTTCCTGCGGGCATGGAACTTCTGGCAGATGATTTCCTCGCCCACGGTTACGACCTGCAGCGCCTCATCCGGGTCATCGTCAGTACGCAGCCCTTTCAAATGGCCAGCCAGTCCGGCGATCCCGCTCATCCAGTGACCACAGCGGCAGAAAATGCCTGGGCCGCCTTTCCCGTCACACGCCTGCGCCCCGAGCAGATGGCGGGCAGCGTCATCCAAGCGGCCTCTCTCAGGACCATTGATGCTGAAACCCACGTCCTCCTCCGCATCAAGCGCGACATCGACGTCGGCAACTTCGTCAAGCGCTACGGCGACTCCGGCGAGGACAACTTCGAAGACGCCGGCGGCACCATCCCTCAACGCCTCCTGCTGATGAATGGCAACATGATCACCAACAACACGAGCAACAACGCTCCGCTGGCCAACGCAAGTTCCCGCATCAGCATGCTCGCTCCCGACAATGCCACAGCCGTGGAGGCGGCCTATCTTTCCATTTTCACTCGTCGCCCCACGTCGGCGGAGCAGACCTACTTCACCGGCCAGTTGGCCATGTCCAAGAGCGCCAACTCACGCAGCAGCGCGATGTCAGACCTCTACTGGACGCTGATGAACGCCACCGAGTTTTCCTGGAACCACTAAACGTCATGAACACGATTCACGCCTGCAACAGCAGCGAACATCTCACCCGCCGCACTCTCCTCCGTGGCGCTGGCGTCGCAGGTATCTCCTGGCTCACGCCACTCGCCGATCTCCTCGCCGTCGAGGCGGCAAAAGCTCCCTCCGGCAAACCCGCACGCTCGGTGATCCTGCTCTGGCTCGGCGGCGCTGCGAGCCAGCTCGACACCTTTGATCCGCATCCAGAAACCAAAATCGGTGGCGGCGTCAAAGCCATCCCAACAGCGATCAAGGGTGTGAACTTCGCCGCCGGTCTTGAACAAACCGCCAGCGTCATGCAGGACGTCTCCCTGATCCGCTCCATGGTCAGCAAAGAAGGCGACCACGAGCGCGCCTTCTACAACATCAAAACCGGCTACCGCCCCGATCCCACGCTCATCCACCCCAGCATCGGTGCCATCGTCTGTCATGAACTGCCGCAGGCGAAGATCGAAATCCCAACGCATGTTTCCATCCTGCCCAATCAATGGCCTGCCCGCGGCGGTTTCTTTGGCGCGAAATACGATGCGTTCCAAATGAATGACCCCAAGTCCCCCGTGCCGGATGTCAAAGCACGCGTGGATGACAAGCGCCTGGACCGCCGCATGGAAGGCCTCGCCTTGGTCGAGCAGGCCTTCGCTCGCGGACGCGAGCCCGACATGGATCAAAACAAAACACTGCACCAAATCTCCATGCAGCGCGCGCGCAACATGATGTCCTCCGAGCAGTTAAAAGCCTTCAATGTCAGCGACGCTCCGGCCAAAGAGCTCAATGCCTATGGCGACACCCCCTTTGGCCGCGGTTGCTTCGCTGCCGTTCGTCTCATTCAAGCCGGCGTCCGCTGCGTCGAAGTCACCCTCAACGGCTGGGACACCCACGCCAACAACTTCGACGGCCAGGCCACTCAGGTGAAAATCCTCGATGCCGCCTACGCCTCATTGATCCGCGATCTCAAAAAACTCGGCCTTCTCGAAAGCACCATCGTCGTCTGCGGCGGTGAGTTTGGGCGCACGCCCAAAATCAACAACGTCGGCGGTCGTGATCACTGGCCTCAGGGCTTCAGCATGCTTGTCGCAGGCGGCGGGTTTGCTGGTGGCCGCGTCATCGGCTCCACCGATCCCCAGGGCGAGAAAAAAGAACCCGAGAAACCCGTCCGCGTCGAAGACCTCCATGCCACCATTCAGAACCTGCTCGGCATTGATTACAGCCGCGAAGTCATGACCCCCGTAGGCCGCCCCATGGCCCTCAGCAAAGGCGAGCCAGTCAAAGAACTTCAAGCTCACGCCTGATCACCGCGCAGCGCTCTCAAACGGACTGCCTTCGATGACCTGCTTTTTCTGCTCTTCAGGCGAGGCCGCCGGATCGGGATTGAGCGTCATAATGTAGGCCACCACGTCCCGCAGCATCTGCTCGTCTTCGACGAAGAAGTTGGTGATCTGGACCATCTTTGCGCCATTCACATCATTCTTGATGGCTCCACGTTTGCCAGCTTTGAATTTCTTGAGCTGCTCCTCCAGATACCAGCTCTGACGCCCGATAAGCGGCGGGCTGCCAAAAGCCATCTCACCGCTGGCATTGTAACGATGGCATTCCATGCAGCGTTCCTGAAACAGCCGCATCCCATCCTGCGCACTGGCATTCGCTATCTCCCGGTCTTTCCCCGTGGGAACCTTCATGGGCATCTGTTCCACATGGGCGATCACAGCCTTAATCTGCTCCGGTTGCAGCGCCTTGGCGATCGCCGCCATCATGAATGACTGCTGATCGGCCGCGTCATGTCCACGACGGCCTTCTCGTAAATTGGCGAACTGTGTGTTCACATACCAAGAGGGCATCCCGGCGATGGATGGCGACTTCAGCTCAGGCTTGCCTTCCCCGTCGGCACCATGGCATTGCGCGCAAACGGTTTGGAAGATCGTCTTCCCATCCGTGGCCTTGGTGGCCGTCACGACCGGTGGTGCTGGATCGGCGGCATACACCTCCATTCCGCCGAGAAGTATGAATATGAGGTGGAGTTTCATAGCTCAAAAAACGCCGTAAGTTGCACCTGGGTTACAACAATGCCGCAAGGAACCCTCCGCAGGTCCTTCTTTGCCAAATCCGACACACTCCAGGACAATTTTGGCGCGCACTTGCGCCCGACAGACACCTGTGCCTTTCTTCCATATGCCTCCCCTTGCATCGAACGTCGTCGAACTCACCCAGGCACTCGTGCGCATCCCCTCGGTAAACCCAGACGGCGACCCCGGTACCGGCTGCATCGGCGAGCAACAATGCGCGCTCTATGTCGCAGATTTTCTACGGGCTGCCGGTGCCGAGGTCACGCTCGAAGAAGTCGAACCTGCGCGCCCCAATGTAATAGGTCGCTTCCCAACGCATCCAAGCGCAAACGGCACCCCCAAACCACGCATCCTCTTCGCCCCCCACACCGACACCGTCAGCGTCGGCGGCATGACCATTACCCCTTTCGGCGGAGAACTGCGCGACGGCAAAGTGTGGGGCCGTGGGTCTTCAGACACCAAGGGCCCGATGGCCTCCATGCTGTGGGCGCTGCATGAGATGCGTGACGAAATCGCAGAGTTGCCGGTTGAAGTACACTTCGTCGGTTTCATGTCTGAGGAGAGCGCGCAGCTTGGCTCACAACACTTTGCCAAACACCACGGGCGCTACGATCTCGCGATCATCGGTGAGCCGACCAGTCTGAAGACCGTGTTTCGGCACAAAGGCTGCTTGTGGGCGGATGTACACACCACCGGTGTTGCAGTGCATGGTGCCACGCCGCATCTGGGGGTAAATGCGATTGTGAAAATGGCGGCGCTTGTTTCGGCACTCGATACGGAGTTCCGCGAAATCTTGGCCGAAGTTGGTGGCGTGGATGAATGGCTTGGGGCCAGCACGATCAACCTCGGTATGATTCAGGGCGGCACGCGCAGTAACATCGTCGCAGACGCCTGCAAACTGCGCGTGGACATTCGCACCACGCCGGGACTACAGCGTGCCGGTGGGGCGCTGGCATTGTTGACGGAGTTCGTTAAGCGGATGGATGAAACCGCCCATGTCACCGTCGTCAGCGAGGCGTTTCATCTCGACACAGATCCCGCCAATCCACTGGTGCAGAAATTGATGGCCGCTGGATCAGAACTCACCGGCGCGCCCTGGTTCTGCGATGCCGCCTTCCTTTCCGCCGCAGGCACGCCTGCCATTGCGATTGGTCCGGGTTCGATTGCGCAGGCGCACACGAAGGATGAGTTCATCGCCGTGAGCGATTTGGAAGCAGGAGTGGCTTTTTTCCGCCGCTTCCTGCAGGGATTGAAGTGATCAGGGAATCCCCACCCGGTAGAAGCGGCTGGTTTTTTTGACGGCGTCCAAATCCGTCCAGAGGGAGGATGCGCCTGTTGCGGTGAAGATGTACGGCGTCCAGGTCTGCATGTCGTCGCTGTATTCGATGAGGTAATCGTTGTTCGGCACTGAGGGAAACTGCAACGTGGTGCTCGTGGTACGAGAGAGAATGGTCTGCGGGAAGCTTCTGGGATCAGAGTCGCTGGTGCCGAACCAGGCTTCGAGATCGGAGGAAACACCGTCACCGTCCATATCGAAGTAAATGCCGAATTGATCGACCAAGCCGGAGTCGAGACCGGAGGCGCTGAATTCGTCTTTGATGTAGTCCCATTTTAGGGTGTGGGTGCCAGCGGGAATCAGGTAGCCTTTTCGCGTCCAACCGACTTCACCGCTGATGGCCTCCTGTTCGACGCCATCGATGTAGAAGCGCAGGAAGTCGTAGCCAGCCTCAGAGGAGACGCCCCAGTAGAAGGTGGCTTTGCACGGGCCGATGACCGTGGTGGACATCTCGCTGTGCTGGAGATCGCCAATGGCACCGCTGCGTGCCGCATCAACTCCGTCATGAGCGTACAGCCACTGCGGCACCCAGGTGAGATCACCTGCCGTCGTGAAGCTTTGCGTGGGGGCATTCAAGACCACTGCCAGTCCCTGTTCCACGGTTCCTACCTGAAGGGTGACGGTCTGGGTGGTGGTGCCAAAGGTATTCGTGACATGAATCGTGATCTGATAGCTTCCAGGCGTGGCCACGCTGCCGTAGAGTAGGCCCGTCGTGGCATCCAGCGTGAGTCCGTCTGGCAGCCCCTCGGCGGTATAAGTTGCAGGCGCGTTCGAGGCCATGATGGTCTGCCGGAAGTACACGCCCTGGTAGGCGTCCAGGGTGCTGGTGATGATGACCGGGGCCGTGGTTGTCGGGGTGATGACGACTTGATCGATCCAGCCTGCGTCCTGACCTTTGGCCACCGCTTGATCCTTGATGTAATAGATGTCGATGTTGTGCGGGCCGGGGCCGACATCAGTCGTGGATTTTTTCCAGTCGATCTCTCCCGTGATGTAGTCGCGCACGTATCCGTCCACCGCCAGCACGAGGTAGTCGTAGTTTTTTTCGGATGAAACCTTCCATTCAAATTCCAGCCGCGCCGGTCCGTTTACAGTGAACTCGATGCCGGAGTACTCACTGTCACCAACGGCAGCGGTTTGCACAGCATCCACGCCATCATAGGTCGTGACGGTTTCGCTGTAAGGATCACCATATCCAAAGGGAACGATTTTGAGGCTGGTTGGCTGTTCCACCGCGACAGACAGGGCCGGGGTCGCGGCAAGAATGTAAAAGTAGGCAAACTCACTGTTGGTGCCGGTGGCGTTTGTGGCGCTTTGCCAGCCTTGAAACAATCCGGTCACCTGCGGCATACCGGAGATCAGCCCAGTGGTGGGATTGAGCGAGAGGCCCGCAGGCAGCCCGCCGGTGTCGTAAGTTCCTGCATCAAAGCTCGTGGTAAAATTGGAGGCGGTCATCTGCTGGTTCACCGCCCAGCCCTCGCGGCCCGAGACGATCCAGTTGGAGGTGATGACGGGCAACGGCAGCGCACTGTCCGCTGGCGTGCCATAGAAGGTGAGGGTGGCGTCAGTCAGTGTGCCGACATCTCCAACGACCTGATCGATGACTTGCAGTTTCCAGTCGCCCACAGAGCGCTCGCCCCAGCAATGCGGGGTCATGAAGGTCCAGTCGATGTCGGCACCGTTGTCATTGAAGCGCGCACGGGCCAGCCGCACCGAGATGCCGCTGGGGGAGATGAGACGCCATTCCAGATTGCCACGGTTCGGGTGAGTGGCTTTGACGTGGACGGTGATGTGCTCCAGGCGCAGATTGTCACTGATTGGCACCGTGAAGGTTTTCGAGACGCCGTTTCCATCGAAGTCCGGGATGGCGAGATTCATCGCGGTGGCAGTGTAGTTGTGCGATTGAAGCGGGGCGAGATTGGTCCAGGTCGAGGCCAGGGAGACGGCCTGCTGCGCATTCACCAGACCGGCCCCGTATTTGACGTTGAAGTGAAAACCGGCCCCGTTGGTGATCCAGTCACCGTCGAACTGATCATTCTGCGTGGCACTGCTCACGAGAACTTCCTGGACATCGCGCGCGGTGAGGTTCGGGTTTGCCTGTAGCATGAGCGCCACGACGCCCGCCACCGCAGGTGTGGCCGAAGAGGTGCCGCCAAAGGTGTTGGTGTAGTTGTTATCGGCGAAGTCGGGGTATTCGACCGTGCCGCCATCTACATTGTAACCCAGCGCACCGGTGCGATCCGTGGTGGTGATGCCCTCTTTACCGCCGTTGGAGGGGGCGCAGACAAGGATGTTCGACCCAGGCTCGCTGTAATAGGCGGACCGGCCGATGTCGTTCATCGCGGAGACGGCGATGGCGTAGATCGAATTGGCCCAGCCGTCATAGTTTGAGTCATCCCCGTTGAGGTTGCCATTGCCAGCCGCCCAAAGGAACACTGTACCTTTGCCGCCGCGTCCAGCAGTGGCAGCATCGGCCAGCGCCTGCGCACTTAGCGCTCCGGGGCCGGCGTAGCCAAAAGCGCCGTCGTACGGCCCCCAGCTATTGCTCTTGGCTGAGATGATGTCCGACTTGTAGGCGAAGGCATCCGCCTCCTGCTGGTCGGTGGTGGGTGCGGCGATCAAGCGGATGCCCACCAGCGTGGCCTCGGGTGCCACGCCAGAGCCACCGATGCCGTTGTTGCCGCGTGCTGCCGCCACCCCTGCGCAGGAGGTGCCGTGGAAGTTCGTTGCCCCTGGCGAGGGATCGTTGTCATTGTCGTTGAAATCGAAGCTGTTGGCGAGATCCACGTTCGGTGCGAGGTCGGGATGCCCCACCTCCAGGCCGTCATCCACAATGCCGATCCGTATCCCTGTGCCTTTCAAGGTGTCCCAGACGCTCACCACATTCACATCCGAGGCTGCCGTGGCACCGTTCTGGCCGGTGTTTTGCAGATGCCACTGGTAGCCCGGATTCGCGGCGTTGTAGGCGAAGTAAGGGTCATTGGGCACAAAGCGGTGGAACAACTGATGCGCGAGCATCGGCTCTGCTGCCAGCACGCCGGGTGCCTGGAGCAGGCTGACAGCTCCCGCGATGGCCGCGTCCGCATTCCCAGCGAATTCCACGACGGCATACTTACCTCGCGCAGACGCCTGCGCGACACCAGCTACCTTAACCAGCGAGGCCGCCTGCGTGCCTGGAGCCAGCTCAACCAGCACACGTTGGGTCAGCCAGCGCCGCGTTCCATCGTTTTGCGGCGCACCTTTCTCATACACCACCCACTCACCTTTCGGACCGGTCTCCGTCACGGAGCGTTCATACTGCTTGCCGCCAACGATGGTCTGCCCCAGCAGGGAACTGCTGTAGAGAAGGACGATGAGGACGATTGGCAGGCGCATCGGAAGGGAGACAAGCGGAGCCTGAAGGATGCTCAGAAGTAAGCGGAATTTCCACTTAAATTGGGCGGTCTGATCCGATGCGGCTTGAATGCCGCGCCATGGAGTGGGCTTTAAAAGCGGTGACAAAGAGGATGGTTTGACTATCGTGGCGGCATGTCAGCCGAGCGAATGCCTGCGCCAATTTCTCCCGAGGAACTTGTGGGGGAGGAATGGGCATCCTGGTACCGGCTTACTCCCTTGCAGCGCTGGGAAGAAAGCGCCAAACTCTGGCAGACCTATCTCACCCTCGGAGGCAGCCTTGATCCCGAACCCGATACTCAAAGTCCTTTCTTCGATGGCAACTCACCAGGTGCAATGTCTGCTCATAGGCGGGCAGGCCTGCGTGTTTTACGGCGCAGCGGAGTTTAGCCGTGACTCCGACTTTGCCATCCTGGCGGAGCCTGCCAACCTTGCGCGACTGAAAGAAGCTCTCGCGGAACTTCAGGCACCGGTGATCGCCGTGCCGCCGTTTGAAACAGCTTACTTGGAGAGGGGGCACGCCATTCACTTTCGCTGTCAGCACCCGGAATGTGCCGGTCTGAGAGTGGACGTGATGTCAAAGATGCGTGGAGTTGATTCCTTCGATCAACTCTGGGACAGACGTACCACTTTGGAACTCGCCGATGGTTCCGAATGCAATCTGCTGGCTGTGCCTGATTTGGTGAAAGCCAAGAAAACGCAGTGCGACAAGGACTGGCCGATGATTCGTCGGCTCATGGAGGCGCATCATTTTGAGTTCCGTGAGGACGTCACGCCCGAACGGCTGGACTTTTGGCTGCTTGAGCTGCGCACAGCGGATCTTTTGATTGAGCTGGCGAACAACCAACCTGAGCCAGTTCGGCGGTGTGTTTCTCAGCGGCCGCTGTTACAGCAGGCCATTCACGGCCAAGTTGAGCCTTTGGAGAGAGCATTGCTTGAGGAGGAGTTGACTGAACGCGCGGCAGATCGTCAGTATTGGCTGCCACTGAAAAGAGAACTTAAGGCGCTGCGTCGAACCCGAATTTCTTAAACCAGCCAAACAAAAGGCCTGGGACTCTTGCGAATCCCAGGCCGCATGAAATGACTTGATTACGGCAGAGCAGTTTCGCCCATCAGGAAGCGGTCGCACTCGCGGGCGGCGCCGCGGCCTTCGTTGAAGGCCCAGACGACGAGAGATTGGCCACGGCGGCAGTCACCGGCGGCAAAGACGCCGGGGATGCTGGTAGTGTATTTCTCGTGCTCGGCTTTCACGTTGCTGCGTGGGTCGCGCTCAATGTTGAGGGCTTCGAGCAGGGGCTGTTCAGGCCCAAGGAAACCCATGGCAAGGAGAACGAGGTCGGCGGGGAGGATTTTCTCGGTGCCGGGGATCTTCTGCGGTCCGAAATTGCCCTTTTCGTCCTTCTTCCACTCGACATTGACGACGTGGACGGCTTTGACATTGCCATCGGCATCGCCTTCGAAGTGGGTGGCGGTGGTGAGATAGACGCGGGGATCGTCGCCGAACTTGGCAGCGGCTTCTTCCTGGCCGTAGTCCATCTTGTAGGTCTTGGGCCATTCGGGCCATGGATTGTTCGCAGCACGAGTGAGCGGCGGCTTGGCCATGATTTCGAGCTGGGTGACGGTGGTACAGCCGTGGCGCACACTGGTGCCCACGCAGTCGGTGCCAGTGTCACCACCACCGATGATGACGACGTTCTTGCCGTCGGCGGTGATGTATTTGCCGGAAGGATCAAGGACGGCTTTCGTGTTCGCCGTGAGGAAGTCCATGGCGAAATGGATGCCCTTCACTTCGCGGCCGGGAATTGGCAGATCGCGTGGTTTGGTGGCACCCGTGCAGATGACGACAGCGTCGAAATCCTTGAGGAGCTGTTCGGCGGTGATGTCGGTGCCGACAGTGACGTTGCACTTGAAGATGACGCCGCTGTCTTCGAGCAGCTTCACACGACGGAGGACGACCTCGTTCTTGTCGAGCTTCATGTTGGGGATGCCATACATGAGCAGGCCGCCGGGGCGGTCGGCACGTTCAAAAACGGTGACGGTATGGCCAGCCTTGTTGAGCTGGGCGGCGGCGCTGAGGCCGGCTGGCCCGGAGCCAATGATAGCGATTTTTTTACCGGTGCGCTGGTCTGGCAGGTCGGGTTTCACCCAGCCTTCTTCCCAGCCCTTGTCGATGATGCTGACTTCGATGTTCTTGATCGTTACCGGCGGCTCATGAATGCCGAGAACGCAGGAGCCTTCGCAGGGAGCAGGGCAGACGCGGCCGGTGAATTCCGGGAAGTTGTTCGTCTTGTGCAGGCGGTCGAGCGCCTCTTTCCACAGGCCACGAAAGACAAGATCATTCCACTCGGGGATGATGTTGTTGATCGGGCAGCCGCTGGCCATGCCGCTGATCATGGTGCCGCTGTGGCAGAACGGAATGCCGCAGTCCATGCAGCGAGCGCCCTGATTTTTCAGTCGGTCCTCTGGCAGGTGCAGGTGGAATTCCTTCCAATCTTTGACACGCTCAAGCGGATCGCGGTCAGCGGGGATTTCGCGTTCGAATTCGATGAAGCCGGTTGGTTTTCCCATGGTCTCTTGTCTGTGAAAAGGTGATGTCTGTTGGTTTGTAGCGAGTGATCTCGATTCTAGCTGCCGCCGATACGGGCGACGTCGCGGGCATTGGCTTCAAAGGCGGCGTTGAGGGCGTCGTCGCCGGTGAGACCGTCGTCGGTGGCCTTCTTGATGGCCTGGAGCACACGCTTGTAGTCCTTGGGCATCACTTTGACAAACTTGGGCACCATCTGCTCCCAGAGTGCGAGCACCTTGAAGGCTTTCTGGCTCTTGGTGAGGTCGGCGTGCTTTTTGATGAGTTCGTAAAGACTGTCGATCTCAGCTTTGTCCTCGAGTTTTTCGAGGCCAGCCATCTGCGTGTTGCAGCGGGTGGCGAAATCGCCCTCTTCATCCAAGACGTAAGCCTCGCCACCGCTCATGCCTGCGGCGAAGTTGCGCCCGGTGGTGCCGAGCACGACCACGCGGCCGCCGGTCATGTATTCGCAGCCGTGGTCACCCACGCCTTCGACGACGGTGTCCACACCGGAGTTGCGCACCGCGAAGCGTTCGCCCGCCCTGCCACGCAGGAAGAGCTCGCCGCTGGTCGCGCCATAGAGCGCGGTGTTGCCGGCGATGATGTTGTCTTCGGCGGCAAAGTCGGAGGCTTCCGGCGGGTAGATGACGATGCGGCCGCCGCTGAGGCCCTTGCCGATGTAGTCATTGCCGTCGCCTTCAAGTTCGAGAGTGACACCTTTGGGAACAAAGGCACCGAAGCTCTGACCGGCGGTGCCGTTGAACTTGATGTGAACGGTGCCATCCGGCAGACCGTGCCAGTAGCGCTTGGTAATCTCGTTGCCGAGGATCGTGCCGACGGTGCGGTTGACGTTGCGGATGGCGACGGTCGCGGTGACTTTTTCACCCTTCTCGATGGCCGGTTTGCACAGGTCCAAGAGCGTGGTGATGTCGAGCGAGCGGTCGATGCCGTGATCCTGCACTTCGGTGCAGAAACGTCCGACTTCAGGGCCGACGTCCGGCTGATAAAGCAGGTTGGAAAGATCAATGCCGCGTGCCTTCCAGTGATCGATCGCGTCGCGGGCCTCGAGCACTTCCGTGCGCCCCACCATTTCCTGCAGCGTGCGGAAGCCGAGCTTGGCCATGAGTTCGCGCACTTCCATGGCGATGAAGCGCATGAAGTTGGCGGCATGCTCAGGATCACCGCTGAACTTGGCGCGCAGTTGCGGATCTTGGGTGGCGACACCGACGGGGCAGGTGTTCAGATGACAGACGCGCATCATGATGCAGCCCAGCGTGACGAGCGGAGCGGTGGCGAAGCCGAACTCCTCGGCGCCAAGAAGAGCGGCGATGATGACGTCGCGTCCGGTTTTCATCTGGCCATCCGCTTCGACGACGATGCGGCTGCGCAGATTGTTAAGAACGAGGGTCTGATGGGTTTCAGCGAGGCCGAGTTCCCATGGCAGGCCAGCGTGTTTCACGGAGGTCTGCGGGGAGGCTCCAGTGCCGCCGTCGAAACCGGAGATGAGAACGACGTCAGAGTGAGCCTTGGCCACACCGGCAGCGATGGTGCCGACGCCGACTTCGGAGACGAGTTTCACACTGACGCGTGCAGCGCGGTTCGCATTCTTCAAGTCGTGGATGAGCTGGGCCAGATCCTCGATGGAGTAGATGTCGTGATGCGGCGGCGGCGAGATGAGGCCGACACCCGGCGTGGAACCACGCACCTTGGCGATCCATGGATACACTTTCGTGCCAGGAAGCTGACCGCCTTCACCGGGCTTGGCACCCTGGGCCATCTTGATCTGGATTTCACGTGCCTGGGACAGGTAGAGGCTGGTGACGCCAAAACGACCGGAAGCCACCTGCTTGATGGCGCTGTTCTTCGAGTCGCCCTTTTCATTGGTCCAGGTGTAGCGTGCTTCATCTTCGCCGCCTTCACCGGTGTTCGACTTGCCGCCGATACGGTTCATCGCGATGGCGAGGGCTTCGTGTGCTTCGCTGGAAATGGAGCCGTAGCTCATCGCGCCCGTCTTGAAGCGCTTCATGATGGACTCGACGGATTCGACTTCCTCGATCGGCACCGCTTTGCGTGCCTTGAAGTCCAGCAGGCCGCGCAGGGTGTAGAACTGCTTCACCTGCGTGTTTACTAGGGCGGTGTACTGCTGGAAAGTTTCGTAGCTGCCGGTGCGAACAGCCTTTTGCAGCGTGTGGATCGTGAGCGGATTGAAGAGATGGGCTTCACCTTCCTTGCGCCACTGGTAATCACCGCCGACGTCGAGGGCATGCACTTGGGAATCGCGCTCTGGGAAGCCGCGCAGATGGCGCTGGATGGCTTCTTCGGCGATGACCTTGATGTCGCTGCCTTCAATGCGAGTGGCGGTCCAGGTGAAGTACTTGTCCACCACGCTCTGGCTGAGGCCGACGGCTTCAAAGATCTGCGCACCGCGATAGCTCTGCATCGTGGAGATGCCGATCTTCGAGGCGACCTTGATGACGCCCTTGGTGGCCGCCTTGATGAAATTGTACACCGCCGTCTTGTGGTCGATCTTGACCAGCAGACCCTGGCGGATCATGTCATCGAGCGTTTCGAAGGCGAGGTAAGGATTGATGGCTCCGCAGCCGTAACCGATGAGGGTGCAGAAGTGGTGTACTTCGCGGGGTTCGCCGGATTCCAGCACGAGATCGCACTGGGTGCGGGTGCCTTTGCGGATGAGGTGGTGATGCAGACCACCGACGGCGAGCAGGGCCGGGATGGCCGCCTTGTCAGCGCAGACACCACGGTCGGAAAGGATGAGGATGTTCCATCCTTGCGTGACCAGTTCGTCTGCTTTGGCGCAGATCTTGGCCATGGCCTTCTCCAGACCGACAGCACCCTCTTTGGGATCAAACAGGATGTTGATGGTAGCGGCTTTGAACTGGCCCTGAGCCACGCTCTTGAGCTTGGCCAGATCTTCATTGCTGAGGATCGGCGTCTTAAGCTCAATCAGGTGGCAGCTTTCAGGTGTCGGATCGAGCAGATTGCCTTCCGCACCAATGGTGGTGATTGGCGAAGTGACGATCTCTTCGCGGATACAGTCAATCGGCGGGTTGGTGACCTGGGCAAAGAGCTGTTTGAAGTAATCGTAAAGCAGCTTTGATTTGTTCGAGAGGACGGCCAGCGGGATGTCGGTGCCCATGGAGCCGATGGCTTCCACGCCCTCCCTGCCCATGGGAACCATGAGCTTGCGCAGGTCTTCAAAGCTGTAACCGAAGGCCTGCTGGCGCTGCAGCATGGTTTCGTGGTCAGGCGGGGCAACCGGGTCGCCGTCCTTGATGTCAGCGAGGTGTACAAGGTGCTTATCCAGCCACTCGCGGTAGGGCTTCTCAGCGGCGATCTTCGCCTTGATCTCGTCGTCGGGGACGATGCGGCCTTCTTCCATGTTCACGATGAACATCTTGCCAGGCTGCAGGCGGCCTTTGAGCTTCACATTTTCAGGAGCGATGGGCAGGACACCGGCTTCGGAAGCCATGATGACGAGGTCGTCCTTGGTGACGTAGTAGCGGGAAGGACGCAGTCCGTTGCGGTCCAGAGTGGCACCCATCATGGTGCCGTCGGTGAAGGCTACGGAGGCAGGGCCGTCCCAAGGTTCCATCAGGCAGGAATGGTATTCGTAGAAGGCCTTGCGCTGGTCATCCATCGACTCATGGCCGCTCCAGGGCTCAGGAATCATCATCATCATGGCATGCGGCAGCGAGCGGCCACCCATGACGAGCAGTTCCAGCACGTTGTCGAACATGGCGGAGTCGGAGCCGCTTTCGTTGACGATGGGGAAGAGTTTTTTGACATCCGGGAAAAGCGGGCTGGCCAGCAGGGACTGACGTGCCTTCATCCAACTGATGTTGCCACGCAGCGTGTTGATTTCGCCGTTGTGGGCGATGTAGCGATACGGATGCGAACGCTCCCAGCTTGGGAAAGTGTTGGTCGAGAAACGGGAATGCACCAGCGCCAGAGCCGATTCCATGTCCGGATCTTGTAGATCGAGGAAATACTGCCCCACCTGCTCGGGCATGAGCATGCCTTTGTAAACCATCGTGCGGGAGGACAGGCTGGAGCAGTACCAGAAACTGTCCGCCTCTGCCGTGCGAATGGCGGTCACCGCACGCTTGCGGATGATGTAGAGCTTGCGCTCAAAGGTCTGCTGATCGGGGCAGTTTTCTCCACGCTGAACGAAGGCCATGCGCATGAAGGGCTCGCTGGCCTTCGCCGTGATGCCGATCATGGAATTGTCCACCGGGACATCGCGCCAGCCGAGCACTTTCTGGCCTTCTTCTTCAGCCACTTTTTCAAAGGCACGAGCTGCGGCCGCACGATGGGCGGCATCGGGTGAGCAGTAGGCCATGGCCACACCGTATTGACCTTCAGCAGGCAGGGTGAAACCCTCTTTGGTAGCCACCTTGCGGAGAAATTTGTCGGGCACCTGCATCAGGATGCCAGCGCCGTCTCCGGTGTTTTTTTCGCTCCCCACCGCTCCGCGATGGTCCAGGTTGATCAGGATGGTCAACCCCTGCTGCACGATGGCGTGAGAGCGTTTGCCTTTCATCTGACAAATGAAACCGACGCCGCAGGCATCGTGTTCGAATTGCGGGTCATATAGGCCTTGTTTCGGGGGGAGTCCGTGGTTTCTCATTTTTGCGTCAAAAGGGGTCGGCATTTAGGCCATGCAAGGAAGTAAATCAACCAGCATTCTATCTGCCAAGAACACGCTTATTTTACGCTAAAGTCACATTCTTGCACGCATCGGGGGTTTGCAGGCCTCATCCGCCTTGCATCTGACCGGGCTAGCCGCTAGAAACTGCCCATGGTTCGTCTCACAATTCTCGGCAGCGGCAGTTCGGGGAACTGCGCCGTCATTTCGACGGAACGCACCACGCTGCTCCTCGACGCGGGTTTGAGTGCCAAGCAAATCTGCCTCCGCCTGGACGCCTGTGGCTTTTCCCTCGACATGCTGGAGGGCATCCTGCTGACCCATGAGCATCAGGACCATACGGGTGGGATTGAGGTGCTGAGCCGCAAACGCCAGGTGCCCCTGTTCTGCACTGCCCTGACGCAGGAAACGCTCGCCAGCAGCCTGGGTTTTCGCAAGCCCCCCCCCTGGCGGCTCATGACGACTGGAGCGGCTTTTGAGTTTCAGGACCTGCGCATCGAATCTTTTCCCGTTCCCCACGATGCAGTCGATCCGGTGGGTTTTGTAATCGCCGATGAGGAATCCCGTCTCGGAGTGCTCAGTGACGTTGGTTTTGTGACGAATTTGATCAAAGACCGGCTCAGGAACTCCGACAGCCTCTTTATAGAGGCCAATTACGACACCCAGTTGCTCGAAAACGACACCAAGCGCCCATGGTCCACCAAGCAGCGCATCAGTTCCCGCCACGGCCATCTTTCCAATGAACAGGCCGCCGAACTCGTGCGTGAAGTCGCGCATCCTGGCCTGAGTCATGTTGTGCTGGGGCATTTGAGTGATGACTGCAATGATCCTGCGACCGCCTCTCGGTACATCCGCCAGGCGCTCGACAGTGCAGGAGCCAATGAGGCCCGAGTCGTGTGTGCCGAACGCCACAAGCCCACACCCACCATCGAAGTCGTGCGCCGTCGCAGCAGCAGCACGGTGAGTTTCTGCGTGGCTTCATCGGACTCCGCCGGACAACTGGCTCTCCTTTAATATGAAGCAGATCCTCCTTCGCGGTCTGCTGGTTCTGTTTGTCATCGAGGGACTCTGGCTGGTTTGGTGGGTTTTTGGACGTTCGCCGGAGACGCAGGTGCGTGCCGCGCAGGCGAATTTGATCGAAGCGGTAGAGAATCGTGACTGGAAGAAACTGGAGAGGTTGATGGCACCGGATTACACCGATGCCTTCGGCCACAACCGCGAAACCGCCCTGCGGGACGGGCGCAAGTATCTCAGCGGCTTTTTCACGCTGACTTTGAAGACGGACAAGACCACGATCCGGGCGGCCAAAGGGCAGGGTATGGCTACCATGATGATCCGCCTCGAAGGCAACGGCATTGGCTACAGCCAGCTCATCTCAGGGCATGTGAATCAATTCACCGAGCCATGGGCGTTCCACTGGAGCAATCCCGGCCGCTGGCCCTGGAACTGGCAGGTGAACATGATTCACCACGATCAGTTGCGTGGAGCTGCCGCTTACGGCACGCCGTGACCCTTGGCGGCCTCCCAGAGACCGTACCAGTCTTCGCGCGCCAGCTTGATGTCCGCTGCTTTCGCCACGGCCTGGATGCGCTCCAGCTTATTCGTGCCGATGATTGGTAGCGGGCAGGAAGGATGCGCCATGATCCAGGCGTAGGCGAGCTGGTCCAGCGTGGCACCATTGTACTTGGCGGAAAGCTCAGCCGCCTTCGCATGAAGTCGGACAGCAGCGGGTTCTGTGGTGTCCATCAGCGCACCTTTGGCCAGGGGTGACCACGCCATGGGCAGAATGCGGTGGCGCTGGCACTGGTCGGCCGTGCCGTCGTAAATCGGGTCCATGTGCAGCAGGCTGAACTCGACTTGATTTGTCACCAGCGGCTGGTCCATGCGCGAGTTCAGCAACTCGAACTGATGCACATTGTAGTTCGAGACACCGGCGCTGCGGATTTTGCCATCCTTCAGCAGTTTGTTCAGGCCCTCGGCCGTTTCGTCGGCACTGGTCAGCCAGTCGGGGCGGTGTACGAGCAGCAGGTCGATTTCATCAATGCCCATGAAGCGCAGGGATTTCTCCGCGCTTTTGATGATGCGGGCGGCGGTCACGTTGTAGTGCGCCACTTTGCGGTCAGGATGGTACTCGCAGGGAATATAAATGCCGCTTTTGGTGACGATCTCGATCTTGCCGCGAAAGGCGGGGTCGAGTTTCAGCGCGCCGCCCATGGCCTCCTCGACCTTGTAAACGCCATAAATCTCCGCCGTGTCGAACGTGGTAATGCCCATGTCGGCGCAGGCCTTGAAGCGGCTGAGCAGCGCCTGCGGGGAGCAGTTGGCCGGGTCGGTCTCGTCGAGAATGCGCCAGGTGCCATAGACGAGACGGGAGAACTCAGGGCCGTTGGGGGCGATTTTGTGGCGGGTGATCATGGTGGAGGGCGATCTTTGGCTGGCCTTGCCTCGTCCGACAAACAAAAAACGGCATCTCTTGCGAGATGCCGTGTTAAAATCTGTACTGGGTCAAATGGACCGATTTACTTCGTCAGGGCGCTGACCTTGACGGCAAGGCGGCTCTTCAGACGGGACGAGGTGTTCTTTTTGAGCACCTTGGTCTTGGCGGCCTTGTCGGTGGCGGAGGCGAACTCGCTGAGGCTGGCTGCGGCTGCGGCTGCGTCCTTTTTGTCCAAGGCGGCGATCACCTTCTTGCGCAGGGTGCGAATGCGGCTTTTCACCGTCTGGTTGTGAGCGGTGCGGACCGTCGTTTTGCGGATGTCTTTTTCTGCGGAGCGGATGTTGGCCATAAAATTAGCGGGGAAAGGGGCGGCGAGAATAGGACGACACCCCCCATCTGTCAAACTGGAATACTGTCTGTGGGCAACCGGCAGGTTTTGCTTGGCTCTGGCGGGCAATTCCGGTAGAACCGTTGCCATACCAGCCATGATCGAAGTCGAAATTTATGCTCCCGGTCTCCGTTCGGAGTCCACGATAATGCAACTCCGTAATCAAATGGACCACTTTCCCAGGGTCCGTTACAAGGTGGATGCCCGCCACGATCTGGTTTATTTTGAAATCGACCGAGTCGGGGACATCAGCCAGATGGAAATTCACCAAATTTTCGAGGCCATCGACCTCGCACCCCGCTTTGTCGGTCAGATTCCCGAAGAACTGCGCACGGGAGAGACGACCAAGCTGGTGTAGCTCAGCTCTGCTGCAGTTTCCGGGCCGCCTGTTTCATCCGGCCCAGTACATAATAGACCGTCTGGCTCCGCAGCCGCACCAAGTCTGCGCCAATGATGCGCGGCACAAAATCCTGCGGCACCTCCAGGACTTCCGCCAGCGTCGATCCGTTCAGTCCTCGACACAGGATCGTGGTCATCGCTTTGGTCAGCGTCTGCACCTTCGGCCCCAGGCTGATGGCAAAATGAACATGGTCCCCGTTTTCAAGCCGGGCATGCACCCCGACGGTATCGGTGCATTCCACATCGTGCCGCACATCTTCTAAATCGAACTTTGCGCCCTCCTTGGGCGCACAGGTTGCAGCGGCAGCCGCTAGGTCGATCAAATTCTCCCGCCGCTCGCCTTCCGGCAGCGCTTCGAAAAAGGTGATCAGTTCCTCCAAGGCAGCGGGGTATTCGGCCATGCTCACTTCTTGGCCGGTTTGAGCGCCAAATCCACCACGGGCATTTCGATGAACTTCTGCCACTGCGCTTCACTTTCGGCCTGCGTTGCCACTCCGTCATGCACCCAGAGGGCGTAGCGAACGCGCAATTTTTTCTCCTCGGTGACCTCCACAGGCGTGTCCAGACTCAGGCAGCAGCCCATCCAGCCGTCGTTGCGTACATGAAAGGCGGTCGGGTTGTGCGGATTCATGGGGTGATTCATCAGGGTGATGCCACCGAAGCCGTCTGCGTCATTGGTGATGCGCCCGCTGTAGTCGCACCACCGCGCCGGTTTGCGGAAGATCGCCTCCTCATTGATCAGCCCTTCGGAGTTCAAAATGCGGCCACCGCCGTCATGCACGCCGATGCTCTTCGCCATTCGCACCGCCACCAGTCCGAAGCCCGTGGCACCGAACGTCGCCGTCTTGCCCTTGGGGGGTGAAAACTCCAGATCGATAATCATGAACCAGCTCTTGGCCCCGTCGATGGGGCGGATCTCCGTGCGTCGCACCTCGGTCAGTTGAATCGACTTGTCTGCTTCACTGATCCAGTGGTTCACCATCCGCATGGAGGCAAATTCGTCGGTGTCTTCGTAACCTTCCCGCGACACCTCCACATTCACAATGCGGCCCTGCTTCTTCGCGTAGTCACCCCAGAAATCGAGGCCGTTCACCATGTTGTGCGTTACCCACACGCTGTTGTGGTGCGAATGCGTGAGCGGATCATGCGGATGTCCCATGCGTGTCAGGCTCACATTCTTGGAAGACCGGATTGGGTACCAAAACGGTCGCATGTCCTGCGGATCGAAATGCATGGCCGTGAGTTCACGCCCGTCGAGTTGAAAGGACGTGATGTGATGCGGCAGCGGCACTGCCTGAAGCCGTGGAATGGGCTTCGCCGTAGGCAGTTGCGCCAGGGCGGCCACCGTAGAGATCAAAAACAGGATCGAATGTTTTAGCATGTCTTCACAACGTTGCTCCCCGGCCCCATTTTCCATTCTCAGTTCTTCCATTTCGCCAGGAACTCGCCAGACTTTCCCTTCCACCACCCATGAAGCACCTCCTTCTATCACTCCTCCTCGTCACCGCATCCTTTGCGGCCACCATCCCCGAGTCTGCCAAAGTCGGCCAGTTCTTCGCTGGTTGTCAGGCCTACAGCTTCCGCCTCTACACGGTGTTTGAAGCCATCGACAAAACCGCCCAGTGCGGCGGCAAAACCATCGAGTTCTTCCCCGGTCAGAAATTCGACGACAACTCCAAGTGGGACCACAACGCCACTCCGGAAATGATCGACAAGGTCATGAAGCACCTCGAAGCCAAGGGCCTTACCGCAGTCGGTTATGGTGTCGTCAGACTTGGTCAGGATGATGCTGGCAACCGCAAGATTTTTGAGTTCTGCAAAAAGGTCGGCATCGGCGTCGTCGTCACCGAGCCCGATGTCACCGCACTCGACAAAATCGAAGCTCTGGTGAAGGAATTCGACATCAAGATGGCCATTCATAACCATCCGAAGCGCCCCCTCGACCGCGCTTACATGTTCTGGGACCCCAACTACGTCCTTGGTCTCGTGAAAGATCGCGATCCTCGCATGGGTTCCTGCGCCGACGTCGGCCACTGGGTGCGTAGCGGCCTCAATCCCGTGGACTGCATCAAGATCCTCAAAGGCCGCATCTTTGACAGCCACATGAAGGACCTCAATGAATTTGGCGATCCTAAAGCCCATGATCTTCCCTTCGGCACCGGCAAGAGCGACATCTCCGCCATCCTCGCCGAATACGCCGCCCAGGGCTATCCCGGCCCCCTCCATTGCGAATACGAGTACAACTGGGAGACCAGCGTGCCCGAAATCACTCAGTGCCTCGACTTCGTGCGCAACTGGAAGCCTGCGAAGTAAGTAGATGGGTCATTCCAAAAGCCGGGGACTTGGGTCTCCGGCTTTTTTGCGTCTGCATTTCAAAGGGCTTCGCCCAGGAGTTTCTTCACCGTCGTTGCAATGGCTTCGGCCCAGATGCGGTAGCCTTTTTCGTTCGGGTGCAGAAAGTCAGGCATGATGTCCTGGCTGATCACACCCTCAGGGGTGAGAAACTTCGGGCCGATGTCGAGAAAGGTGACGTTCTGCTTGCCATCGAGTTTTGAGATGATGCGGTTCACCTCGGCGATTTTTCCACGTTGCGGAGCATCTGGCTTTTCACCCCGGGGGAAGATGCCCAATAGTAGAATCTTCGACTGCGGCAGGCGCTTGTTGAGCTCTTGCACGATGGCTTCGATGCCTGCGGCAATGTCGGGTGCATTGCAGTTTCCCGTGTTGTTCGTGCCGATCATCATGACGATCAGCTTGGGCGAGATGCCGTCAACAGCCCCATGCTGGAGCCGCCAGAGCACGTTCTCGGTTTTGTCCCAGCCAAAGCCAAGATTGCCAGCATGGCGTGGGGCGTAGTATTCATCCCAAACCTTCGCTCCGTGCAGGGGATAGCTGTCGAATTTCTCGCCGCCAAAGAAATGAGTGATGGAGTCGCCGATGAACAGAATTTGCGGCTGGCTGTGCTTCACGGCAGCGCTGGTGAGCGCGTGACGTGTGGCCCAATCATAGGTGGGCCAACTGCGGTCTTGCGTGACGGGGATCACCGTGCTCGGCAGCGCTGGGTGACCAGGCAGGGGTTCAAACACGCTCTGCACGAGTTCACTCGATGCTTTGCGTAATTGGGTAAACGCGCGCGCCTTCAGCGTGCCACCGCCAGCGAGGTCGATGGGGGCCAAATAGGGGTTGGATTTCTCGCTGGGATCAGCCCCATCAAGCGTGTAGAGAATCGTGGTGTCGGGCGCGGTGCTGTGCAGCGTCACGCGGCCGTTCGTGTCACGCTGGAGGGTGGGCGGCGCGAGCTGCAAGGCGCTTTCGGCTTGCAGCAGAGCACCCAGGGCCAGCAGGGAAAGAAGCAGGTATTTACTCATGACAGCGCCAGAGTAACGAGAAAGCCACGCGCTGTCCATGCGAGCGTGCGGATCCAGTTGGTGAGAATGAGTTTGCGAATGAGCGGGGCATCGTATCCCCGCATGAGCCGCAGGTGAATGGGGGCCTGAAAAGCCGCAGTACACAGCCACACGACGACGATCAATCCAATGCTGATGAGAAACACCAGCGTTTGCCTGCCCTCATAAACCAGCCATGCGGCACTGCTGATTTCGACGAACAGCATGGGCGCAATAATGAGGCCAATGCGGAGGCAGTGCGCAAAGTGGTAGTCTGTGAACTCCTTGGCGGCGACTCGCAAAAACTGTGGATAGACAAGAAGCTGCACCACCCAGATGAGGCCGACGAGCATCCAAGTGACTGCGAGGTGGATTGAGGAGAACAGAGGCATCGCGGCTAGGGCTGGATCGATCCGACATCTGCGGCTTGATGCAGTTTTTTCATCTCGTCCTCAGTCAAAGCACGATTGAATACCGCGAGTCCGCCGAACCTGCCGATGGTGGCCTCTACCGTCATCGAACCGACCGCCATGCGAGCGCCGACGGTGAAATCGGACGGGGGGATCTTGGTCTGCGCGTACAAGGCGGGATCGTATTTGAAAATGCCGCGGCCATGGTAGTAGGGATTCATGCCGCGATCTTTGCCGTCCGGCCCTTCTTGGGTGAAGTAAGAGTCGTTGCGTCTGTCTTTGATGGCGTCGAACGGCCGCCTGTCGAGCACGCCATTGATGTAGGCGTAGATGTATTTCGAGTCGTAGCTGAAGGCCAGCGTACACCACTGCTTTTCCGGCACCTCCAGTTTGGTGGCTGCGTAGTCGGCGCACCAAGGGAGCTTGCTGCCGTCGCGGCGCCTGGTCACGCCGCCTTCGCTGCTGATATGCGGCACGAGATTGCGCGGGCCGCCATAGGTTGGCATGTTCATGAGCAGCGCGTATTGCCGTGTGCCAGTGTCATCGTTTGGGCCTTTGCCTTCGTTCCAAATGCCGGCGATGGTGCGGCTCTTTTCGAGATTAACGATGCGTACAACGGCGAAGATGCTGACCTGCGCTTTCTTGCCAGAGATGTTCAAATCACCCGTCTCGGCATGCTTGATCTCAAAATACTGATGCCCATTCAAGTCTGCTGCATAACCAGAGAACGGACCACCTTTCACTCGGTTGATCGGTCCGTGTGCCTCGCGGAGCGGGTGGTTTTCCCGCGTGCCTTGCGAGACACGCTTCTGGCCCGCCGCCTCTCCAAAGGTCCAGAAACCGACTAGACCGGGCGTCTTTTCGATGACGCTGGCGTCACCGGCCAGCGAGAAGAATGCGGGCGAAGCGATGGCAACTGCAAGGAATGCTCGGGGTAAAGTGCGCATGAGTTGGGCATGATGGTAGATGCTTTAGGTATTTTAAAGAATGTTTTTTGGACAAGAAAAGCCGCTTGCCAATTTACCGGATATATGTCCAATATACCGACATCACCAACCACCATGAAAGCTCTTGTCAAAGCACGGTCTGAACGCGGTCTCTGGCTCCAGGATGTCCCGGAGCCGCAAGTCGGCATCAATGATGTTCTCATCAAGGTCCACAAGACCGGCATCTGTGGCACGGACCTGCACATCTACAAGTGGGACGCCTGGGCGCAGAAGACGATCCCGGTGCCGATGGTCGTGGGGCATGAGTTTGTGGGGGAGGTCGTCGCCGTCGGCTCAAACGTGAATGACTTCCATCCTGGTGAGATCGTCAGCGCCGAAGGTCACGTCGTCTGCGGTCGCTGTCGCAACTGTCTCGCAGGCAGACGCCACCTGTGCAAAGACACCGTCGGCATCGGCGTGAACCGCACCGGTGCCTTTGCCGAGCTCATCAGCGTGCCCATGACCAATGTCTGGCATCATCGCGAAGGTGTGGATGAAGAAGTCGCGAGCATTTTCGATCCCTTCGGCAATGCGGTCCATACAGCGCTGGCCTTTGAATGCCTCGGTGAGGATGTGCTCATCACGGGTGCAGGTCCTATCGGCATCATGGCCATCCCCGTTGTGAAACACGCTGGAGCACGCCACGTCGTCATCACCGATGTGAATGAATACCGCCTCAATCTAGCGCGCCAGATGGGCGCGACGCGTGCGGTGAACGTGACAACCGAGAAGATCGAAGACGTGCAAAAGCAGCTCGGCATGAGAGAGGGCTTTGATGTCGGTCTCGAAATGAGCGGCAACGCCGCCGCCTTCCGCAGCATGATCGACAACATGTGCCACGGCGGCAAAATCGCCATGCTCGGCATTCCCAGCGAGCAGATCGCCATCGACTGGAACAAAGTCATCTTCAACATGCTCACCATCAAGGGCATCTACGGTCGCCAGATGTACGAGACGTGGTACTACATGAGTGTGCTGCTGGAGAGCGGTGTGAACATCAAGCCCGTCATTACGCACCGTTTCCACTTCACCGAATTCGAACAAGGCTTTGCCGCCATGGAGTCCGGCAACTGCGGCAAGGTCGTCCTCGACTGGTCCACATAGAATGGCGGCTCTTGCTATCAAATTGAATATTCGTTAGGAATTGCCTAACAATGAAAGTAAAATCCAATACCAGTCAGAGGATCGGAACGTCGGCGGATTCAACCGTGCGCCGTTACTTTAAAGAGGTGCGTTTCCGTCAAATTCGGGCGCTGGTGGAGCTGTCGCGGCAGGGCAGCTTTGCAGCGACAGCGGCTGCGATGAATCTGGCGGTGCCTTCGGTGTGGCAGCAGATTCGATCCCTGGAGGATGAGTATGGGGTACAGCTTGTCGTGGCAGAAGGCTCCAAGGTTTCACTCACGGACGATGGCCGCGCGCTGGTGGATCTGGCCGCGCCTTTGGTCGAGTCCTTTGACGGTCTGCGGGCGATGTTTGAGGACAAGCGCAGCACTGCCGCCCGCACCCTGACAGTCGTGGCTCCTTCGGCGATGCTTACGGGTGCGCTGCGGCGGCCTATCATCTTGTATCGTCAGCATCATCCGAAGGTGAAGCTCGTACTGCTGGATCGTCCCTCCTACCTGGCCAGACAAGTGATTGAGCAGGATGCGGCGGATCTCGCTATCATGGGCATGGCTTCAGGCGATGAGATGATGCCGCAGTTTCAATGTCAACCCCTGGCGCGCTATGCCTTTCATCTCATGTGCCCGGCGGATCATCCGCTGGCGAGTGCTCGCCAGATGACGCTCGCCGGCATCGTCAGCCAGCCGTTGGTGCTGGCACCTGAGGAGAGCAGCTCTCACCGACAGATTCGCCAAGTCTTTGTCCAGGCCGGATTGGCAGACCGCATGAATGTGACGATGACCGCCACGAACCGCGCCTTGTTACTAAACTATGTCGCCATTGGGTTTGGCATCGCCATTGGCACCAGTGCGGCGAGCGTGAAACCGCCGAAGCGCGGGGCAGGAGAGGCGGAGGTTGTCGTGCGTGACGTCGCCACATTGTTCGGCCATGAAGAAGTCTTTCTAGTGCAGCGCAAAGGCCGTTTCGAGCCTGCGCATGTACGGGCTTTCCGCGAACTGGTGCTAAAGGCTTTTTGATATGACCCAGGTAACTGCATTAGTCAGAGACGAACGGAGGGAAGAAGAGTTCTGCAATTTACAGTGCTTTGCCAAAGCCATCGCTTTGGTCAGGCGTTGATGCAGTTCCATTCAGCCCACTCTCATCCATTCATGAACCGCCGCTCCTTCTTCCACGCCACCGGCCTTGCCACCTTTGCCAGCCAGCTTGCTGCGCAAACCCCCGCAACGCCGCCGAAACCCGCCTACGCTGGGCCAGTTTTCAAAATCGGCAACATCGGCTGCGGTGGCCGCGGTACGTTTGTGTCGGGCATTTTGGCCGAGAATCCCGGCTTCAAGCTCACCGCGGCCTGCGATTACTTCGAGGATCGTGTGAAAGACTTTGGGGAGAAATTCGGCATCGCCGCTGATCAGCAGTTCACGGGACTTGATGGCTATAAAAAGATGCTGGAGCACGTCGATGCCATCGCAATTCACAGCCCGCCGTTTTTCCATGTGCAGCAGGCCATTGATGCCGTGGCGGCAGGCAAGCATGTGCTCATCGCGAAGCCGGTCGCGATTGATGTGGCCGGATGCGAGACGATCCGCCAGTTGGCCAAGGATGCGGCGGCCAAGGGCATCGTCGTTCTCGCAGACGTTCAATGCCGTGGCGATGAGTTTTTCCAGGAAGGCATGAAGCGCATCCACAACGGGGGAATCGGTGATCTCATGTTCGGCGAATGTCATTATGAGGCTGATTTGATCCCGCTGCAAAGCGAGGCTGACGACACTGCCGAAGGCCGTCTGAAGAACTGGATCAGGCATCGCGATCTGGCTGGCGACATCATCACTGAGCAGAACATCCACGCGCTCGACATCGTGAGCTGGGCCTTTGGCCGCCCGACGCGCATCAGTGGCACCTGTGGCCGTGGTGGCCGTCCCGACAATGTGGGAGATGTCTCTGACCACTACGCCATCCTGTTTGAATTCGCCAAAGGAGCGGTCACCTTCGCTTCGCGCCAGTATACCGCCTGGGGTTCGCCTTTCCTATGCGACAATCGTTTTGTCGGTACGAAGGGTGCGTTCACCAGCAAATTCGGAGGGCGTGTGATGATTCGCGGTGGCAAAGACAACTTCTGGGGCGGCGGCGAAACCAAGAACCTCTACCGCGCCGGCTCGGTGAACAACGTCGAGACTTTCCGCACAGCCATCGCGGCCAAAGACCCGCAGGGCAATCCCACCATCGAGGGAGCGGTGGAGACGACGCTGCTCACGCTCTTCGGCGAACATGCCGCCAAGACAGGACACCCTGTGACCTGGGATGAATTCGTCCGCGACTCGAAAGTAATGAAGCCAGATTTAAACGGATTAAAATCATGAAGACCACACCACTGACTCGTATCGCAACTTTCATGGCGGCTTTCGGCCTCCTGGCCGCCGCACAGGCTGAATTGAGCATTCCAGCCTTCACCGCTTATACAGAACCAGATTCTAACGGTGTCACGATTTCCAAAGAGAAGGGCATCACTCATTGGACGGACAAAAAGCAGCGGGTGCTTTGGTTCGGCGAAATCAAATCGTCTGGCAAACTCACCGCAGTCATCAAGGCGAAAGGTGCTGAGGGCCACAATCTGCGGCTCACTATCGGAACACATATAAAACGCGGATCAAAAGTGTAGCGGATCGCGGATCAAAAGTGAGTCACCTCTGAGCGATTGAACAGGTGTTGGGCATGTTCGTCAAGGCTGTGATGAGCTTCGTGCCTGCCTCGATCCTGAGAGGAGGCTGGAGCGGAGCGGAAGCC
>CAINGK010000075.1 GCA_903848465.1 uncultured Verrucomicrobiota bacterium
ACAACAAGATCGGACGGCTCACCCGCATGGCCTATGGCTACCGTGACGTGGAGTTCCTCCACCTGCGCATCTACGCACTCCACGAGTCAAAAGACATACTCACTGGCACCTGACCACCGCACCAACTTCTCGGATGAACCCTTTTTTTATGGTGCGCTTACGTTGGCGCTGTGGAAGTCTGGCTCGCCTGCCTCGCTGCATCATCTGCTGCGGCAGCGGCCAGCGGATTGCTGCTCATGCCGTTGACGGAAACCAGAGCGGTGACGCCGGTGCCAAAACCCTTCATCGGATTGTACCAGAGCTGACGTCCCGTGGCTGCATCCAGACCATACATGTAACCGCTCACGGAGACAATCAGCAGGCCACCATCCAGGAGCAGGCTCACATACGCCGTGCCATTGGACGCCTTCCATTCCCAGACGATCTCGCCGGTCCGGCGCAGCAGCGCGGCCACACGACGATTGAAACCCACAAAGACAAGATCAGCGGTGTTCATGATGGCCAGACTCTATCTGCATCAGCCTCAGTTTGTCCAGTCCTCTGCGACCAGTTGCGAAAATCAGGCAAACTTGGAATCGCAAGATTCACGCAACGAATCATGATTGGCACTGCGTCATGAACAACACCCCTCTTCCTTCCACCCACAATCAATTCGTCGGCTACATTCTGTGGCTCTTCGGCTTCACCGGCGCACATCGTTTTTACTTTGGCAAACCCAAGACCGGCATCCTGTGGTTCCTCACCGGTGGCCTGTTAGGCATCGGCTGGCTCGTGGATTTATTTCTCATCCCCGGCATGGATCGCGAGGCAGATCGCCGGTTTGCCACCGGTCATCTCGAATACTCGCTCGCCTGGGTGTTGCTGACGTTCTTGGGCGTCTTGGGCCTCCATCGCTTCTACATGGCAAATGGGTCACCGGCCTGCTCTATCTGGTGACTGGTGGCGGCCTGCTGATCGGTATCGTTTACGACTTCTGCACTCTCAACACGCAGATCAGCAACATCAATGCCGCTGGGCGCAATGCTGCCAACGCCTGAATATCTCAAGCGCGTAGCGCTGGCACAATCGTAGCCGTGGGTGCCAACCCACGGAACCACGCCGTCATGCCTGTGGAATCCCGTGGAACCGCGTAGCGGTGACACAAACCTCCGCTAAGCCCATCGCGTTCGTCTCGTCATCGCCCACGATAAAACACAAAAGCAGCATTTGGCGAAGGAGTTGCCACCGGCGCTTCGTTCTGGCAAAACATCCAGCCTCCAACCAGCCCCAGCCATGACCTCACGTCGCACCTTCATCACCCAGTCCGCCCTCGCTTTCACCGCTCTTTCCGCCAGCCGCGTCCTGGGCGCGAATGACACCATCCGCATCGCCTCCATCGGCCTCGGCGGCCAGGGCTTGGGCAATGCCGGCCGAATGGCCAAAGTCCCCGGAGTGGAAATCGCTTATCTGTGTGATCCCGATACCGCAGCTCTTGATAAGGCCAAAAAAGTTTTCCCAAACGCGAAGACAACTCAGGACCTCCGCAAGGTCATGGAAGACAAGAGCATCGACGCCGTCGTCGTCTCCACCGGCAATCACTGGCACGTCCTCGCCTCCATCTGGGCCATGCAGGCCGGCAAAGACGTGTATGTGGAGAAGCCCGTCTCCCACAACATCTGGGAAGGCCGCAAGCTCGTCGAAGCCGCGCGCAAGTACAACCGCATCGTGCAAGGCGGCACGCAGCAGCGCAGTGATCCTTTGCAGGAAGAGATCAAAGCCTTCCTCGATGCCGAAACCATGGGCAAAATCAAATACGTGCGCTGCAATCACTACAGCATGCGTGCCTCCATCGGCAAACGCGCAGAGCCTCTCACCCCACCCGCCACGGTGGACTACGATCTCTGGCTCGGCCCTGCCAAAGACGAACCCATCTACCGCGAAAAATTCCACTACGACTGGCATTGGAACTGGAACACCGGCAACGGCGAGATGGGCAATTGGGGCCCGCACATCCTGGACGACCTCCGCAACGTCGTCTTCCGCGACAAAGTGCTCCTGCCCAAGCGCGTCATCGCCGGTGGCGGACGCTTCGCCTGGAATGACGCCGGTGAGACACCCAACACCCACTTCGCCTACATGGACACCGGCAGCATTCCGGTGATTATCGACTTCCACAACCTCCCACGTCAGAAGGGCATCAAGGCCCCGGACGTCTATCTGCGCCGTCGCACCGGTGCCTTCCTCATCATTGAATGCGAAGGCGGCTACTACACCGGCAGCCGTGGCGGTGGCACCGCCTTTGATGCCGAAGGCAAGAAGCTCCACATCTTCAAAGGCGACGGCGGCAAAACCCACGCAGCCAATTTCATCGACGCCATTCGCAGCCGCAAGCAAGCAGACCTGAAGGGCGAAGTCGAAAAAATCCACTTCTCCAGCGCCTGGTGCCATCTCGCCAACAACTCCTTCCGTCTCGGTCAGAAATACAACCGCGAACAAGCCGAAGCAGCCGTGAAAAACTTCCAGCCCTGGAATGACGTCATCGCCGACTTCCACCAGCACCTCATCAAAAACGAACTCGATGCTGCCACCCTCGACATCAAGATGGGCCCCATGCTGGAAATCGATACCGCCAAGGAAACCTTCACCGGCGACACCGCGACACCCGAAGCACTTGCCTTGCTCACCCGCGAGTATCGCCCAGGCTTCGTGGTCCCGCAGGCCGTCTGATCGCAGCTTGTACTTGAGAGCCTTTCGGTCACTACAGGACACTCTGAAATACACGCCAATACAGTAGCCATTTCGTGCCGCGAGATGAGCTTCTGCACATTCTGGAATATCGTGCCCTGCGCCCCGAACCTCCTTGGCAGAATGAAATCGCCTTCCGCCAATCCGCTCCTCACCACGCCAGCCCTGAAAGGGCGGCATAAAGTAGCCCAGGGTCAGCCGAGCCTAGGCGAGGCGATCCTGGGTACAGTTTCAGTGCTCCGGAAAGCAAACCCAACACTCCGCCACAGCTCACGCCCACCAGCAGCGTCTGCAACAAGTCCCGCCGCGCACTTGCTGCGCCACCCAACGCCTACGGTCTAACTCAGCGCCTGCCAATCCCGATAGCAAAAGAGCGTCAGGGGTTCTCCCTGACGCTCTCACGTGATTCATGCTTCCGTAAGCATCATTTCGGCACCGCCGGTGCTTCAGGAGCGGCCGGAGCCGGAGCCGGAGCAGGAGCAGGAGCAGGAGCAGGAGCAGCCGGGGCTGCGGGTGCCGGGGTCAGCGCTGCCTTGGCTTTCGCGGCGGCCTCTTCGATGGCCTTGCTTGCTGCAGCGGCTTTCTCTTCTGCAGCCTTCTTGAGTACGGCGGCTTCTTTTTCAGCAGCGACCTTCATCTCGGACGCCTTCTGTTCAGCAGCAACTTTGGCGGCTTCCAATTCTTTAGTGACGGCAGCTGCGTCGGATTTGATGGCATCTTTGATCGCTTCAGTCGCTTTTTTGTTGTCTTCAGCGGCTTTGGCACCTTCGGGTGATTTTTTGTCGCATGAGGTGATGCTGCCCGCGAGCAGCCCGATCAGAATAAATGGCTTGAGTTTCATAGCAGGTACAGAGTTTGCGCGCACGCTGAACATAACAAGCCACAATGATGACAATCGTTGGTCGCGTAATGTGCTTGGCGCATCACCGTTTGGCCTGCAATTGCTGCAGTGAGGCTGCGTTCGCCGCAAAAACTCCGTATTCCGTCACCAGCGCGGTGACGAGGGCTGCTGGCGTCACATCAAAGCCATCGTTGCGTGCCTGCGTTCCCTCCGGCGTGATCAACACTTCCTCTCGAACTCCCGCCGCGCTCAATCCAGGCATGTGCGTCACCTCCCGCGCACTGCGCTGTTCGATGGGAATTTCACGGATTCCATCGGCGATGGTCCAGTCGATAGTACTCACGGGAGTGGCCACATAAAAGGGCACGTCATGCGCCTTGGCCGCCAACGCTTTGAGGTATGTCCCAATTTTATTCGCCACATCGCCATGCGCCGTGACTCGGTCCGTGCCCACGATGACCACATCCACCAGCCCGCGCTGCAGCAGATGCCCCGCATTGTTATCCACGATCAAAGTGTACGGCACCCCATGCTCCTTGAGTTCAAAGGCCGTCAGCGATGCCCCCTGACCACGCGGACGCGTCTCGCTCACCCAAACATGCACCTTCATGCCCGCATCATGCGCCTGATAGATCGGCGATATCGCCGTGCCCCAGTCCACCGTCGCCAGCCAGCCTGCATTGCAGTGCGTCATCACATTCAGCGGCGCACTGGAATCAGCTTTCTTCGCCTGAATGGCACGAAACAACTCCAGCCCATGCTCACCAATCGCGTGATTGGTCGCCACATCCGCCTCACAAATAGCCAGCGCTTCATTCCAAGCCATCTCGGCACGTTCTTCAACACCATACGGTGACACAACGCGCTTCACCCGGTCCAGCGCCCAGCGCAGATTGATCGCCGTCGGCCGCGTCGCATGCAGAATGTCATAAGCCTTTTGCAGCGCCACATCAGAAGCATCCTCCCGCAGCGCAAAAAACAATCCAAAAGCCGCCGTCGCTCCAATGAGCGGCGCACCGCGCACCCGCATCACCTGGATAGCCTCAGCAGCATCCTCCAGCGTCCGCAACTCCCGCCACTCCACCTGGTGCGGCAGAAAAGTTTGATCAATGATGCGGGCGCTCCGCGTGTCGTGTTCAGCTTCGATGGAGCGGTGCGGCTGGCCGTGAATTTTCATATGAGGACAATTTCAGAGAAGGAAGTGATAACAGGATGTTCATGCGTCAGCACGGCCTTATTCCCAGGCCGAACCGCAAGCGCCGTGAACATGCCCGCAGTACGCGCCGCATTCAATTCCTCCACGAGATCGCTGACAAACAGGATCTCCTCTGCCATCAGGCCGCAATCCGCCGCGATGGCCGTATAGCTGGCCGCTTCGCGCTTCGATCCGGTCGTGGTGTCGTAGTAGCCGGAGAAGTGCGGGGTGAGGTCGCCACTCTCGGTGTGCGCGAAAAAGAGCTTCTGGGCGTGAATGCTGCCAGAGGAGTAGATGCGCATTTCACGCCCCATCTGCCTCCACTCGGCCAATGCCTGCGGCACATCGTCAAAGAGAGTGCTGCGCAGCTCGCCATTGCGAAAGCCTTCCTCCCAGATCATGCCTTGCAGTTGCTTCAATCCGGTCACTTTCGCGGCAGCGTCCATCAGCCGGTAAACAGCCGCCTCTGCCTCAGCGGGAGTGGCAAACGCAGGCACGCCAGCATCGTGGGCGAGTTGCGCCATCACCGCCGTTCCCCAATGCGCAGCGACATAGGCCCCGGCACGTTGCCGCGCATACGGAAACATCACGTCATGCACGAACGCCAGTGGCGACACTGTCCCTTCGATGTCCAGCAGGATCAGTTGGCCGTCAAACGTGATCATGCGGCGATAGAGACAGCCTGCTCAATTTGGATGCCTTTTGCCGCCATGGGGTTCGGGCCGAAGCACAACGGCTGATACCCACTGGCAATCTCATCGCCGGTGTAGATCGGCGTCCAGCCAGCCTTTTCGCGGAAGAGTCGGATCGCCCGAATCGTGCGGTCGGCGCAGAGATCAAACCAATGCTTCGTGCCTGCGGGCACGTTGATCAGATCACCCTCTTCGATCTCGATGGAGAACACCGGCCCCCCATTTTCAGGATTGATGTAAAAGATGCCGCGCCCTTTGACGATAAAGCGCACTTCATCCTCCGCATGGCGGTGCTCCTTGTTAAACTTGTTCAGCATCTCCTGCAGATTCGGCACCTCAGGAGTCACATTCACCACATCCGCAGTGATGTAGCCGCCACTCTGCTTCAGTGCCTCCACCTCGGGGGCAAATGCGCTCAGGATTTCTTCCTGCGAGGCATCACGGTCAATGCGCCCTGCCACCGGCCAGCGGTCATAATGAATGCCGTGCGGCAGCAGAAAGCTGCGGATGCTCTCCACGTCTTCAATGACGCGGTCTGCGGAGGGAATGCGAATATAGGCCATGGGTAAGAGCGACTCAAAATGAGCCAAAGAGCAAGCGCTTCTGCGTGACGACTTCGAACAGAAACTCCAGCACCTCGATCTGCCGCCGCGCAGCCGCAATGTTTTCTCCCCAGGTGTACAGCCCGTGGCCCGCCATCAGGAAGCCGTGGCGCAGCGGCGCAGCAGGATCCTGCAGGCGTTCACCGATCACCGTGGCCAGCCCAGCAATGTCCTGCGTATTGGGGTAGATTTCGATCCACGCCTCGGACTCATGCGTGCGGATGCCCGCGAGCCCCTTGAGCATTTCATAGCCGGCAATTCTCAGCCCCCCATCCTTCAAAAAATGCTCGCTCAAAACCGTGCCCGCCACGGAATGCGTATGCAGCACCGCACCCGCGCCATGCTGTGCCAGCACGGTATGCAGCAGCGCTTCGGCAGAGGGTTTGGGAAAGGCTTCATCCAGCGACTGCGCATGTTCATCCACGATGACAAACTGGTCCGGCTGCAAGCGGCCTTTATCGAAGCCACTCCCGGTCATCAGCAGCTTGAGCGGCTCGCGGTCAATCACCACGCTGTAATTGCTGCTGGTGCCCAGCGACCAGCCACGATGGTGAAAATCCCGCCCACACTCGATGAGTTCACGCGACAAACCATCAATCATGTCAGGGCAGGGGACGGGAGTGTTCTTGGCAGGCATTAGGCGGCATGATTCGGCCCCTGGCCTCCATGTCAATCCCGCCTGTGTGGCAGAATCTCCACATCCAGAGATTACACATGAACAGTGGGCAAACATCCGGTTATCATAGGTTGCGGCATCCCTTCAGTCCTTTCCGTCCTTTCCGTCCTTCTGAGCGGGACATGCCACCTTCGTCGGCCTCTAAATGTACGAAGCCCTGCTACACATCACTCTCCCCCAGATTGCTGGCTGGACTTCACGAAGGCCTTTGATTATTTTCCGCCAATGAGCACTCCCACCAATGGCGACCACGATCTGGACATTGCCAAGGTCACCCAGCGCGCGCAGGACATCGAAAACAAGCTGCCCAAACTGACCCAAGTGTTCGAACAGGCGAAGATCATGCTCAGCATGGTGAAGGACTACTGGACGGGAGCCTACCGCGAGATCCCCTACTGGGCCATCAGCGCCGTGTCCATGGCACTGCTCTACGTCCTCAATCCCGCAGACGTCATCCCAGACGTGATCATCGGCGTCGGTTATCTCGACGACGCCACGGTTGTCGCCTTCTGCTTGAAACTCGTCCAGCGCGAGCTCGAACGCTACCAGGAATGGCAAGCAGCTCAGGCCAAATCCGCCAAAGTCGTGGATGTGTAATACCATGCGCAGTTGAAAAAGAGTCCAAGCCGCGCGTGAGGTTATCGAGCATGATTCTCCGCAGCTGCTTTGCGAACGCGTCAGCGTTCTAGAGGAGTGGGATCGTCCCGATCCCTCACGCGTCCGCACCGTCCAGCACTCCCGCGCATTCACACCCACGCGCACCAAACTGGGGGGCAGTATCATCCCCCCCCACCGCCGACAGACCTGTTTTCAACGGATCGTGGTCTAAAACCCAGCGCCAGTATTGTAGTCCCGGCTTCAGCCGGTTCCGGAAAAGCGCCGCAATCCTCCCAGCCTTCCAACAACACAAAAAAAACCGCCGCGCAGGAGACCCTGCACGGCGGTTCTAATTCACTCAAGTCTCTCAGCCCTGCTTACTTGGCAGGCGTGCCATAGACCTGAACTTCACAGTAGTGGTTCATGTCATTGCTGGTGTTGCCATTGCTCCACAGGCGCACGTAGCGGGCCTTGATACCCTTGGCATCAATCACGCGGCCATGGTTGGTTTCCACGTAGGCCGGGTCAGTGCCCTTACCCATGCCGGAGGTGTCGTCGTGGTCGGAGTTAAACAGGCTGGTGACACCAGTCTTGAACTCAGGATCGTCAGAGACCTGCACTTCCACGTCGATGTAGGCCTGCGCCTGCTTGTGGTAGTGCCACATAGCGATCTTGTAGATGTTGGACTCAGCACCCAGGTCGATCTGCACCCACTGCTTGCCGGGCATAAGTTCAACGAAGGAGCCATCGGCACCGTCGGCGTCACCGTCGGTCACGAGGCTGAGTTCACCAATGATCGGAGCGGCGTCAGAGCTGGTGACCTTCTTGCCTTTGGCCAGGTTGGTGGTGCCCTTTGGAACCATGATGGACTTCACCACCTTGCTCGGATCAGCCTTCTCCAGGTTTGGCAGTTCAGCAGGCACCGGGGTACCGATGAACATGGGCTTCGGGAACTCGAGTTTGATCTCTTCGAGGTCACCGGCCGGAGCAGCAGCAGGAGCGGTCGCTGGAGCAGCGCCAGCTTTCGATTCTTCTTTCTTGCCACAGGAGGCAAGAGAAAGGGCGAGCGCGAGGCCCGTGAGGATATGGAGGGTGTTTTTCATGGGGAATGGTCTGGTTGGAGAGATTAGGCTTGGAAGTCTTCCGGCTTGAAGATGTATTTGCCACCGGCTTCCTTGGCCTCGTAGGCCTTGAGCACAGTGACGCAGGACCTGAAGGCCGCCTCGACGTTGCAGGTGAGGTGGGCTGGGTTCTTGGTCTGCACCGCTTCGATGAAGTTTTGCACATGAGGCGTGTGCGGCTTGACCTTGAGTTTCACGGCCAGTTCCCATTGCGCCAGCGCCTTGCTCTCGCGCACGTCTGCCACGCTCACGGCTCCGTAGGATGGTGGCTTCGGCTTTTCCCAGTCACGCGGATGTTCCCAGAACTTGCTCTTGGCCTTGTCCGCAGCCTTCATGATGGGTGGGTTGTCCCCCTGCGCAAAAGCTTCCCAGTCCTGGCCGGGTTCGGCGTAGAGCTGGTTGCCGTTCGTGTCGAGTTCGGAGATGATGGCCGTGCCACCGATGCCCATGTGCTTTTCATACGCACCCTGCGAGCCCGTGGTGGTCAGCACCTGGTAGTAGGCGCGCAGCGCGCCCTGGGGCGTCTTGAATTCGTAGATGCACATCATGTTGTCCGGCAGCTCGAATTTCGGGCGACCATCCGTGCCGTCGAAATAATCCACACCACCGGAGGCGATGACGGAGACTGGAGTGGACTCATACATCCAGTTGAACATGTCGATCTGGTGCGCGCCCAGATCAGACAGCGGCCCGGCTCCATACTTGGAGAAGAAGCGCCAGTTGCGGTACTCTTCCAGGCTGTTGTAGCCATGCTTGGTCAGGACTTCCTGGGAAATGTCATAGCCCTTCACCGCACCTTGCGGCTGGCTGCCAGAGACTCCGCGGTTCCACTGCGCGTACGCATGGGTGATGCGGCCCAGCATCTTGCCCGGCTTGATGACGTTGTCGCGCAGGTTCAGATACCGTGGGTTCGAGTGGCGCTGATGGCCGATCTGAAAGATGCCAGCGTTCGCCTTGCCGGCGCGCACCATGTCGCGTGCACCTTCGATGGTGTTGCTCATCATCTTCTCGCAGTACACGTTCTTCCCCTTTTCCAGGCAGAGACGCGAGTACGGCGCATGCATGAAGTCAGGCGTGGCGATGAAGACAGCCTCAATCGAGGGCTCCTTGTCGAGCATCTCGTTGATGTCGTAGTAGGTTTTGATGTCACCTTCCACCTGCTGCTTGTTTTCACCCAGAAAACCGCCTCGGGTCTTGCGGATCGAGAATTCCCAGATGTCACACATGGCGACCCACTGGATGCCAGGAACGTCTTTGGAGGCAACACGGAGGGCATTGCCCTGCGCGCCGCAACCAACGAGTGCGCACTTGATCGTGCGGCCTGCGGCGGATGCCTGTGCAATCGCGCTTTTGCTGGTGGCGAGGTAGATTCCGCTGCTCGTGAGAGCACTGGTGCGGAGGAAGCCGCGGCGGTCCATGAAACGGGACAGCGGCGCAGGGGAGGTGGGGAGAGGCTGGGAATTCATAGGTGCAGTCAGGCGCGTGGGTTCACTGCCAAAGACGACATGAAGTCGTGGTTATGCCTTCTTGCGGGCGAGAATGCCGTCGAGCGAGAGGGCCTTCGCCTTCGAGGTCACAAGGGCGGCGGCAACGATGAGCACCGACAGACCGATGTTGGTGACGACTTCGGTATCATCCGGCAGTGCGGCCAGCCCGAAACCCAAGGAAAGGAAGACCAAGCCAGCGGCAAGGAGACCGAACTCGGTGCAGATGCCAATCGCGACCCAGATGCCGACGGGGATGAGGATGTAGCCGATAGTGGCGGCGAAAGCGTTACACGCCGACTCAGGCAGGAAGCTGTTGTCCGTCATCAGCTTGGCCAGGGGGCCGGTTTTTTTGGGGTAATTGTCGAGGCCGAAGCTCACCGTAGGTCCGTTGCCCCAGCGGAATTTGTCGAGGCCCGCCATGAACAGACGCATACCGACCCAAAGGCGGAGCAGAAGATGGGCAAAATCGTAATTGAGGCTGCCGCAGCATTTGGAGGATGAAGAGTCGGACATGGATAGGGTCGGGTTGGCTGGTTAAAGTGAGGGACGGATTTTGAACCGGGGTCCTTAGAAATCCAGCAAAATTTAGAACCTACATACTTCGTAGATGCGAATCACTTTCGTGAATGAAAATGCGGAAAACTGTGGTTTTTGGGTCAAATCAGTGTCTTTTTTTTAAGCTGCTACCCGTTTCTTGGGCTACTTGCTCACCGTGCTTGCCTTTCACAGCATCTCCGCGTAAAAAAGGCCGCTTAATTCACCCTTACTGAATCCCATGAGTTCACTCTCGTCTCCCCATCTCCCGGCCCAAGGCATCCTCGAACCTCTCGGTGACGAAGATCGCGATATCCTCAGCGGCTACGGCGAATTCCTGCCCGTCCAGCCCGGTCAGCACCTGATTGAGGAAGGTCAGCAGCAGAACAGTCTCTTCTTCGTCGTCTCCGGCAAGTTCCACGCCACCGCCATGCGCGGCGGCCACAAGGTGCTCCTCGGCTCCATCCAAAAGGGCGAAACGATTGGCGAAATCAATCTGCTCGATCCCAATGTCGCCAGCGCCAGCGTCACCGCCCTCGAGTTTTCCCAGGTCTGGCGCATCGACGGCGGCACCCTCGAAAGCTACATCAACGAATACCCCCGTGCCGCCGCCTGGCTGCTCATCGGTGTCGGTCGCACCATCTCCCATCGCCTCCGTGCGGTGAATGAGAAAATCGCCGCCTTCTACAGCGCCTAATTCATGGATGTGAGGCAGATTGTTATGCGTGGCTTCAAATCGCGCATTGCAGTCCGCCCTACACAATGGAAAATTTCCGCATGTCTGGCCTGCTGCCATTTCCTCCGCATTCTACGCTGGAAGCTGTCCACGTCATTTTCCTTCTGTTTGCCGGCCATGCGCTGATGGATTTCCCCCTGCAGGGTGAATTTCTCGCCACCTGCAAAAACCGCCACCTGCTTTACAAACTGCAGGATCCCGCTCGCCCAGTGCAGATCTGGCCCTGGTGCCTCACCGCCCATTGCTTGATCCATGCCGCTGCCGTCTGGGCCATCACCGGCTGTTTCATTCTTGGCTCCATCGAGTTCGTTCTGCACTGGCTCATCGACTTCATCAAATGCGAGAACAAGACCACCTTCAATCAGGATCAGGCGCTGCACTTCATCTGCAAAATCGCCTACGTCGTCGCCGCGATGCTCTACTGAAGTTAAAAGTTTAAAGTTAAAAGTTCCAAGTTATCCCTGCGCGACGATTCATCCTCGGCTCAACTTGAAACTTAAAACCTTAAACTTGTAACTGGGAAATATGCAGCGCACCGCCATCCTCAACGTCGTCGGCCTCACCACCCGGCTCATCGGCGAGCACACCCCGGCCATCCGTGCCTTCATCGAGCGCAACCGCTCCACTCTCATCGAGCCCGTCCTCCCCGCCGTCACCTGCACGGCGCAGGCCACCTACCTCACCGGCAGACTCGCCCGCGATCACGGCGTCGTCGCCAACGGCTGGTATGACCGCGACTACGCCGAGCACCGCTTCTGGAAACAACCCGAGCAGCTCATGCACGGCGAAAAACTCTGGGAGGCCCTCCGCCGTGTCGATCCCCAGTTCACCTGCGCCAAGCTCTTCTGGTGGTTCAACATGTACTCCACAGCGGACATCTCCATCACCCCGCGCCCGCTCTACCCTGCCGATGGCCGCAAAGTCTTCGACATCCACACTCACCCGATGCCCCTGCGGGATCGCATCAAAAAAGACCTCGGCCCCTTTCCCTTCCGCCACTTCTGGGGCCCCGGCTCCGACATCAAATCCTCCATCTGGATCGCTGAAAGCGCCAAATGGATCGAAGAAAAACACTGGCCCGGCCTCTCCCTCGTTTACCTCCCACATCTCGACTACAACCTCCAGCGCGTCGGCCTCGACATGCAGAAAATCCGTTTCGACCTCCGCCAGATCGACAACGTCGTCGGCGATCTCATCCGCTTCTACGAAACGCGCAACATCAAGGTCGTCCTCCTCTCCGAATACGGCATCACCAACGTCGAGCAGCCCGTCCATTTAAACCGCGTCTTCCGCGAGAAGGGCTGGCTCAACATCAAAGACGAACTCGGTCGCGAAACCCTCGACCTCGGCGGCTCCAAAGCCTTCGCCATCGCCGACCACCAGATCGCCCACATCTACCTCAACGATCAGAGCATCCTCGCCAACGTCCGCGCCGCCCTCGAAACCACCCCCGGCGTCGCCCAAGTCCTTGGCAAGATGGAAAAACACCTCGTCGGTCTCAACCACGAGCGCAGTGGCGACCTCATCGCCGTCGCCGACGCCAAAAGCTGGTTCACCTACTACTATTGGCAGGACGACCGCAAAGCCCCCGACTTCGCCCGCTGCGTGGACATCCACCGCAAATGCGGCTACGACCCCGCCGAGCTCTTCCTCGATCCCACCATCAAGTGGCCCAAGCTCAAGATCGCCGCCAAGCTCGCCAACAAAGCCCTCGGCCAGCGCATGCTCATGGACGTCATCCCCCTTGACGCCACCCTCGTCAAAGGCTCCCACGGCCGCATCCCCGAAGACCGCGCCGACTGGCCCGTCCTCATCGGCGACTTCGACCAGC
Source organism: uncultured Verrucomicrobiota bacterium (assembly GCA_903848465.1). Lineage (GTDB taxonomy): Bacteria > Verrucomicrobiota > Verrucomicrobiia > Verrucomicrobiales > Verrucomicrobiaceae > Prosthecobacter. The sequence continues at coordinate 13,037 of CAINGK010000075.1, forward strand.
TCCCCCGCACCGGCATCCTCTCCGCCCACGAAGTCTGCAACCACCTCTTCCGCCTCTGCTCCAGCGGAAATGGATATGCGGGTGTGTCAGTGTGAATAGTGTTTATGAACTCAAAGAATCGGGCAAAAGCATGAGTCCACTTATTTACATTGGCTTTGCTGCAATTTGGTATTTCTTTTGTGAACTTACGCTCTCGAAGCTTCGCTCTAAATCAAACGCCCCCTCGGCAGCATCGTTTTGGATTGGAATCATCCAAAGTGTCGGTTCTTTAAGTTTGGTTCTCGTGGGAGGCATTCAACTTCTGGCAAGCCGCTGATAAACAATACAATCAGATGTCTGCTAACCTGGCTTAACACACTGAAGGTTCAAGCCAGTACTTGAGCCTGCCCAGGCCCTCCGACATTCGTCATTCCGGTTTCGTCATTTCTCCTTCACCCCCCCGCCGTGATCTGCACCACCTCGATCACATCCCCCTCATTCACCGCCGCGCCATCAATCTCACGCGGCAGCAGCGCGATCTGATTCTGCTCCACCACCACTGGCTTGCCGCCGAGGCCGATGATCTCCAACAGCGAGCTCACCGTCTGCGGCGCTGCCAGTTCACGCTTCTCTCCGTTCAAAGTAATCTTCATGTCAAAATTCGGGGTTCACGCAGCCAGGATCGACGCATCCCAATCCTTCCACACCGGATCAAGCCCCTGCAGCCGCAGCATCTCCGCCACGCTTTGCGGTGAACGTTGGTCAGCGATGCCAAATTGCCCTTCCGCACGATTCGCCTCATCCTTCGTCTCCACCTCCACCCGTTTCCCACGCACCGTCAGATGCAGGTCCCCGTTCCCGGCACCCGTGTAACCGCCCGGCTCCGTATGGCTGCCCGCGCTCATCACGGTGATGCCCAGCGAGGCCAGCGCATCACGCAGCGGCGCTGACTCACGCGTGCTCAGGATGATGCCGACCTCCGGGAAAGTAATGCGAAAAGCACAGATCGTCTGCACCAGCGCCCAGTCCGGAAAGTCCGTCATCGGCGTAAAACCACCCGCCGCCGGCCGCAGGCGTGGAAACGCCACCGTGAAGCTCGATTTCCAGCAGTGCTTGTACAGATGCTCCAGATGCGCCGCCAGCCGCAACGCTTCCAGCCTCCAGTCGCTCAGACCAAACAGCGCCCCAATGCCGATGCGGCGAAAGCCACCCGCATAGCCACGCTCCGGACACGCCAGCCGCCAGTCGAAATCCTTCTTCGGCCCCGCCGTATGCATGTCCTTGTAAATCTCACGGTCATACGTCTCCTGATAGACCACCAGACCCTCCGCGCCCGCTTTCACCATGCGCTCATACTCCGGCGCCTCCATCGGCCCGACCTCGATGCCAATCGTCGGCACAAACTCACGAATCGCCCGGATGCATTCCTCCAAATAGCCATCGCTCACAAATTTCGGATGCTCCCCCGCCACCAGCAGAATGTTGCGAAAACCCTGCGCCACCAGATGCCTCGCCTCGGTCACCACCTGATCAATCGTCAGCGTCACCCGCAGGATCGCGTTGTTGTCGCGTGAAAATCCGCAGTAGCTGCAATTGTTCACGCACTCATTGGAAACATACAGCGGCGCAAACAGCCGCATCGTCCGTCCAAAATTCCGCCGCGTGATCATCCGCGACTCCTTCGCCATCGCCTCAATCTGCGTCGGCCCCTTCGGCTCCAGCAACGCCGCAAACCGCTCCATCAGCGGCGATTTACGCGCCGGGAGGGCATCAAGCGTGGGTATGAACGTGGTAAGCATCTACCTTTGCTATAATCCGCAAGCCGTCCGGTGCAACGCGAAGGGTGAGCGAATCAATGCCGAATGTCCCAGAACCGTCTCATGGCCCCTCATTCATTCGACATTCGTCATTCCGCATTCGTCATTCTTCACCCCACATACTGCGTCATAAACACCTCATTCCCCTCCGCATCCCGAAACACCCCCAGCAAAATCGGCTCCCCATCCCTCTGCTCAGGAGATTGTAAAATCTTCGCTCCACCCGCAGCAATCTTCTCCGCCATCACCAGCACGTCCTCATACTGAAAGCTCAGCCCCGTCGGATTGCGCGAGCCATCATGCCCACCATGCAGCGCGATGATGGCATCCCCAAAGCGCAGCTCCGTCCAGAAATCGCTCACAAAAATCTCATCAAGGCCGATCACGTCTCGGTAAAAACTCACCGCGCGCTTCATGTCGGCCGCCATCAGCATGAACTTCACTTTCTCAGGTTTCATGCCGCTAAAACTGCCCACGCCAGGGAAAACCGCAAGCGCCCTCGCTTGGCGCAGCCCTGATTCAGGCTACACTCGCCCCATGTGGAAAAACATCCTCATCCTCCTTCTCGCTTCGGCCCTGACCGCCTTGCTCATCACGCGCCATGAGGTGGAGCCTCCCGTATCGCCGCCACCCGCGCAGCCGCATGCCATCACCACACTGCTTCAGGAAGCCCACACCAATCCCGCCCTCGCTGGCACCGCCATCGGCTTCTGCCTCCTCAACAGCAAAGGCCAGGTCACCATGGATGAGAATGCCACCACCGCCTTCATCCCAGCCTCCAGTCTCAAGACCCTCACCACCGCCACCGCTCTCGAAATCCTCGGTCCAGAGTTTCACTTCACCACCGAACTCAAATCGACCGCGCCAATCCAAAACGGCATCATTCAGGGCGATCTCCTCATCCTCGGCGGCGGCGACCCCATGCTAAAGCTCGACGATCTCAAAGCCTGGGCCGCTGAGCTAAAAAAACGCGGCCTCGTTCGGATCACCGGCGGCATTCGCACCGATGCCAGTTTCTTCAGCGGCAGCCTCTATGGCGACTTCTGGAACTGGGGCGACATCGGCAACGGCTACGGCAGCGGCGTAGCAGGCTTAAACCTCAATCACAATCGCTACATCCTCGTGCTCCGTGCCGGACCAGTGCTAGGTGCTCCCGCAGAACTCCTCGGCATCAATCTCGAAATCCCCGATGCCGACTGGAAAAATGAAGTCACCACCGGCCCTGCAGATTCCGGCGATGGCGTAGTCATCCACGGCGGCGAGAGCACCACGGCGATCCACCTTCGCGGCACCGTGCCCCTCGGGGCCACGAAGTTTCAGGTCAAAGGCGCCGTGCCAGACCCCGCACGCTTCGCCGCCCATCATTTCCGTGCCGCGCTCATCTCAGCAGGCATCCAGGTCGGCAGCACCGTGGGCACCGTGCCCGCCACCCAATCCCTTCTCAAACACGACTCCCCACCGTTGCTCACCATCATCAAAAGCATCCACGCCACTTCCGACAATCACGAAACCGAATGCGTCTTCCGCATGCTAGGCAAGCAAGCAGGCAAACCACCCGCAGACGTCATTCGCGAGCACTGGAAGGCACGCGGCCTCGAATTCCACGGCCTGCGCATGGAAGACGGCTGTGGTCTTGCCCGTGCCGATTTCATCCGCCCGCTGGATCTTGCCCGTCTCCAATACTTCGCCGGAACAGGCCCGCAGGGCGCCGCCTACAAAGCTTCGCTGCTGTCCAAAGACGGCCTCATCTGGAAAGGCGGTGCCATGTCCGGCATCCGCACCTTTACCGGCTATGCCAAAAGCAAATCAGGCGAAGAATACTGCTACGCCCTCATGGTGAATCACTTCACCGACGGCAAACCCATCTCCGAACTCAGCCAGCAAGTGATGGACGCGATCATGGGTCTATAGCGACCTCAGGGCAGGGGAGGTGCCATGAAAGGTGAAGGGCATCGCGAAGGCGTCAGCAAAGTGGTCCGCACACTCCGTGTGCGGTATCTGGGCAGTCGTAGGCACTGGAAACCACACAAGCTCTGCTATGACAAGCATCCTGCCCCGCTCTAGTACGATGAGCACTCCTGCCCGTCGATCAGCGCGCCCTTTCCTCCCCAGCCTTCAAGTGCCATGCCTCAAAGTGGGATGAGTACAAAATGCTCGGCATTTGTCCTTCAATCAATCCAGGGCAGCAACAGCGGCTCTCCCTCTCCCTGCCCCTGACTTACTACAGCAGCGAATAGTTTTCTTCGGGGAGAGGGTCGGGGTGAGGGGACGACAGGCAGCATTCGCCACAGCATGGTATCCACCCGCCCCCTTACCTTTGACTCACTGCCTCCTTACTTCAGCTCCTGAATCCGCAGATTCCGAAACTTATACGTCTGCCCCTTTTCCCCATGATGCTGAATCGCGATCACACCACTCGCATCCTTGTCATCTTCCACATCCGTGGTGAGTGTACCATTGACGAAAATTTTCGCCGCGTCGCTGAATTGAATGGGTAACGGGTGGCGCAGCAGGGCTGGAGACTGCAAGTTTTGCGATGGATCAGAACGACTTGTTTGCAATGGGTTTGGGATTGAGTACGCCTTGGAAGGTCGTGCGCAGCGGGTTTGAA
>CAINGK010000076.1 GCA_903848465.1 uncultured Verrucomicrobiota bacterium
AAGCGTTTTGGACTGCGCCGGTCCTCCGGCGCTTTCGCAAGTCCCCAGGCCCACGGAAAGCTCCAGAGGGCTGGAGCACTCCAAAACGCTGCCGCGTGGCAGGAAGCCCCAGCGCCCCGCCAGCGCGAAGCGTCTTGGACTGCGGTGGCAAGCCTTAGCGCGACACCGCTTTTCGCAAGCCGGACGGCGCATAGAGTCCATAGCGCACCCTACATCCCGCGAAAGCGACGCCGCTTTCGCAGGCCGCATACCATATTAAACACGAGGCAAGTATGGCACTAAACTAAGCCGCATTTTCGCACCTTTGCGGCCTTCCTTCCTCAGCCTTCCTGAGCCCTGAAAGGGCGGCATAACGTAGCCCCGGGCAAGCGAGCCTCAGCGAGCACCGCCCGGGGTTTCCGACAACACGACCGGGAAGCAAACCCAACCCTCCGCCACACCCCACGCCTACCAGCAGCGTCTGCATAGAACTCCGCCGCGCACCCGTGGCACTCAAACCACCCCCAGCCCTCGCAATCCACGAACAATGTGTTTAACCGAGTGCCATTCACGCCCCGCATCTTTCTCACCCGTCCTACGCATCATCAACGACGGCGAGTGGCGGTATTCCTCCGCCCATCACGATCGCATCCGCTACGCTGCGCCCCCTTCCACCGCCTCCTCAACGACCACCCGCTGCCCAGGCGCTGGAAACCCCGCCCCAATGACCGCGCCCGCCTCCTCTGCGACGCCTCCGCGTTCATCAACCATCTGCAACGTCCGAACTCTCCGGCGGGCTCCTTCCTGGCGTTCTCACAGGCGTCTTGATCTGGTTCATTCCCATCCATTTTTGGATCCAATCTCCGCTACATCCGCAATGAGCTGTGAGATGCCATCTGAACCAGCTCCTTTCTCCCGAAGGAGATTTAGACTTCTCAGCAGCAGGCTAAAAACCATCTTTTTTTGTGTGAATTGATCTGACTGCGTAAACATTAAATAATCAAGCTGAAGTCTAAAATCCATCGTTCGCCTTTTTTTGGATAATTTAAATATCTCTTTGAAGTCGAAGTCGTCACGCAAGATGACTATAACATCCCACCCTTCAATCTCAATGTCATAGGTCTTGTCTTCTATCTTCTTATTGATAGTCAATTCGAGTTCTTTCCGAACAACTCGAAAACGATCAATAACATCTTCTTGGGTTTCTGCCCCTATCCACAATTTCATATATTAATAGTCTGGGGAAACGGCTCAGGGTGCAAACAATCGACAAATGGCATGGCGGTCATTTAGTGAGTTTAGTGGCATAATCCCAAAACACTCTCTGCACCTCCGGGCCTTCCGCCAGCGCTTTTCCCTCACTCCTTCACCTGCGCCGTCGCCGCCGCAGGCACATCCAGTTTCAGCAACCGCTTCGCCTCCTCCAGCGCAAACTTCGCATCCTTAAACGGCTCCCAACTGATGTCCTGCCAGCGTTGCTTGCCGGCGGTGTCGATGAGGATCGTGGCGTGCAGGTTTTCGTTTTCAAAGTCGTCGTGGGCGCGGACCTTTTTGAAGGCTTCCAGGCTGCTATCGCTCAGGATCGGGAAGGGGAGGGGCTGGTCGGGTTTGAGATTGAGCTTGGCGCGAATGCCCGCAGCAGCCTGCGGGGTTTCGAGGGTCACGGCCACGAGCTGAATGCCCGCCTTCTCGAAGTCAGCAGCAGCTTTCGCAAAGGCCTGCATCTGCTCCACGCAATGGCCGCAGTCGTGGCCGAGGTAGAAGAGAAACAGCGTGGGCTGCTTGGCGGTGAAGTCGCTGCTCTTCACACGCTGATTCTCCAGCGTGCTGGCCTCAAACACCGGGGCCACAGGCGCGCTCCAGTGTACGGGGCCGAGCGTGGCGATGTCAGGACGCACGCCGCTGTCCGTGCGCTTGGGCGCAGGGGCGGGCCAATCGCCCTCAATGCCCAAGGTCTTGGCCAGCGCATCCAGGCGCTTGGCGATGGGTAGATCACGATCCATCGCAAACGCCAGCTTGCGCGTCTCTTCAAAAGCCTTTTTCGCCTCATCGGTTTTGCCACACGCCTGCAGGATTTCCGTCTTGGTAGCCAAGCCCACGAGGTCAGCAGTGAAGCTCTTGGTGAGTTCGACCGCCTGTTCCTTATCGCCAAAGGTCAGCCAGTAGCGCGCGAGACGCTCCTTGGGCACATCGAGCACCTTGAGGTCAGACAGCAGCTTGTGAGTTTCGCCTGGGCGGAAGGAGCCATCCTTGCTGCTGAGCGCCACGAGCGCCTTCAGCTCCGCGATGCCATTGGCCTTCGCCTTCACCTCCGGCGGCGGCGTTTTCTTGTCCTTACTCTCCTTCGCATCAGCGACGGCACTTGGCTTATCGGCAGACTTCTTGGCAGCACCCTTCTTGGTGCTGAGTTGTTTCGGCTCCGCAGCGGTCTTGGGCGCAGGCTTGGGCGCATCCGTCGAGAGCGCTTCCAAATCCTTCAAAGCCGCCGCAAGACCTGCCCCATCACCGAGCTGAAAACTCGCCAGTCCCAGCGCACGCAGCCGCGCGATGTCATGGCCGACCTGCGCCACCGGAGCCTGCGCAAAAGCCTTCAGCTCATCCCAGCGCTCCCACTTGATCAGCGTCTCGATCAAGCGCGTGCGACCATAGCTCGCCGAGGTCGAGGACTTATCGAGGAAGTTATAAACCGGATGCCGTGGAATCGCGATGAGACTGCGCGCCAGCGCCGCCGCATCCTTCGCGCGGCCTAGGTCATTGTAAGTGCGCGTGAGCCACTCCTCATTGTGCGCGTAGTTGTGGATCTGATCCGGCAAAATATAGCTGCGCATCATGTAGGCATGGTCCACGCGCGTGCTCGCTTCCTGCTGCCACGCCGCATCGTCGGGGCGCTTCAATTTGGAAAACGTATGCCCAGGCATGTGCCACATGTGCGCGATCCCAGGAGCGACCTGCCCGCACAGCGCGCCCGATTTCAGCGCCAGGATCGGCTTGCTCTGATCCCACAGGTGAATGCGATAATGGTGCGCCGGGTGATTAGGCACCGCAGCAAAGATTTGATCCAGCAACGCATCCACCGCCTGCAAGCTGGAGATGGTCGCCTCCTCACGCGAGAACCAAATACGCCACACCAGAAAGGCCTTGGCCTCAATGTCCTTCGGATCGTCCTGCACCAGCGTCTCGAAGTCCTTGATGCAGTCGAGACTCTTCTGCTTCTTATCGCGCTTGTCGTTGTCGCGATACAGATTCTCCAGCACCGCGATCCACTTCTGCTCGCGTGGCGTCGCCTTCGCTTTCAGCGGAGTTGCTTTCTTGATGAAGGCGCTCGCGCGTTTCTCGTTGTTCACGTTCGCCATGCTCATGCCCCAGTACGCCATCGCGCAGCCCGGATCGAGCGCCGCCACCTGCCGGAACGAGCGCTCCGCCTCATAATACCAAAAGCCATGCAGTTGCCCGATGCCCTGCGTGAAAAACTTCTGCGCCTCCGCCTTCTTCGAGCTGATCGGAAACTTCACCGCATCCCCACACCCCGGCATCAGCACCGCCGCCTGCCGCGGCCCCTCATTGAAAGCCTCCCCATTCGCCGAATGACCAGGGTCCCCCTGCACATGAAAAGCGAGGGCAAGAACGAAGGCAGAAACAATGAAGTGGCGCATGGGTAGATATTTAGAACGCAGATCGAGCTGAGAAATTGAGACTCATCGAGCAAAAAAAGCAAAATGCCCAGCACGAATGGCACTCAGACGTAACCATGCCGCCGGGGTATCGCTGTACCGCAGCCTGCGAGCAGCCCCAGCGCCCCCGCGAGCGCGACAGCGTCTTGCAGTGCGGTGGCAAGCTTTAGCGCGACACCGCTTTTCGCAGGCCGGACGGCGGCATAAGAACGCAAAGCATTCAACACCCCGCGAAAGCGCTGCTGCTTTCGCAGGCCGGACAGCGTCCTGAGTCCACAGAACATCCACCACCCCGCAAAAGCGGTGCCGCCGATGCAGGCTTGCGCCGTGCATCTCTGTCACCGCAGTCCAAGACGCTGCCGCGTGTCTAGAGCGATCATCTTGCCACGCGTGCCCGCAAGCTCCGCAAACCACGAGCCTGCAAAGTATGCAGTCATGCAATGACAAAGACAAAACCTCCTTTGTGATCACATGAGTTTTTCCCACCAGGATGCTTTCCTTCCTTGATGTGATGAACCTTCCCACTTGGGAAGGCTGCAATGCATGCATCGGCCTGTGAAATCATTTTTGATCCACCCGTTGGTGAAGAAGTTTTTGCCGCATTGCGGGCAACGCCAGCGCGATTTCCAGATGCTGGCGGGCACCCAAAACATCATCCACACGGGAAAAATAATCGAAGCAAGGTCTTTGCTGTGGTTCATCCAGCCGGTGGTCTGACAGACGATTTCGGCGGATACAGTGAAAGGCAGCCAGCTCAAAAAAAGGATCCAAAACAGCTTCGAGCGCCGCTGGTAGTCCTGCCACCCAGCTTCAAAGCGGAGTGGATTGGGATCGTGTGGGATGACTTCGGGCGTTGACTCCATAATGAAAATCAGTTCAAGAAACTGCGATCCTTATCAAAGGATGACCCCTCCCATTTGCGCAGCCCACAGTGATGGCACTGGGTGGCGAATGAGTTTCTGTGGGAGATGCTGTGGAAAAAGCCATTACCGCACTGGGGGCACCGCCAGAATTCACGCGCCCCAAGACTCACGACATATAAAATGAACCAAAGAGTGGCAACAGTCCCGGTGGCCTGAAAAAAATAGCAGAGGGGCACGTAGCTCAGAATGGTGATCCATGCCAACCGAGAACGCCGCCGGTAGTCCCGCCACTCCGCCTCAAAGCGCGTGGGATAGGATTCAACGGTTGGCAGCATGGGGGATGGGCTGGAATGCGGAGCGATAGCATGAAACTAAAGACGGCATTTCCAAAAAAGCAAAATGCCCGGAGGACTGATCCCCCGGGCATTCACAAATAGGAGTGATGTCACACTCCAATAGGTAGAGTCTTACTTCCCGTATCCCGGTGCGGCCTTGCCGTTTTCCTCGATGTGGCCGGTGGTCCAGAGGATGGCACGGGTCACGAGGTCCAGGTAGCGCGCATCCGCCACGGTCGCGGTGTTGTGACCGATGGTGGTGCTGAAAATCTTCGTCTTGTTCGGGCCGTATTCATTCGTCCAAGCGACAACGGCGTTGGCTTCAGTGGCCTTGGCGTCAGGCGGGAGGGTTTCGCCCTTCTTGGCCTTCGGCGGCACGATCTGCAGACCGGTCGCCAGCGGCTTGCCGGTCAGAATCTGCACGTTGTTGTACAGCTCTTCGTTGATCGTCGTCCAGTTTTCCATCCCCACGGTGATCGGGCTGGCTTTGTCGGTGAAGGAAATCGCGATCGGCTGCTGCGGGCCGTGGCCAATGGATTGCAGGCCGAGCATTTCATACCAGCCTGCGTTATCCGCACCGGGCTTCACGGCCTCACGGAAATTGCCCCAGCGATAGCTGTGCATCGCGCAGTGCAGGTTCACGGCGGGCTTGCCAGCCTTGTGCGCATCGAGAATGGCACCCACGTAGGCGGGGTCCGTCACATCCGCGCTGCATTCGTCGTGGATGATCACATCGAAATCCTTGGCCCAGTCCTTGGTCTTGTAGATTTCAAAGGTGGCCTTGGTGGTCTTGTCGGGATTGAAAGCGACATCCACAATGGCGTTGAGACGGGCCTCGATGCCTTCTTTGAGCACCAGGTGCTGCTTGTCATACTCATGGCAGCAGCCGCCAGCGACGATGAGTACGCGCAAGGGCTTGACGGCAGTGTCGGCGGCCTGCGCTAGAAAGAGCGCCGCAGAGACGGTGAGAGTGAGCAGGGGAAAAAAGAGTCGCATGGGGTTATAAGGAGGGGTTGGTGGACGGGCGTGCTGATTGCAGCGCGGATGAAACGCAATGTCGAGCGGGAAAATTACGGGCAGCTTTGACAGTCCGTCGTTCTGCGGCATGTCTGGCGCGTGGCAGATTTTTTATCATTCGAAGATTTAATGCATTGGAATGCAGTGGCCGGGCGCTTCACGCCGCCTGCACGGCTGGCCGTCATCGGCGATCCCATCGGCCACTCACGCAGTCCGCAGATGCACAATCCCGCCCTGCAGGAGTGCGGCATTGAGGCTCAGTACATCCGCGTGCAGGTCCCCGTAGGCCGCGTCGCGGAGGCCTTCCGCCAGTTCGCCGCCAGCGGCTTTCTCGGCGTCAACATCACCATCCCGCACAAATTTGAAGCGCTCGATGCCGTGGACGTGCTCGATCCCCTCGCGCGCCAGCTCGGCGCGGTGAATACCCTCGCCATCCGCGCAGGCAAACTCCACGGTTTCAACAGCGACGGCCCCGGCTTTTTGCGCAGCGTGAAAGAAGCCTTCGGCGCGGACATCCAGGACCTGCGCGTCCTCATCCTCGGCGCAGGCGGCGGCGCAGGCCGTGCCGTCGCCGTGCAGAGCGCCCTCTCCGGCTGCCGCAAGCTCCTGCTAGTAAACCGCTCCCAGGCCAAGGCCGAAGCCGTCGCCACCGAAATCCTCGCGCTAAATTTCCAGCCCGACGTCTCCGTAGTGCCCTGGCAAGATGACGCCCTGCACGCAGCGCTGGCCACCACCGACCTCATCGTCAATGCCACCTCCCTCGGCATGAAGCCTGCCGATGCTAAGCTCCTGCCCGCAGACGCGCTGCTGCCACGCCACCTCGTCTTCGACATGGTCTATCGCGCCGATAGCGAGACCCCGCTGCTGGCGGACGCCAGGCAGGCAGGTGCCCGCACGGTGGATGGCCTCTCCCTGCTGCTGCACCAGGGGGCCATTTCCTTTGAGCACTGGTTTGACCGCCCCGCGCCGTTAAATGTCATGCGTGATGGCTTGCAGAATGCCGCGAGGTCGTAAACTAGTATCTCTTTGCATGACCTCGTCGCGCCATTTCGTTCTCAGCTTCCTTGGCCCCATCCTCACCGGTGGCCTTTTCTGCGGCCTGGTCTTGCTCAATTGGAAGTTGCTGGAGGAGCATCGGCTTGAGCCGCTGGTGACGATTTTGGTGGGAGCGGTCGTGGTCGCTACGGTCACCCGCTGGTTTGTGCGGCACTACATCGCCGTGCGCTGCCCGTTTTGTGGCGGCAAAAGCTATGAAATCCCAGACCGGGGCAGCCGTTTCATGTGTCTGGTCTGTGGCAAAGACCACTAGGAATGGTTAGGCAACAATAAATCGGCTTGCCGAAACATGTGAAAGTCGTTACCTATATGCGGCGTTTGAGTGTATAGCTCTGCCAATCGCTTTCCAACGAAAGCGCTTTTTTCTGACTTTCTCCGCATGTTTATTTCTTTTTCGCGTCCACACACCCCGCTTGATCGGGCAGAGGCAGACGCGTGCATGTCGGAATCAAGTCCGTGCTGATATGATGTTTTCAGCGCGTCTTTCCCCAATGATTTTCCAGGTGCCTGCCACATGGCGGCCTGGAGTTTTGAACACACCCGGAGGTATCCCATAAGCAATCCATTCCAGCAGTTGAGCGGCGGCAATTTCGCCCCGCGTCCCCAGCAAAACCAAGGCACCGGCGGCCCGCCACGGCCCGCAGGCCCAGCCGGCCCCGCCAATGCAGCACCCCGTCCAGCCGGACCCGCCGGACCTGCCGCTGGCGCACCCCGACCCGCCGGACCCGCAGCACGTCCTGCCGGCGGCTATCAGGGATCCAGCAGTGGTGGAGCTTTTCGTCCAGGTGGCGGCAGTCGCCCCGGTGGCCGGGATCGTCCCAATGGCCGTTTTGTCGATCAGACCCGTGTCAATGAGCGCATCCGCGCGCCCAAGGTGCGTGTCGTTGAGGAAGACGGCCACCATCAGCTCGGCATCATTCCCACCTCGCAGGCCATTCGCATCGCCAAAGAGCGCGGTCTGGATCTAGTCGAAGTCGCACCGAATGCCGACCCACCCGTCTGCAAGATCGTCAACTACGGCAAGTACAAGTACATCCAGGAGAAGCACAAGAAGGAAGCTCACAAGCACCAGAAGGGCGGCAAGGTGAAGGAAATGAAATTCCGCATCGGCATCGACCCGCATGATTACCTCATCAAGATCACGCACGCCGAAGACTTCCTCGCCGAAGGGCACAAGGTGCGCATCCAGTTGCAGTTCCGTGGTCGGCAGATGGCCCATCAGGAACTCGGGCACCTCTTGGCCAAGAAGATCAAGGGAGACCTCCTGACCATGGGGCACGTCGATCAAGATCCCCGCATGGCAGGCCGAAACATCAACATGCAGCTCAGTCCGCTGCCAGAGCGCCAGCGTCAGCGTAAGTTCAAGACCCACCTCAAAGGCGTCACTGAGCACCAAGACATCCTGCACCACGAAGGGCATGATCCGCGCGAAGACAAGCACGACGAGCATGACGATCACCCCGAGGATCATCATGGCGAAAATCACACCGAGCCGCCAGCGCAGGCCGCAGCTCCAGCGGAAGCCCCACCAGCTCCAGCAGAAGCGGAAGCCCCACCGGCCCCCGCCGCTGAATAAAGCATCACCCACCACGAAGGGCAGGACTCACCTCCTGCCCTTTTTCTTTATCTGCGCGAGCCGGTGACGGTGCAAGGCGGCGGACCTTTTTGAGCGCTCGCGCAGTGACAGACCCGAAAACTCGGACCCGACAAAGCGGTTCCCTGCCAGTCCTGAGTACCGCGCCACGCAGGGCTGGTAGGGATGCGCTGTGCGCGTCCCTAGAATTCTTCGTCCCAGCTCGTCTGCTGACTCAACGTTCTCCCCCTTTCCAGCCGCTCCGCTTCCGATTCGTGCGATACCACCAAGCAGCACTCATCTGCAAAAGTTCCACCACGCAAAATGAAAGTCAGTGATGCGCGCCAGTCCGGCAAACCACCGTCAACCACCGTCAACTCCCCACCGCCGCCGCCAGCTCCCGCATCGACGCATTCATATCCGCCGGGCCAAACGACGACGTGCCACAGACAAACAAGTTCGCCCCGTGCTGTTTCGCGATCGGCGCGGTGTTCGTGTAGATGCCGCCATCCACCTCCAGGTGAAAATTCAAACCGTGCGCATCACGGTAATCACGCGCCGCCGCCAGTTTCGGCATCGTTTCCTTCTCCATGAACGGCTGCCCGCCAAAGCCCGGCACCACAGTCATCACCAGCAGCAGGTCGATGTCCCGCACATACGGCAGCGCCGCTTCAAACGGCGTGTTCGGGTGCAGCGCGATGCCGCAGTGCAGCCCCGCCGCGCGGATGCGCTTCAGCGTTTCGGCCACGCTCGTATCGTAGTTCGCCTCCACATGGATCGTGATATTCTGCGCCCCCGCCTTGATGAAGCGCTCCAGGTAATGGTCCGGGCGGTGGATCATCAAATGCACGTCCAGGTACATGTCCGTACACTTGCGCACCACCTGCACCATCTGCGGGCCAAAGGAGATGTTGTCCACGAAGTTCCCGTCCATCACATCCAGGTGCAGCCACTGCGCCCCAGCGGTCGCGGCACGCTTGACTTCGGTGTCAATTTTTGACCAGTCAGAAGCCAACAGGGAAGGGAGGATGAGGTTCGTCGAGTGGTGCATGCCTTGAGATAAGGTTCCGGGTCTAAAGTTCAAGGTTTGAGTTGCCGCAGACTGCGTTTATAAAACCCCGTGGCCGACGAACCCCTGATCATCAATCCCTACGACGACGAGCACTTCATGCGCGAGGCGCTGCGCCAAGCGCGCAAAGCGGCCCGGCAGGACGAAGTGCCCATCGGGGCCGTCATCGTCCATCAGGGCAGCATCATCGGTCGCGCCTGGAATCAGGTCGAGACCCTCAAAGACGCCACCGCCCACGCCGAAATGCTCGCCCTCACCCAGGCCGAAAGCGCCCTGGGCGACTGGCGACTCACCGACTGCGATCTCTACGTCACCAAAGAGCCCTGTCCCATGTGCGCCGGAGCCATCATGCACTGCCGCGTCCGCCGCGTCATCTTCGGCTGCCCCGATGTCAAAGGCGGCGCCGCCGGCGGTTACTGGAATCTCCTCCAAGCCCCCAACCTCAATCACCGCACCGAGATCACCCCCGGCGTCCTCAACGACGACTGCGTCAGCATCCTCAAAGAATTCTTCGCCGCCGCCCGCCGCCGCCGCGCCGAAGGCCTGGAGCACAAAAAAGGAGCCGCCAAAGAAACCGAAAGCGGCGACGCCGAGCGCCTAGTCTTCGACGGCCCATGAGTCCGCAGCCCCGCGCTGCCCCCCCCCCCCCGTCAAGCAAGCACCATCCCAGGGCCATTCCACGCGCCAGTGTCCCGGTAGCCGCGTCGCTACCAACTCATTGATAAACAAAGTGTTGCACGAAGTCATTTAAAAAATGCCTGGCATTTAGCACGTGGCATGGGCTCCCGGCAGGGAGCAGAGAGATTAGCCGGTGGTGGAGCGAAACCGCGCAGCGGTGCAGCGGGAACCACCGGACCTTGCGATGAACCCATTCCCATTCAGGGTCGCATGCCGAAGGTATGCGAGAAGCGTACAGCCACCCAGCGCTCACGAGGAGTCTGCGCACTGTTCTCGCATACCTCCGGCATGCGGCCTTGGGGCAAGAAGACCTTATGCGCGTGAACCGGTGGTTCTCACTCGCCAAGCCTCGCTTCACCACCGGCTACCTTCCGCGCTCCCTCCGGGAGCCGCTGACTGTAAGTGCTCTTCTGTGCTGACAGCAACCGATCCATTTGGGCATAGGCCTCTTCGGAGCTCACTCGCGGCATCTGCGAGCGCACTTGGCGCAGCTTCTGGGATAATTGGTCGAAACTCATTAATAACGTGAAATTATCTCCACGGCTTCAAATGAGGCAACTGGTTTTTCGTTGAAGCATCTCATGGCACAAACAAAAACTCATTGCTGTTGAACAGGGCGCGGCAGAGGGCGGGGAGGCCGTATGCGTGAACGAGAGGGGCGGTATCGGTTAGTTCGGCGGCGGTGGGGGAGCGGTTGAGCGCGAGCTGGTAGGCGAGGGTGATTTGTTTGTGGATGTCGGTGCCGGCTTCCTGCTGCACGCGGGTGGCGAAGGCTTGGGATTGTTCGAGGGTGAAGAGGCTGTTGAAGAGATTGAGGGCCTGGATGGGGGTGGTGCTTTCGATGCGGCGGGCGGTGCTTTGGCCGGCATCGGGGCAGTCGAAGGCACCGAAGACGGTTTCGGGTTCTCGCCGAACTTTGTGGGCGTAGATCATGCGGCGCTGGTTGTCGGCGTTGAAGGTCTCGATGGGATCGAAGCCGCTGAGGCCGCCGCGTTGATCGAAGAGATTGAAGCCGCGGCCATACATCTGCAGATTCAAGCGACCGCTGACGGCGAGCATGGTGTCGCGGATGGATTCGGCTTCGAGGCGGCGGGATGGGTAGCGCCAGAGGTAGCGTGCTTCGGAGTCGATGGTGGCTGCGGATGCGGATGCGGAAGACAATGAGACAATCAGATGGGGAGACAATGAGACAATCAGATGGGGAGACAATGAGACAATCAGAGGGGGAGACAATGAGACTCCAGAGGCGGTGCTTTTCTCCCTGTCTGATTGTCCCATTGTCTCATTGTCTGATTGTCTCGACGACTGCCCATAGGTCTCTGACAGCACAATCAGCCGATGCATGTGCTTCACGCTCCAACCGCTGCGGATGAATTCGGTGGCGAGGTAGTCGAGGAGTTCGGGGTGGGTGGGCTTGAAGCCCATGCGGCCGAAGTCGCTTGGCGTTTGCACGAGGCCGGTGCCGAAGTGGCCCTGCCAGATGCGGTTGACCATGACGCGGGCGGTGAGTGGGTTTTGTGCGTTGGCGATCCAGTCGGCGAGGGCGCGGCGGCGGTCCTGCTCGGCGGTTCCGTTGGGGAGTGTCACGTTGCCTAGAGCGCTGAGGACGGCGGGGGTGACGGCTTCCTTGGGCTGTTCGGGATCGCCGCGATTGAGGAGGTGGATGTCGTCTGGCGTGCGGAAGGTGCCGGCGAAGACTTTCTGCAAGTTGACTGCCTGGGCGATCTTTTTCTCGGTGCTGGATTTTTCCTCGAAGAGCGGGCGGGCGCGTTTGTTTTCGGCGGGGGTGAGACCCTTGAGTGTGGGCTTCGCGAGCTTCTTGTTTTTCGGATCAAACTTCTGCCGGTCGCTGGCATCGGCCACGGTGTGCCAGGTGCCTGCGGCGTCACTGATTTCGATTTGGTAATCGGTGGCGATGCGGTCGGTGAATCTGCCTTCGCGGTCACGGCTCCAGACGACGCGCTCGATGGTTTGCTCCTGCGGGAACTCGAGCTCGACCCAGCCCTGACCCATGGCGCTGGAGAGCCAACTGCGTGAGTTGCCGTAGCGGCCATCGGTGAGGAAGCGCAGCTCGTGGCGCTCGGCCACGCCGATGTCGCCGGAGGATTTGCGCTTGGTGCCGGTGGTGGCGAGCGCGACGTTTTCGCCGCGCGTGTTGAAGACTTCGAGTTCGTCGATGCAGGGCTCCAGGATGTTCGTGGCCTTGATGGTGAAGCGCAGGCGCTGAGTCTTCACCGGCGGAAAGCGGTCCGAGTTTTCGCGGGCGTTGATCATGGGGCGCTCGGCACCGGATTTTGCCATGGGCGTAAATTGGGCGAGCTCTTTGTCGATTTCTGCGAGGCGTGCTTTGAGCTGTTTTTCCTCGGCACGTGCTGCCTCGGCTGCGGGTGTGTGCAGATCGCGGTCGGCATACTCGACACCGGCGACGAAGGCCTGCATGGCGTAGTAATCCTTGGCGGTGATGGGATCGAACTTGTGATCGTGGCAACGGGCGCAGCCGATGCTGAGGCCGAGGAAGGTCTGGCCGAGGTTCATGACCATCTCATCAATGGAGTCCTGGCGTGCGAGGCGCTTGGAGGCATCGTCCTTGCCGATCTGGCCGGGCAGCAGCACGGAGGCGGTGACGAGGAATCCGGTGGCGGCGTCCTGGCCCATGGCATCTCCTACTATCTGTTCCTTGATGAAGCGATCGTAGGGCGTGTCGTTGTTGAAGGCGCGGATGACGTAGTCGCGGTAGGGCCAGGAATTGGGGCGCTCGGTGTTGACCTCAAAGCCGTGCGTATCTGCGTAGCGCACGACATCGAGCCAGTGCTGCGCCCAGCGTTCGCCGTAGCGTTCGCTTTTGAGCAGGCGGTCGATTAGATGCTGGATGCTGGATGCTCGATCCTGGATGAACTCTTTTTCGAAGGCGTTGGTTTCTTCGGGTGTGGGTGGCAGGCCGGTGAGGTCGAAGGTGATGCGGCGGATGAGCGAGACGGGATCTGCGGGAGGGGAGCGGTGGAGTTTTTTTTCGGCGAGCTTGGCGTCGATGAAGGCGTCGATGGCGTTAGGAGCGGGACCATCTTGGTCCCGTGCTGGGGACAGGATGTCCCCACTCCTGGCCAGAGGTTTGAATGACCAGTGGTCGCGGCGGTCTTCGAGTTTGGCGAGATCGACGCCTTCGGGCCACGCGGCACCTTCGTTGATCCAGGTGGTGAGGGTGGCGATGTCGGGGGCTGCGAGTTTGCCTTTGGGGGGCATGAGTTCGTCATCGTCATCGGTGGTGATGAAGTGGATGAGCGGGCTGTCCTGCGCTTTGCCGGAGATGATGTCGGGCGCGTGTTTGTCGCCGCCTTTGAGGGCTGCGGCTTTGATGTCGAGGCGGAGGCCGGACTTTTGTTTTTTCTCGCCGTGGCAACTGTAGCAGTGCTTTTGCAGGATGGGGCGCACCTCGCGGACGAAGTCAATGGCGGCGGCAAGGCCGGAGGAGATGAGGAGAATGAGAACAACCAACTTCATGAAGTGTGATCAGCGGTAAGGATTGCCAGCGGCGTGCAGGGCGCGGAGTTCATCGTCGGACATGGCGCGGCCAAGCAGGAGGAGTTCATCGACACGGCCACTGAGCTTGCGGTCCTGCTGGTTCCAGTTGCCGATCTGCGCGGGGCCGAGGCGTGCGGGGTGGGCGAGCTGCTGGCGTACTTCTTTGTCGAAGCGGCCATTGAGATAAAAGCGCACGGTGCCGCGTGCGGAGTCATAGACGGTGGCGAGATGCACCCAGCGGCCCTGTTCCGGCAGCACTGAGGTGAGGGAGTCGGGATGGCCGTCGCGTTCATGGGCATCTGGCGCGAGCGTGTTGCCGATGAGGGCGAGGCGCATGGTGGTGTCGCGGTTGATCATCCAATGCACCTGACCGGGATTGTTGAGGCTCCAGCCATCCGTATGTAGCAGGGACTGGTAGGGCGCACCGAGGCGATCAATGCGCACCCAGGCGGCGAGCGTGAGCTGCGGCCAGTCGCGGCCACCGCCGACGTCGAGCTTCAAGTGATCGCCCACATTGACAAACTCCGGCGCATGCGAGCCCGGCCAGCGGCCCTGCACGCGGCGGTACACGCCGGGGAGTTCTTCGGCGGATTCGAAATCGAGCAAAGCGATGAGCGCGGGGTCTTGCTTCAAAGCGGCGGCTGCGGCGGCGGAGCGCGCACGCTGACCGGCGGCGAGTCCGGCAGTGAGGCCGGGGAGTTCATCGGGCTGGATGAAGGCGGAGGAGCGCAGCTCGCGTGCGGTGCTGGCACCTTGAGCAAACGACACCGCATCGCCGCCGCGCAGGCTTTGCTTGGCCTGAGCGCCGGAGGCCTTGGTGATGACCTCGCCCTGAAACACATGCACCTCTGCGGCACCGCTGGAGGGCACATCCACACCGAAGCGCGTGCCGAGATCCACCGCATCTCCGGTAGGCGTGATGACGGTGAAACCCTTGGCCGCAGGCGGCACATCGGCGGCAAGGCGGCCGCGCTTCATGTGCAGACGCTGCGCGGACTCAAAGCGAAACTCCGCCGGTGCCTCGATGACGATGCGTGCGCCGCGTGCGGTGATGAGTGAAATGCTGCCCGCGCTGATGTCATAGGTTTCGCCACGCAGGCTCGCGCCATCCGCCAGCTCCACCACACCGGCGGCTTTGCCCACGGTGGCATAGGTGCGGTGGGTGTCCTGCCAAAACCACGTACCGAGTAGCAAGGAGATGCAGGCGGCTGCGGCGAGCCAGCGTGGGGAAGCGGTGAGCCAGCGGGTGGGCCTCACGGGCTTGGTGATCACTTGAGGCGGTGTCCAATCTGCGGCCAGAGCAGCGAGGGCGGAGTCCACGTTGAGGAGTTCGGCGAATTCACGCCGTGCCTCGGCATCGGCCAGCAGCAGGGCATTGAGCTGCTGCATCTGCGGCGGCGTGATGGAGCCGTCGAGATACACGGTGGTGAGGTCTGCCAGGTCCTGCTTCATGAGGCCACCTCCTGAGTCAGGGCGCGGCGGATGCAGTCCAGCAGCAGCTTGCGCATGCGGTGCAGCCATTGGTAAAAACCGGGCACGCTGCGGCCACTGCCCTGCGCCACGGCTTGGATGCTGGAGTCGGGCTGGTAGGCCTGCATGAGCAGGCCGCGCTGGTCCTCGGGTACCTTTTGCATGCAGAGCTCCAGGGCCTCGCGCTGGCGCTCCAGCAGGGGCTCCATGGCGGTGGTTTCTTCGGCGATCTTGGAGATGACTTCTTCATCCAGCACCAGGCGGTCGCGACCGCGATCCCGCAGCCAGGCGAGGACTTCATAGCGTGCCACGCCGAAGGCCCAGGCTTTGAAATCTGCGCCCTCGTGCAGGGAGTCGAATTTCTCCCACAGCACCACGCTGATCTCCTGCATCACGTCATCGGCATCCGCGCGTGCAGGCACCAGCCGCCGCACATGGGCGCGGATGGATGGCTCGTGCGCGGTGAAGCTGCGCAGGAAGCGGTGGTGGCGTTCGTTTTCGGCGGGAGACATGGGTGGACATGATGCTATCTCCGCTCAGCGGGCGGTTTTTACGGACGAATGCAGTTTTTGTTTGGTCCAGGGTCAGCGCAGAGCCGCAAACCTCAGCCGTTTGGCGGCAGTAGCGTGGAGCAGAGCCGCAGCAGCTTGGCTCCGCTGTGGTCCCAGAGAAACTCCGCATTGATGCGGGCGAAGGCGTTTTCAGCGATGGTTTGCCGCAGGGCGCTGTCCTGCAGAAGGCGGACCAAGGCGGCGCTCAGGGCAGGGGCACCGTCGGCCAGGAGGATCTCATGCTCATCGCGCAAAAAGAGGCCCTCCGCACCGAGCGTGGTGCTCACCACGGGCACACCTGCGGCCATGGACTCAAGGATCTTGTGCCGCAGGCCGCTGCCAGCGCGCAGCGGCACCACCTGCACCGCGCACTCGCGTAGCAGCGGCAGGACGACGGGGACCGTGCCGGTGATCTCGATGCCGGGAATAGCGGCCGCGAGGCGGTAGAAGGCCGGGGGCGGATCACGGCCAATGACACGAAAGCGCACCGCAGGCAGCGTCTGCCGCAGCAGCGGCAGCACTTTCTGGATGAACCAGATGGCCGCATCCACATTGGGGGGCCAATTCATCGCCCCGACGAAGGCGATGCACGGTGCCGCCTCCTGCTGGAGCACGGCTGGGGGTGGCGCGCTTGCGCAGGGATTCGTGCCAGGCACCACGCTGCCGAGCACATGGGGCAGGCGGTAGGTGTCGCGGTGGTAGTCGGCATCGGGGCCGGAATTCGTCATGACGCCGTCAAACAGTCGGCACAGCTCCGGCTCGCACCGGCGCATGCGGCGGGCCATTTCGTGGTAGAAGAGCCATGTGAAAGGGTTGCGCTGCAGCCGGGCCATGCGACTCCAGACGGTGGCCTCCACATTGTGCTGCAGCAGGATGACCGGCACCCGGCGCTCCTGCTCCCAGCCCGCAAAGGCCGAAGCGGCCAGCAGCCCGTCCACGATGACGAGGTCAAACTGGCCGCTCAGCACGCGCTCCCGCACCCGCTGATGGAACTCGCGGCTGTGGTACAGAGCCTGCACAAAGGGCTCGCGGGAGGTGAAGAGATTGCGCAGGATCGGGCCGATGAACTGGAAAAAGTGACGTGGCGAATACTCGGCCAGACGCTGGATGGTGACGCACTCCAGCGCATGGGCGTAGGGCACGGTGTTTACCGGTCCTTCCTCCCCCAGGCGGCGCAGCTCCAGCGCATGCACATGGCAGTGCTGCATCAGGTACATGAGCAGGTGGTAGGAGTAGATGACGCCGCCTGAATTGAGCGGCAGACAGCCGCCGACGCGGACCCAGAGGACGCGCAAACGTGGGGGGGCAGGGGGCGGCGGAAGCATTCGAGGTATTAATCAGATGGAGAAGCTGGGTAAAGCAGAGCTTTTCCAGAGGCACTAGAAACAGGAGTGTGTAATTTTTTGCTTCCCGAAAGATAAATAGACGCTTATTATCAAGCACTTACGCCTACCCAGGCTTTCAATCTGCCACCCTTCAGCGCATACCGCCCCTTGTCCTCCAAGAA
Organism: uncultured Verrucomicrobiota bacterium; assembly: GCA_903848465.1. Lineage (GTDB taxonomy): Bacteria > Verrucomicrobiota > Verrucomicrobiia > Verrucomicrobiales > Verrucomicrobiaceae > Prosthecobacter. Next base: position 17,289 of record CAINGK010000076.1, read on the forward strand.
CGCCAGTCAGTTCGCAAGAACGACGTCGCGCCATTGATCGAATGTGACGCGCTGCTGCGCGAACTCATCGCCCAGGGTGGGCCGATGCCGAGTGATTACGCCCACTTTAACCGCACCCTGCGGCATCTGGGAGATGCCGTGCGCGCCAAGGTGATCGCTCGGGATGACGTGCTGGCTTACGCGCAGGACGTGACAAATCGCTATCTGGAAGGGACGATGCAGGCGCGTGCTTTGGGCAAAAAATACGGCTACAGCGGCGACTTCGAGATCATCGAGGCCATCTACACCGTGCAGATCGCCCAGGAGCCGCACCTGCGGCGCTGGGACCTCTACTTCCACTCGCAGGCCGCGCCCAATGCCGTGCGCAATCGCAAGGCCTACTTTCACCAGCTCCTGCACTCCCACTCGGCCGGGCAGACCAAGGCCCCGCTGAGCGTGCTCAATTTGGCCAGCGGCCCAGCGCGCGACGTGCGCGACGTGCGCGAGTGGGTGCTGGATAACCCGGACCGCGAGGTGTTTTTTGACTGCGTGGACGCCGAGATCCACGCCATCGAGCGGGCGCGGAAGCTGTGCGCGCCCTTTGCCAAGCGGGTGGAGTTTTACCACCGCAACGTGCTGCGCTTTCTCCCCGCCAAGGGCTACGAACTCGTGTGGTCTGCCGGACTGTTTGACTACCTCACCGACCGCACCTTTGTCTATCTGCTCAAGGCCCTCATGGCCGTGACCAAGCGGGGCGGGGAAGTCGTGGTGGGCAATTTCTCCGAGCACAACCCCAGCCGCGACTACATGGAACTCCTGGGCGACTGGGTGCTGCAGCACCGCACGCAGGACCACCTGCGCGAGCTCGCGCTGGAGGCCGGTGCCGCAGCAGATTCCATCGAGGTGATGTGGGAGCCTGAGGGCGTGAATTTGTTTCTGCACATCCGGCGGTAGGGGGGGGGAGGGGCCTCGGCGCGCGGACCTCCGAGTCCGCAGCACTCCGCAAGCAGCAAAGGCTCCGCGCTTTCCTTCAGCCTCGCAGTCTCAGTGCCCGCTCGTGCTTGCCACCTGTGGTGTTGGCATGTTCTTCCTTCACGAGAGCGACCTGCTGCGGACTCGGAGGTCCGCGCGCCTGGAGGCTTTTGGCTGGCGGCGCTCAGGGAAAGGCGCAGCTTTGTGAGCTTGCGATCTTCCTACCGCAAACCTCTTGAGCCCTGAAAGGGCGGCATAACGTAGCCCAGGGCAAGCGAGCCTGAGCGAGCGCCGCCCTGGGTTCCCGGCAACACGACCGGGAAGCAAACCCAGCGCATCTTCACACACCACGCCAACCAGCAGCGTCTGAATGGAACGCCGCTGCTGCGCGCCCACGTTTGCTTTCTCGCTGCCACACAAAAACCACGCCATACCAGCCACTACCCAGGCATAGCCCCAGGTGGGATGCCTCTGGAAGCGCTTTTATGCCCCTGATTGCACAAAGTCGTTTGACTTTTAAAATTTGGAGCCAAGGAGTATGTCATACCACGATATACATGCCGGTTCATACCAGCATTCAATCTGGGTAGATCCTACCACCTGACACGCCTGATTATGACACTGAACACGATCCCCGACCTGCCTCCTCCTGAATCCGCCACCGCCGCTGGGCCTGCTTCGGCAGCAGCACCAGCACCGGCCTTTCTCTCTCCGCGACAACTTGCGGCAGCACTGGGCGTCAGCCGCCGGACGCTGTCGAACTGGACCCAGCGCCACGTCATCCCCTCCGTCTGTGTGGGGCGGGTGCGGCGGTATGAACTGGAGCAGGTGCGCGAGGCGCTGCGGGCGCACGCCTCTTCCGCCGTCGCCCCTGGCCACAGCACCGAAACTGGGACGACTGCGACTTACGGATACCAGTAGATACCACTGCAAGCGCTCGGCCATGCCCGCGCCAGAGATTGATGATGAGTCAATTGTCTGCCTGCCTCCCCAGCGGCGCGACTTGATCGAGGACGAGTAGGAGGACGAGTAGGAGGACGAGCCTGACCACCGAGAACCGAGAACTCCGGTCAACCACCGCCAACCACCGCCAACCACCGCCAACCACCGCCAACCACCGCCAACCACCGCCAACCACGGCAAACTTCCCCCTTTATGACCACGACCACGACCACGACCACCCCACACCACCAACATACCAAACAACGCCATAACATACCAGCTCTAAAAGAGCGCCTGCTCATCCCGGAGGTGTGGCAGAAGCTGGGGCTGGAGGGACAGCCGGGGACGAAGTGCCGCTCGCCGTTCCGAGAGGATAAGACGCCGTCGTTTTCCGTCTATAAGGAGGGCAAGTACTGGAAGGATTATGGCACAGGCGCAGGTGGGGATGTGATCGACTTCATCGCCATGGCGCGGCAGATTGGGAAGGGCGAGGCGACGCGGGTGTTTCTGGACCTGGCCGGGGTGACCACGCAAGAGAGCACCACCCGGAGCGGGGCCTTCCAGGTCCCGCACCCAGCGCAAGCGCCACGCCCAGAGCCTGCGGAATCACCACCCCAGCACCCCGACGGCGTGCGCGTGCCCTTGCACCATGGCAGTGAGAAAGACCGGGAGCTGATGGCGGAGTCACGCCACATCAGCATCGAGGCGGTTTCCCTGGGGCTGGCGCTGCGCACGCTCACCTTTGCCATCGTCCAGGGCTATCGCTGCTGGCTGCTGACCGATGCCGAGGGCCGCTGCGCTGAGGCACGGCGGCTGGATGGCATGCCCTTCCCGGAGTGCGGCACGCTGGCCCGGCGCAAGGCGCACACCCTGCGCGGCTCGCGCAAGAGCTGGCCGGTCGGCGTGGCGGTGCTGCGGCGCGTGCCGGATTTCCGCACGCTGCTGCTCGTGGAAGGCGGGCCGGACTACCTGGCGGCGCTGCACTTTTCCCAGGGGCTGGAGCGCTGGGACGTGCTGCCCGTGGCGATGCTGGGGCGCGGCACCGGCACCAAGATCGACCCCGCTGCCCTGGAGCTCATGCGAGGCCGCCGCGTACGCATCTACCCCCACCACGATGCCGATGGCGGTGGTGTCAAAAGCGCCCGCATCTGGGCCACGCAGCTTCACGAGGTGGGCTGCACGGTGGACCTCTTCGATTTTTCCCTGCTGCACCGCGCAGATGGCAAGCCCATCAAAGACCTCAACGACTGCACTACAGGCCTTGATGAAGCGTCCACCCACGCGCTGGGACAGGGCCTGTTCCCCGCGCCCGATCTTGAGGTACACCCGCCTTACTAATTCCCAACCACAGCAAACCATAGCAAGCAACTGATAACCATAGCAAACCATCCTATACCACACAAACACCATGAACCTAGCCACCCCATTCACACCCACCGCCGAAGAACTCGAATGGTACCAGCGCAACTGCGCCCGCCACGAGTCCCCCGAAGACAGCGCCACCCCCGGCGCAGCCGCTTCAGACACAGCGCCTCCAGCCACCGTCGCGCCAGCCACGGCTCCTGCAGCTGCTCCCAGTCACACGCAGAGCACGGCTCCGGCCGCTCCCAGGGCCTACCCTGGCTCCGCTTTGACCGCGACGGTCCCCGGTCAGCGGCCACCACGCCCGTCGCTGGCTCCCTGCGTCATCCGCGCGGCAGATTTCAAGCACCTCAAAATCAAACGCCGGCTCGCGCTGATGGACACTTGGTTGTGCGAGGGCGATCTCGGTTACATCTTCGCCCCACGTGGCGCGGGCAAGACCTGGATGGCCATGGCGCTGCCCATTGCCATCTCTCGTGGCCATCCCCTCGGCCACTGGGCTGACGGGGCAGATGCCTTCCGCATGTGCGCCTCCGCCCCCGCCGACGATCCCGCTGCCGATCCCGCTGCCGACCCTGAGTCACCGCGCCCATACATCCCCGTGCTCTACGTTGATGGCGAGATGGCTCAGGAAAAAATTCAGGAGCGCTCCGAAGGTCTGGACTTGGAGCTCAGCGGCGTGGACATCCTCCACCACGAGACCGTCTTCAATCATCATGGCGACAGCCTCAACATCGGTGACCCCGGTGACCGCGAGTGCCTCACCAAGCTGCTGCTGGAGTTCGGCTACAAAATCCTCATTTTGGACAACCTCCGCTCCCTGGCCTCCGGCATTGATGAAAACAAAGGCATGGACTACGAGCCCATCGCCAACTGGCTGCTCGATCTCCGCCGCCGCCAGATCACCGTCATCATCGTCCACCATGCCGGACGCAATGGCTGCATGCGCGGCCACTCCAAGCGCGAAGACGCCTGCGCCTGGATCATGGAACTGCGCGATATCCGGCAGCAAGGAGACCCCGGCGCGAAGTTCGTCAGCCACTTCTCCAAACCCAGCCGCAACACCGGCGAACCCATGCCCGACCTGCTCTGGCACTTCACCACCGGCAAGGACGGGAAAACGAAGATCCACTGCGAGACGATGCAAGCGACGGAGTACCAGCAATTCATCCAGCACGTCTTGAATGGGGTGACGAACCAGGGCGACATCGCGGAGATGATGGGCAAAGCGAAAGGCACCATCAGCAAATGGGCGTACAAAGCCATCAATGATGGTCTCCTCAGCGGCAGCACTCGCAAGCTGGAGCCACCCCGCTCTAACAAAGCAGCATGCTCCTACCACGAGCCTGACGACACTCACGAAAACTGGGATAACGAGATCGGGGAAGGGGACTGAAAAAGTTTCCAGTTTCCAAGTTTCCACCCTATAGGTTGAAACTTGGAAACTTTTTGGCATCATGCATTCGGTGGTATGACATGGCATACTATGAAAACAGCGCGTTCAAGACTCGCGAAGCGTCTTGGACTGCGTGCGGCAAGCCTGGGCGCGACGCCGCTTTCGCAGGCCGGACGGTAGTCTGTGGCCATAGCGCGCGCTGCACTTCGCGAAAGCGGTGCCGACGATGCAGGCTTGCGCCATGCATCTCTGTCACCGCACTCCAAGACGCTGTCGCGCTCGCCGTACGCTGGTAGGGCTGGCTAGCCTCAGCCCGGCAAACGAAAAGTTTCCAGTTTCCAGGTTTCCATCCTATACACGGAAACTTGGAAACTTTTTAGCGAGTTGCAGACGGTGGTATGACGTGGCACCAGAGGGGGAATGTGCAGGTTTCGGTCAGCGCGAAGGCTCTGTGGGGAGGCGGAGATTTGTGTCACCGCTACGCGCTTCCACCCTCCTGCCAATGGCGGTTGGTCGGCAGACCGTGGGTTGGCACCCACGGCTGTCGTTGTGCCAAACCTCCTGGCTTAGAGACAGCCAAGCCCACTGAGGGGGGAGGCCTTGAACGGTGGTGAAGCAGCAGGCCTGTCCTTTGGCGGACTCTAGGGCAGGTTAGCTAGCAGTGGCGGGCATGTATGGCGAGGACGCCTGACAGGCAGTTCTTGGCAGACGCGCCTAGAACTGTAGAGATAGGTATATATATGTGAATATATAACTATATATATTCATACCTTTTACCCAGTTCACAGCCCGCAGGTGCTCGTCATGCCTCATCCCCGTTCAAGGCCTCCTACAGCCCGCAAAAAAGTTTCCAAGTTTCCGACTATAGGGTGGAAACTTGGAAACTGGAAACTTTTTTCGCTCCAGTCTGTAGAGGGCTGATAAGCGCGATATGAGGCAGTGCTGCGGAGCTAAAAACGGGGCCTGAGACCCTGAGCGAGGCCGTGAGGCCATGGATCAGGCTGAAGGAGGGGATCAAGGCCGCAGGTCTGAAAAACAGCTCTGCGCGGCGCTTCGGGATGGTAGGGAACCGCTGCGTCGGGTCCGAGTTTATGGGTCTGTGGCAGCGCAGGCGATCAAAAAAGGTGCGCCGTCCTGGGGGCTTGCGACAGGGGATGGCGGGGGCGTTTGGAAAGGGGGAGGGCGGTGAGGCCGCAGCCCGCGCTGGGACGAAGGAGTCCAGGGACGCGCACAGCGCGTCCCTACCAGCCTTGCGCGGCGCTTCGGGATGGTAGGGAACCGCTGTGTCGGGTCCGAGTTTATGGGTCTGTGGCGGCGCAGGCGCTGAAAAAGGTGCGCCGTCCTGGGAGCTTTCGACAGCGGATGGCGAGGGTGTTTGGAAAGGGGGATGGCGATGTGGTGGCAGCTCGCGCTGGGACGAAGGATTCCAGGGACGCGACACAGCGCATCCCTACCAGCCTATAGCCTACGTGCCATTCATCTACCAGCGGATGGTTTGGATGCGGCCTTTCCAGGGCCATGCGTTGGGATTGTTGACCAGTCCGGCCCTCACGGGGTTGTGTTGCATGTAGGTGCCTTTGTCCACGTAGTCGCGCTCGCTGCGGAGGCGATGGTGAAACAGTCCCCGCTGCCAGCGCCACGCCGGGTTTCCACAACGTTTCGAAAAGCGGGCCTTCCAGAATGAGGTCCAGTTTTCCACATCGACCCACGGTCCGTCCTTCGGCGAGGCAAAGAAATGCAGGTGGTCGGGCATGAGGAGAAAATCGCCGACGACCCACGCATTGGCCGGGTCAGACCAGATGTCCCGAAGCAACGACATCACGCGTTCTTGAGCGCACCAGTCGCCGCGCTGATCCGCACACACCGTACACCAGAGAAGAGTCGCGCCGTCATGCGTGGGCAGCACGCCTTGCGCGGGTGTTTGACGGCCAACGGGATCTTCCGGCATACGCCCAAGATGTGAAAGGAGCCATGGGATGACAAGGAAAAGGATGCAGGGATGGTAGGGAACCGCTGTGTCGGGTCCGACTTTATGGGTCTGTGGCGGCGCAGGCGTTGAAAAAGGTGCGCCGTCCTGGGAGTTTTCGACAGCGGATGGCGGGGGCGTTTGGAAAGGGGGGGGGCGATGTGGCAGCAGCCCGCGATGGGACGAAGGATTCCAGGGACGCGCACAGCGCATCACTACCGGCCCTGCTTGGCGCGGGGCCCCCACACCCCCACCCCAAAAAAACACACCCCGCCCTGCAAGAATCCCCGCTCCGCGCCTTACTAAAACCATGTCTTTTTCTCTCCTGGCGGCCGTGGTGGCTGCGGGTCTGGCGACCGATTCGCCGCGTATCACTGAAGTCCGGGTCGAACCGGCGGAAATCACGTTGTCCGATGCGGACCAGTCCGTGCAGTTTTTGGTCACTTGCAAGATGAGCGATGGCACGCTGCGGGATGCCTCGCGGCAGGCGGAGTTTGCGCTGAGCCGCGCGGGCATCGCCAGCATCGAGCACGGGCGGTTGACGCCGAATGGCGATGGCACGGTGACGGTGTCGGCGGTGGTCGTGGACCCGGTGACGCAGCAGAAGGTCAGCGGCACGGCGCAGACAAAGGTGCAGGGTTTTGCGGTGGAGCGGGAGCTGCACTTTGTGAATGACATCGAGCCGATTCTCACGAAGACGGGCTGCAACACCGGGGGCTGCCACGGCAAGGCTTCGGGGCAGAATGGCTTCAGGCTCTCGCTCTTCGCGTTTGAGCCTAAATTCGACTACGATGCGCTGGTCAATGAGGCGCATGGCCGGCGGGTGTTTCCTGCGGCCCCGGAGGAATCCCTGCTGCTGAAGAAGGCCACGGCGCAGACGGTGCATGGCGGCGGCGCACGGTTTGACGAGCGCTCGGAGGCCTACCGCATGCTGCTGCGCTGGATTGCGCAGGGGCTGCCGTATGGCGATGAAAAAGCGCCGAAGGTGGCACGCATCGAAGTGCAGCCGCGCGAGCGCCTGTTGGCGGGCGTGGGCGAGCAGCAGCTCCGGGTGGTCGCGCATCTGACGGACGGCTCGACGCGCGATGTCACTCGCCACGCGGAGTATAAGGCGCAGCAGCCGGACATTCTCAAAGTGGAGCCCACCGGGCTGGTCACCACGCTGGGCCACACGGGCGAGGGCGCGGTGATGGTGCGCTACATGGGCGTGGTGGATGTGGCACGCATCGCGGTGCCTTACAGCCGTGGTTTGCCAGAGGAAAAGTATGCGCATTTCAAGCCGAAGGGCGTGGTGGATGAATTGATCGTGGCCAAATGGAAGAAGCTGGGCATCGCCCCGAGCGCGCTGTGCTCGGATGCGGAATTCCTGCGCCGTGCCAGCCTGGACGCCATCGGCACGCTGCCGACGCCGGAGGAGGTGCAGAGCTTCCTCGCGGATCAAGATCCTGAGAAGCGCGACAAGCTGGTGGACCGCCTGCTGGAGCGCAATGAATACGCCAGCTACTGGTCGAACCAATGGGGCGATCTGCTGCGGGTCAAGCGCGGTGGCAACGACGGGCTGAAGTCCGGCACCTTTGCCTTCAGCGGCTGGTTGCGAAATGCCTTTGCGCAAAACATGCCGTATGATCAGTTTGTGCGCGCCATCATCACCGCGCAGGGCGAGAGCGCCGAGAATCCCCCAGTGAACTGGTACCGCCATGTGCGCAACACGGTGGCGATGGTCAATGACAGCAGCCAGCTTTTCATGGGCACACGCATCTCCTGCGCGAACTGCCACAACCACCCGTATGAGCGCATCACCCAGGACGACTACTGGGGCTTTGGCGCGTTCTTCTCCCGTGTGTCGTTCAAGCGCGGCCAGGGCAATGAGCAGTCCGTGTTCGTGAAAAAAGACGGTGGCACCAACCAGCCGCGCACCGGGCAGATGATGAAGCCGAAGGGCCTCGGCGGGCAAGAGTACGAATACGTGCGCGGTGAAGACCCGCGCCAGAAGCTGGCCGATTGGCTGACCGATCCGCAGAATCCGTTCTTTGCCAAAGCCATCGTGAACCGCATCTGGGCGCACTACATGGGCACCGGCCTGGTGGAGTCCGTGGATGACATGCGCGTGACCAATCCGCCGAGCAATCCCGAGCTGCTGGAGGCGCTGGCGAAGGACCTCACGAACTACCAATTCAATCTCAAGCACGTGATGGGCACGATCATGAAATCGCGCGCCTACAGCCTCAGCGCCACGCCGATTGAGGAGAACAAAACCGACCGCCAGAACTACGCGCGCTACACGCCGAGGCGGCTCTCCGCCGAGACGCTGCTGGATGCCGTGGACAGCGTGACCGGTTCGCAGGAAAAGTTTGCCGGACTGCCGCTGGGCACGCGGGCGATCGAGCTGCCGGATGAATCCGTGCCGAGCTACTTCCTGAAGGTCTTTGGCAGATCCATGCGCGAGAGCGCATGCGAATGCGAGCGCAGCTACGCGCCTAATCTCTCGCAGATCCTGCACCTCATGAACTCGCCCGAAGTGCAGGCCAAGGTCAGCAACGACAAGAGCCGCCTGGCGGCGATGATCAAAGAGAAGAAGACGGATGAGCAAATCCTCACCGACCTCTACCTGCGCGCCTTTGGCCGCAACCCGCTGCCCGCCGAGCTGAAGGACGCGACCGCGATGCTCGCTGCCTCCAAGGATCACAAGGGCGCGCTCGAAGACTTCGCCTGGATGTTCCTCAACTCGAAAGAATTTCTGTTCAATCACTAAACCGCAAGACCCATGAATATCGACGTACACAACGGAACCTATCGCTGCTGCGACGGCATCAGCCGCCGCAATTTCCTGCGCACCGGCTCACTCGCCTTCGGCGGCCTTTCGCTCAGCGGCTTGCTGCGCCAGCAGGCCATGGCAGCAGAGGCAGGCGGACTGGCCAAGGACATGAGCGTCATCCTTTTCTGGCAGGGCGGGGGACCGAGCCAACTCGACATGTGGGACATGAAGCCGGACGCGCCGAGCGAATTCCGTGGCACCTTCAATCCGATCAACACCAACTTGAACGGCCTGCAGGTCTGCGAGCACATGCCGCGCATTGCCAAAATCTGCGACAAGCTCACCGTCATCCGCTCCGCCACGCATGGCGACGCCGGGCATGAATCCGCCACGCACACGCTGCTCACCGGTTACAAGCCCACCAATGACATTCCTGCCAATGAAGCACCATCCTATGGTAGCGTCGTCTCCAAGGAGATGGGACCGCGTGTGGATGGCTTCCCGGCTTACATGGCGCTGCCCACCGCGCCGAAAAGCTCCGCCGCCGCCTATCTCGGCGTCGCGCACAATCCCTTTGAAACCCAGGGCGATCCCAGCAAGGACGACTTCAGCGTGCAAAACCTGAAGGTGCCCGGTGGCCTCACCATGGACCGCCTGGAAAATCGTCGCGCCATCTTGCAGCATTTCGACACACTGCGCCGTGACATCGACTCCTCCGGCGTCATCGGTGGCATGGACACCTTTGGCCAGCAGGCCTACAACATCGTCACCTCTCCCAAGGTGCAGGCCGCCTTTGACATCAGCAAGGAAGACCCCAAAACCCGCGACCTGTACGGCCGCACCACCTGGGGGCAGAACACGCTGCTCGCGCGCCGCTTGGTCGAAGCCGGTGTGCGCTTCGTCACCATCAACGTCGGTGGCTGGGACACGCACGCGAACAACTTCGAGAGCCTCAAGAAAAAGCTGCCTGACTACGATCAGGCCTTCGCGGGTCTCATCGAAGACCTCTCGCAGCGCGGTCAGCTCAAAAACACGCTCGTGCTGAGCTGGGGCGAGTTTGGCCGCACGCCGCGCATCAACAAGGACTCCGGTCGCGACCATTGGGCCAACGTCTTCTCCGTCGCCATGGCCGGTGGCGGTTTGAAGGAAGGCTACGTCCTGGGCGAGAGCGACGCCCGCGCCGAATTCCCGAAAGACAAGCCCGTCTCGCCACAGGACATTCTCGCCACGATGTATCACCAGCTCGGCATCGACCAGACGAAGAACTACACCAACGAAGCCGAACGGCCCGTGCCGATCCTCAACTACGGCGAACCGATCCAGGACATCATCGCGTGAAGCTGCTGTTCGCTCGTAAAGCTGGCCTGATCTTTCTCCTTTCGCTGGCAGGCTATCTCTGCTCCGCCGCCGCCAACCTCGCTGGCGGGGGCACGGGAACCGGGCCTGCTGTGACGCTGACGGATAATAACGACGGCAGCGTGACCATGAGCAATGGCATCGCGACGATCGTCATCGTGACGAAGACCGCGCGGCTGAATTCAGTCACGCTGACCCGAACGGAAGGCGGCGTCTCAAAGACCACCGAGACGCTCAGCGGCAAGGGGCAGTACTACTACGGCGGCTTCAGCTTAGGCAATGGTATCTTTGAATACTCGCTCGCCAGTGATCCGGCCCAAAACGGCGGCGACTTGGCTGACGTGAAGCTGCTCAGCAGCACGGAAAAGAACGGCCTCATGGAAGTGCATTTCTCCATGCTGCGCGGCTCGCCAGGGTTTTATTCCACGGCCACGATGACGCATCGAAAACAGGACGAACGCTTCGAAGTGGGCGCATGGGGCGTGGTGACCCGCGTGCCGCCGACGTTCAACTGGTTGAGCGCGGACGATAAGCGCAACTGGTTCATCGGCGCGCGCACGAAGAAGGGCGTGAAGGTGCCGGATTCGCCGCATGAAATCACCGTGTGCCTCGATGGCGCACAGGCGGGGAATTACGAGGACAAGTTCATCTACGGGCAGGATCACGCGGACCTGCGCGCGTGGGGCTGGAGCAGCGTCGGCGCGGGCGGCGAAAACGTCGGGCGCTGGATCATGACGAACATGGAGTTTAGCAACGGCGGACCGTTGAAGCGCGATGTGTCGGCATATCCCTACAGCGAAATGAACAACTCGATCCTCACGGGCGAAGTCGGCATGGGCTCCGATGGTTACATGGACCATGGCGAGGAGTGGACGAAGACCTGCGGGCCGTGGTTCATCTATCTGAACAGCGTGCCTGCGTCCGTGACAGACGCGAAGACCGCAGCGCAGCAGCTTTTCAAAGACGCGCAGGACCAAGCCGCCGCCGAGGCGAAAGCGTGGCCGTATGCGTGGTTCAAAGACGAGCACTTCGTCCCTGCCTCAGGCCGGGGAGTGGTGCAGGGGAAGCTCGTCATCAAGGACAGCGGTAATCCCAACGCCTCCGCCGCAGGCGTGTGGGTGGGACTGCAACGGCAGCCGCAGACTTACAAGACCTTCTACGACTTCCAAAAATGGAGCAAGACCTACCAATGGTGGGTGAAGACGGATGCCGATGGCAGCTTCACCATCCCGCATGTCATCGCGGGCGGGAAGTATTTGCTGTGGGCCTTTGGCGCTGGTACGTCGGGGACGTTTCTCTCGCAAAAACTCGACGGTGGTATGCCGCCCTTTGAATGCGATTTGCCCGCGAAAGAATTCACCGTCACGGTGAAGGCGGGCGAGACAGAGCAACTCGGCACCATCGAATGGCAGCCCGTCCGCCTGGGCGCGACCGTCTTTGAATTGGGCACGCCAAACCGCAAGTCCACCGAATTCCGCCACGGCGAAGACTACTGGGCACCGGGCACGCCGCCGAAGCTCGGCTTTCCCACGCCGGTGTGGGGTGGGCAGATGGAGTTCCCCGTGGATTTCCCGACTGGCATGAACTACCACGTCGGCAAGAGCCAGTGGAACCGGGACTGGAATTACGTCCTGCCTGCCGCCGCTGATGCGGCAGGAAAGTATCAGCCCTGCACGGGCACGATCTCCTTTGACCTCGCGAAGCTGCCCGCGAATGGAGCGCTGGCATCGCTCTACATCGCGCTGGCAGGGAACGATGGCGACAAAGTGATCGTCAGCCTCAATGGCACCAACCTCGGCGACACCCCTGGAGTCACCGGTTCGCCGCACGCCATGCTGCCCGCAGGATTTGCGCCCGCGTATTCGGACACCAGCAGCATCCATTTCAGCGACCACGGACCCTTTTGCGATCAGCGCATCACCTTTCCCGCATCACTGCTGCGCACGGGCAAGAACACGCTCGCCATTACGATGGACACGCGCAAGATGACCGCCTTCCTCGCAGTGGATTACCTGCGGCTGGAGTTGCCCGGCTACCTGCCACCCGCACCAGCGGAGGTGAGGGCCTTTGCTGGCAGCAATCGCGTGCTGCTGCGCTGGACCCCAGCTCCAGGTGCCACAAGCTACCACATCATGCGCTCAACGAAGCGCGACTCGGGCTACGCACCGATAGCGACTGGCGTCACCGGCCCCGTCTGCGGTAGCGGCACCGGCGCGGCGACCTTCACCGACACCACCGCCGTGAATGGCACACCGTATTTCTACGCCGTGCAGTCGGTGAATCCCGACGGGCACAGCGTTGAATCGTCGCCCGCTGCGGCCGCTGCACCCACAGCGCAACTCCCCACGTCCGCACCGGCTGCGCCGACGGCATTGACCATCTCGCACACGGGACATCACGAGGTCGCGTTGACTTGGAACTCTGCACCGGGTGCAAACGGCTACAGCGTCTGGCGCTCGACGCTCCACACGGATGGCGTGGGCGGCAGCTATTCGCTCGGCACCCTTTGGCTCGAAGATACCACGGCCACGAAATTCACGGATCATTCTCCGAGCGACGGGCGGATGTACAGCTATCACGTCACCGCCACGAATGCCGCTGGCACTGGCGAGGCATCGAATACCGTGAACGCCACCCCGCTGCCTCCAGCACCCACGCTCGCGCCCGCTTCGCTCACGGGCGAGTGGAAGAAGACGCGCAATGGCCCGGCCATCACGCTCAAGTGGGCGGCGGTGCCCGGTGCCACGGGTTATGTGATCTACCGCTCATCAGGGGAAGCTAATACGACCTACCAGTTTCCCGCCCACTTTCTCACCGCGCTCGTCGAGACGACGTACACCGACCAAGGCAACACCGATAAAAACGCCAAAGTGAAAGGTCTCAACGCCAGCAGCGATTACGACTATCAAGTCACTGCGGTGAATGCGGGCGGCATTTCGCCTCCGATCACGGTCCACGTAGCGGCGCACTAGCTCCATGAAATCCATCCATCTCTTCGTCCTGCTGCTGCCAAGCCTCCTGGGCCACCTCCTGGCCGTAGAACCCATTGCCGCCTTTAAACCGGGCACCCACATTCTGTTTCAGGGCGACTCCATCACCGATGGCAATCGCGGGCGCAGTGCCGATCCCAATCACATTCTCGGCCACGGTTACGCCTTCATCATCGCCGCGAAGCACGGCGCGGCGTTTGCCGCAACAAAGCTCGATTTCGCGAATCGCGGCGTCTCTGGCAACACGGTGCGTGAACTCCAAAAGCGCTGGGAGAAAGACACGCTGGAGTTAAAGCCCGACGTGCTGAGCATCCTCATCGGTGTGAATGACCAGTCGCACGGCGTGCCGCTCGATGAATACGAGCGCAGCTATGATGAACTTATCACGCAGGCGAAAACCGCGAATCCCAAGCTGCGGCTCGTGCTGTGCGAGCCCTTCACGCTGCCGGTCGGCAAACGAAAAGAAGGCTACGAAGCATGGCGCGCTGGCATTCAGGCGCGGCAGGACGTGGTCGCCAAGCTGGCCGCCAAATACGATGCGGCGCTCGTTCGTTTTCAGCCGGTTTTCGCCGCCGCCTGCAACATCGCGCCCGCCGAGCATTGGATTTGGGACGGCGTACATCCGACTTACTCCGGCCACCAACTCATGGCCGATGAATGGGAGCGGACCGTCCGCGCGAAATGGCCAGCGCCTTAACTGCTGCAGCCCACATCACAGCACCCTGAAACGCCCGAACATGAGACGCCAGCCTATTCTCTCGCCCGCATTCGCCGGGTTGACTCATCTCCTACAGTTCCCTCTTTGGGTGCTGCTGATCGCGGTGTCGATCAGCCAGGCCAGCGCCCAAGGCCTGCCCATTCCGCAACTGAAGAGCCTCTTCCCCTGCGGCGTGCAGCAGGGCAAAAGCGTGGAACTGGAAATCAGCGGCGGCAATCTCGACGCGACGTCCAAGCTCTACTTCAGCCATCCTGGGATCAAAGCGGAGCTGATCGTCGATCCCAAAGCAGCGCCGCCCGTGGTCGCGGCAGCCACCCCTGCGCCGGTGGATGCCGCAGGGAAGCCGATGCCTGCACCACCGCCGCCACCGTCTGGACCGTATCGCTTCAAAGTCACTGCTGCGGCGAATGTGCCTGTGGGTGATTACGACGTGCGTTCCATCGGCAAGTTTGGCATCAGCAACCCGCGCACCTTTTGCGTCAGCGCGGATGCAGAGAGCAACGAGTTGGAACCCAACGATGCGAAGGACAAGGCCAATCGCGTGCCGCTGAACGGCATCGTCAATGGCCGCATCAGCCCCGCCGAAGACATCGACTGGTTCAGCTTCGCCGCCAAGAAAGGCCAGCGTGTCATCATCGAATGCCGGGCGTGGCGCATTGACTCAAAGCTCGATGGCATGCTCACGCTCTACAACAGTGAGGGCAAAGAACTCATCGCCTGCCAGGATGAAAACATCCGCGATCAGAAGCGCGATCCCTTCATCGACTTCGATGTGCCTGCGGACGGCGACTACCTGCTGCGCTTCACCGACTTCATGTACAATGGCGGCAGCGACAACTTTTACCGCCTCAGCATCAGCACGCATCCCTACCTCGACTTCATCTCTCCCACCGGAGCCAAGCCCGGCACCACAGCGGCCATCACGTTCTATGGCCGTAATCTCCCAGGCGGCGAGAAGACGGATGTGATCGTCAATGGCAGGCCCTTGGAGAAGGTCGTGCGCCAGATCACCGTGCCCGGAGATGCCGAGGTCGTCACCACCCTGCACAATTCCGAACTGCTACGCCCGCCGACCTCGCGAGTGGATGGCATGGAAGTTCGCATTACGGGTGACACCGGCACTTCCAACACCAAGACGCTAGTCTTCAGCGACGGCCCCGAGCTGCTCGAAGCCGAACCCAACAACGCCTTGAGCGAAGCGCAAAAACTGCCGGTGCCCTGCGCCGTCACCGGTGCCTTCAGCGCCGCGAAGGACGTGGACAACTACACGATCAGCGCCAAGAAGGATGAGAAGTTCCTCATCGAAGTCTTTAGCGAGCGCATCGGCTCACCGGCAGACCCCGACCTCGAAATCTACGGAGCCGACGGCAAGCTCGTCGTTGCCACGCAGGACACTGGCGAAAACATCGGCCAACTGCGTTTCCCCACCAGCACCTCGGACATCGTGTATCCCTGGACCGCCCCGAAGGACGGCGACTACACCCTGCATCTGGAGCACGTGTATCAGGCCGTGCAGGGCGGCCCGCAGTACCGCTACCGGCTGGAGATTCGGAAGAACGTCGCGCCCGACTTCCGGCTCGTCTGCTCGCCCACGCACGACATCCGCATCGACTCGCACTGCGTCTATCAAGGCGGGCGGCAGCGGCTCGACGTGCTGCTCTGGCGCATGAACGGCAACGATGAAGCCGTTACCATTGAAGCGCGCAAACTGCCACCCGGCGTTACTTGCGAGCCAATCGTGATGGGGCCTGGTGTGAAATGGGGCTCGCTGGTGGTCAATGCCGCGCCCGATGCCCCGCTGGGCGAGAGCGAATTTGAAGTCGTCGGCACCGCAACGCTCGGCGGCACCAAACTGACGCGCCAAGCACGCGGCGGCGTCGTGGTGTGGGACACCGTCAACACCCCCGCCATCAGCCGCGTCACCCGCAGCATGGTCATAGCCGTGCGTGAAAAGGTGCCCTATGCCGTCACCGCATCCTCCACCACGCTCACCATCAAACCAGGCGAGCCGATCAACGTGATCGTCACCGCCGCCCGCCGCGCCGACATGCCCAGCGCCATCCAGTTAAACGGCTCCGGCATCGAGCTGCCCAACGGGCTCACCATCCCCACGACCACCATCAACGTCGGTCAAAACGAAGCCAAGATCACCCTCGCCACCACGGACAAGATCAAGGAAGGCACCTACAGCTTCATCATCAACTCCGAATCCCAAGTCCCCGACGGCGACAAAAAAATCCGCTGCATCTACCCCAGCAACCCCATCAAAGTCACGGTGGAAGCGAAACTCAAATAGAAGCTCATGCTCATCAAATCCCTGCCCATCCTCTGCATCCTCGCGCTCACGTCTCTTCAAGCCGCTGATGCTCCTGCGGTGCCTGCCAAGCCGGTTTTGAAGATCAAGCCCGGCCAGGTCATCGTCCCCACGGACGCCATGCGCCGCATCTGGGGTGAGCTGGTCAGCATGGATTTGAAGACGCGCACCGGCACCTTCCGCAAAGAAGGCACCGACGAGATCATGCCCTTCACCGTGCTGCCCTATGCGGAGCTTTACCACCAGGCTGCGTTCGGTGATCTGCAGGACTTCCGCATCGGCGTGCGCGCCATCTTTCGCATGCATGAGTCCGCCGACGGCCAATGGACCTGGCTGACGTACATCCAGGACCAGATGAACATGATGTTCGGCCACAAAGAATACTTCCATGTGGACGCCATCGACGCCGCCAAAGGCACCTTCACCGTCACGCAGGCCAGTCTCGACAAGAGCTTCATCCGCGAAAAAAACATTCTCATCTCCACCGACGCCGAGACCAAGTACTGGCTCGATGGCAAACCCGCGACCTTTGCGGATATCAAGGTCGGCCAGGCCTTGCGCACTGAGACTCACGGCATCGGCAAGGGCAAAACGCAGATGTGCTGGAACGTCTTCCTCGACGACGCCAGCCTGCTCCAATTCCAAAGCGCGCAAAAGGCGCTCAACGCCAAACGCCTCGCCGATGAAGGCGCACCGGGCTACACCGACACGGTGGATGGCACGATGCTGGAGCTGACCTTGTTCCAGGAAAGCGGCGACACCTCCCGCGCCTTGAAGGCCGGACAAAAGGTCCGCGTCGCCCCTGCGGGCGTGGACCGCAAAGCCATCGGCACTCCCGTCACCGGCACGATCTCCGCCGCCCGAATGCAGGGCAATCTCGGCAAAGCCACCGTCACGCTGGATGCACCCGCGACAGGCTTTGTGGTCGGTGGCGTGGCGCGTCTGTGGCGCTGATCAGATACTGCCGCGCATCGCTTACCTTCAGAAGCAACCCACTTAAAATAAGTGGGTGCCGTGCTCTCGTTTATCGACCACAACAAGGACGGCGGACCTTGTTGGGTGCCTGCGCTGTGACAGACCCGAAACTACGGACCCGACAAAGCGGTTCCCTACCAGCTCTGAGGCACCTCGACACGCAGGGCTGGTAGGGATGCGCTGTGCGCGTCCCTAGAATCCTTCGTCCCAGCATGAACTGCTGACTCAATCGTTCTCCCCCTTTCCATACGCTGCCCTCTCCGATTCGTGCGATGAGCGACCGTATATTCACGGCCAAGCGCTCACTCGCCACCTGCTACTCTTCTTCGCTAAAATTCACTCGCTCGTACAGTTCGGCCATGGCCAGCTCCACTTCGATCTGCGGGAGTGAGATCACGGCCTCCAGACCCGAAACCCAGCGCAGCCGCCAGGTGCCGTCGTCGAGACGCTCTTGGATCTCCACATGCGGACGCTCCTGCATGATGAGGATATAGGCGCGGAGGCTCTCAATGCCACGGTAGGCCTCGGCCTTGCGCCCACGGTCATAGCTTTCCGTGTGCTGAGAGAGCACCTCAAACACCGCGCTGGGGTTCGTGGCAGTCTCCTTGTGATCGTCCTCATCATCGTATTCTAGCGGGCCGCAGATCACGCTGGCATCCGGGTAACAGCGTAGGCCATTCCACTTCGCACGAATGCGCTGGTCCGAGTCGAAGGCCCCGCAGCGCTTGCCCTTCAGCAGGCGACTGAGTTCACCTACCAGATTCACTTTGATGATGCTATGTCGTGTGCCCCCACCGGCCATCGAATAGATGCGGCCTTGGAAGTAGTCGCTTTTTCCACAGCCATCCGCTCCCGCCGGTAATATTCCTGCGGAGTGATGAGGCTCGCAGTTTCAGGCGGTACCATGACGATACGTTAAACATCCACTCCTCATCTGGCAAGTGCCTCCTCCCCGGCTGGAATCGCGGCCAACCGCCACAGTCTGAAACACTGCCAACCCTAGAAACGGAAATGGTGGCCTACGGAATACACGGAACAGACGGAAAATCAGAATCAAACCAATGCCTGTTGCCTCACCTTTTGAGTGAACGATGCGCAAAGCTGCTTTCCGTGTATTCCGGGAGTTCCGTAGGCCATCCATTCCCCTTATTAGCTAGCTCACTTCTTCACCACCACGTCCACCTCGGCCTTGGGCGGCTCAAGGTTGAACAGGCTTTTGCCCGTCTCGGCATTCCACACGCGCAGCACGCTGTCCTGCCCGCCGCCGAGGATCGTGCGGCCATCGGGCGTGGCTGCTGCGGTGAACATGAAGCCTTTCATACCGGTGAAGTCCTTCAGGTTCGTACCGTCTGGCTTGAGCGAACGCACGCGCGGATCAGCGGCGGAGGTGAGCAGTTGGCCTTCGACGCCGAGGTAATGTACGGAGGTGACCTCGTTGCTGTAGCCTTCGTTGCTCTTGACCATCTCGCCTGCGGGCCAGGACCAGAGCTTCACCGCCTTGTCCATGCCGGAACTCGCGATCATGCGCCCGTCGGGCCGCCAGCTCACGCCGAGCACGTAATGCGTGTGTCCGGCGAGTGATTTGATCAGCTTGCCGGTGGTGAAATCGAAGACTTTGACGAACTTGTCGGAGCTGGCCGTGGCGATGGATTTGCCATCGGGCGACAGGGCGAGGCTCACTACCGTGTCGCTGTGCGAAGGTTTGATCTCGCGCACGAGCGTGCCGTCGGCGGTGTTCCAAATCTTCAACTCACCGCTGCGTGAAGGCGAGCCACCGCCGGTGACGAGGCGCTTGCCATCAGAGCTAAACGCAAGGCTCAGCACACGATTCACGATGGGTGATTTCTCATCCCCGGTGCCGATGGTGCGTGCGAGCGTCCAGGTTTGCGCGGCACTCCACACCACGGGGGCTTTGTCCTTCATGCTGGCGATGAAGCGGCCATCGGTGATGCCGATGAGCGCTAGCACCGGACCGCTCTTGTTCGGGTAGCTGTCGCAGGGAATGCCTTCCAAGTTCCAGGTGCGGATCGTTTGATCATCGCCTGCGGTCGCGACGCTTAGACCATCCGCAGCGAAGGCAATGGCGCGCACGGGAGCCTCGCTGGCGGGCAGGGCCTGCTTGGCGGCTGCGGCATCCGCATCGGCCTTCGTCTGTGCTGTGGCAGCCTTTGCCGCAGAAGCCTTCGCATCCACCAGCGTCTGGTCACCCTGCTTCACCGCGACTTGCGCAGCGGCGAGCGCTTTCTCAGCGGAAGCCTTCGCGCTCTCAGCCTTCGTGACCACTTCCTGCGCGGCGGGTTTGATCTTGTCGTCGGTGATCTTGGCGAGCGCGGCTTTGGCATCCGCCAGCGCTTTGTCGGCGGTCTTGATCCCATCGCCGGCCTTCTTCACGGCATCGGCCTTGGTGGTCTGCTCCTTGGTGGCTTCTTCGAGGGTGGTCTTGCAATACGCGACTTCGGTCTTGGCGGACAAGCTCTCCCGTTCGGCATCTGCCAGCTTCATTCTCGCACCGTGATCGCCCTTCAATTCGGTGATCAATGTGCCACGCTCCGGGTTCCACAGCTTGGCCACATTGCCCCCAGCAGAAGCAAACGTCTTCCCATTCGGCGACACCGCGACCGCAGTGACGGGCGCCCCATGATCCATCTGCCGCGCCTGCCGGTTTTGCTCCACCGCCCAATGCCGGACCGAGCCATCACTGCTGCCCGAGAGCAATTGCTTGCCGTCCGATGAAGTCGCGAGGCAGGTGACGGGCTGCGTGTGGCCGTTGAATTCTTTGACGGATTTGAAGGCTTCGCCTTCCTTCGCGGGCACGTCCCAGATGCGCAGCAGGTTGTCACCACCCGCAGTCGCCAAACGCTTGCCCGCAAGCAGCCAAGCCACTGCACTGATCTCTCCCGGCACTTCGAGCTGCGCGAAGACCTTGCCGCCTGCGATGTCCCAGACGCGCGCCGTTTTGTCGGCTGAACCTGAGGCCAGCTTGGTGTTGTCTGGGGAGAAGCGCAGGCTGGTCACCGCCGCCGTGTGTCCCGGCAAGACCTTCACCTCCTTGGCCGTCGCTGCATCCCACAGGTGAATCACGTTGTCCTTGCCCGCCGTGGCCAGCCACTTGCCATCCGCACTCGCCGCCACTGCGCTGGCAGCTTCCTTGCCCACGATCATCTGCGGCGCGCCCGGCTGGCGCTGCCAGAGCTTCACCATCCGATACTCGCCCGAGGCCAGCGTCATGCCATCTGCGCTGAATGCGAGCGACTGCACGTAGTCGCGCTGCGCTGAAGTGCGATAGCCATTGCGCCCCGTCGGCTCCACCAGCTTCGGGTCCGTGAGCCGTGCCACGACCTGCCCCGTGGCGATGTGATAGACAAAGATTTGATTCGCCCGGCCACACGCCGCGAACTGCCCGTCTCCCGACACCGCCAGCGCGAGGATCGGGTGCAGGCCAGCGGGCAGGGGATGCCACACCAGCGGCTTCGGCTTCGCATTCACCGTACCCGTCGCGCCTTGGTCGATCCAGGCCTTCAGCACTGCAAGCTCTTCCGGCAGCAGCGGCACTGCGCCCATGCGGTTGTTCTTCGGCGGCATGAAGGGCTTGCGCTCCTGCGCCGCAGTGGTGAGAAGCTTGCTGCGCTCGCTGTGCTTCGGCACCACCACGGGGCCATCCTCGCTGCCCTTCAAGATGGTCTTCGGCGTCTCCAGAATGAGATCCGCCTCGGCATCATCGCCATCGTGACAGGCAAGGCAGTTACGCTTGAGGATCGGCAGCACCTGCGTCTCAAAGTCCACCTTCTTCACCACCTCCGCCGCAGGCAGCGACAGGGCCGCGAAAAGGATCAAAGCCGCAACCAGTGGCAGCGAGTGGAAAGGGAAGGTGAAACGAGCAGTTTTAGCGGGAGACATGCGGCCCTACTAATCGTCCAAAGCGCGCGCTTTCTTCCGCTCCATCTGGGGGGTTGGGTTAGCTTCGCGCACCCCCGCTCTATTTCTCCCCCGCAGACAGGCTATCCTCGTCGTCCTCTTCCCACTCCTGCATGAGGCGTTCGAGCTTGCGCTTGAGGCTCACTTTGGCGACGGCGTTGAGGCGGTCGATGAAGAGGATGCCGTTGAGGTGGTCGATTTCGTGTTGGAAGGCGCGGGCGAGCAGGCCATCGGTTTCCACGGTCACGGTCTGGCCTTCGAGGTTGGTGTAGGTGACCTTGATTTGCTTGGAGCGGCGGACGTCGCGCAGCAGGCGGGGGAAGCTCAGGCAGCCTTCTTCAGCGATGGCTTTGTCGCTGCCCAGTTCGAGCTGCGGATTGGTGAAGACGATGGGCATGTGCTGCGGCATATCGACCTTCTCGCCATTGATCTTCATGAAGCTGATGCAGTCCGGATTGTGCGAGACGTCGATGACGGCCAACTGCACATCCACGGCCACCTGCGGGGCGGCCAAGCCGACGCCGTTGGCGGCACGCATCGTTTCCAGCATGTCGGCGGCCAAGGTGCGAATTTCGGGTGTGACGGCGGCCACCGGGCGGCATTTGGCGCGGAGGACAGGTTCTGGGTAGCGGACGATTTTTCGGACCATATGCCTCCTTCATATCACCGGCTTTTCCCCGGCTCAAGCTCGGGAGTGGTTTTGTCCTTGCCAAGTTGCGGCCCTCTCCCTAGCCTCGCGGCCACTTATGACCGACACCGCTGCGCAATCGTCCATCAAGATCAAACTGTTCCTCATGATGATTCTTGAGATCGCCATCTGGGGAGCCTGGCAGATCAAAATCTTCTCCTACATGGGCATGCTGGGCTTCACCCCGGACCAGCAGTGGCTGGTGGGCAGCTCGTTTGGCATTGCGTCCATCGTGGGGATCTTTTTCAGCAACCAGTTTGCGGATAGCAATTTCGCCGCCGAGCGCTTCCTGGCCTTCAGCCATGTGGTGGGCGGGCTGGCGCTGATCGCCACGGCGTTCCAAACTTCCTTCTGGCCCTTCTTCGCCTGCTTCGTGGTGTACTGCCTGCTCTACGTGCCGACGATTTCGGTGACGAACTCGCTGGCCTTTGCCAATCTCAAAGACCCCGCCAAGGACTTCGGCTTTGTGCGCATGGGCGGCACGATTGGCTGGATCATTGTCAGTTGGCCCTTCATTTTCCTGCTCAGTGAGAAGGCGGGCGCGTCGGAGACCAAGTGGGTCTTCATCGTGGCCGGTATCATTTCCCTGGTGCTGGCGGCATTCAGCCTGACGCTGCCCCACACCCCACCGCGCAAGGACGTGGAGGGCATGGACAAGGTGGCCTGGCTGAAGGCGCTCAAGCTGCTGAGCCATCCGTTTGTGCTGATCCTCTTCATTGTCACGTTCATCGACTCCACCATTCACAACGGCTACTTCGTGGTGATCGACGGCTTCCTGCAAAAGGTTGGCATCTCGTCCAACATGAGCATGGTGGTCAGCAGCATCGGCCAGGTGGCGGAAATCGTGACGATGCTGGTCCTCGGCACAGTGCTCAAGAAAATCGGCTGGAAGACGACGCTCATCATCGGGATCATCGGCCATGCAGCGCGCTTCAGCATCTTTGCCTTCTTCGGCACGCCGGACAATCAGTGGCTCATCATCGCGGTGCAGCTTCTGCACGGCATCTGCTACGCGTTCTTCTTTGTGACGGTGTACATCTTTGTGGACGCGGTCTTCCCGAAGGACATCCGCTCCAGCGCGCAGGGTTTGTTTAACCTCCTCATTCTCGGCATCGGCATGGTGGTGGCGAGCAAGATTTTCCCCCAGCTCGTGGCCAGCTACACCACGGATGGCGTGGTGGACTACCACAAGCTCTTCCTGGTGCCGACCGGCATGGCCCTGGCGGGCATCGTGCTGCTGGTGCTCTTCTTCCGTCCCCCGAACTTCGGGCCGGAGGGTGAGGTGAAGCATTGAGTGGCAGGAAATGACGAATGACGAATCATTGTCGTTAAGTTAAGCAAAATAGACCGCGAAGGTGTATTGTTCACAACGCGAATGAGCACGAATAGCCGCGAATTTTTCACGAATTTCAGAGTTCAGAATTCCTCTGCATTCGCGGTCATTCGTGGCCATTCGCGTTTAA
>CAINGK010000077.1 GCA_903848465.1 uncultured Verrucomicrobiota bacterium
CACGCCGTTGCCGCGGTGTATGCACCTGCCCTCCGCGCGCTGTCTTCGAGTGAGTCGATATCGTGTTCATTGCCGTAGCTGGTCTGCCACGAGGTCGATGATGCAACCGGTCTCAATAGGCACTTGCTGTGCCGCTTACGCTAAGGTGGCTTGATAGCTTTAATCCAAGTGAATCACACTTGGGCAAAGCACATCACCCCACACTCATTTCGCTTTGCCCTAGCCAACTGGTGATCGCCGTGTGAATCACAGCTCAACTTCCCGCAATCCTGGCCGAAGAACGGGGTCCACCTCAGATTGGCCGCTCGCCGTCGTCGCTAGTCTTTTTCATTGATCCTTTCCGGACCACACTGCATCTCTGCATGCAGTGTGGCTTTTTTTTATGAGCAAACCGACCCTTCAATCCCCTGCCCCGGACTTCACCGCGCCCGTCATCGGCGGCGGCTACCAAGCCGGAGACACCGTCACCCTGAGTCAGCTCAAGGGGCAGACGGTGGTGCTGTATTTTTACCCGAAGGACGACACGCCGGGCTGTACGAAACAGGCCTGCGCCCTGCGCGATGGGTGGTCACAAATCTCCCAGAAGGCGCTGGTCTTTGGCATCAGCACCGACCCGGTGAAGCGCCACGCGAAGTTCATCCAAAAATACTCGCTGCCCTTCCCGCTCATCGCGGATGAAGACCAGCAGATCGTCAACGCCTATGGAGTGTGGGTGGAAAAGAGCCTGTACGGTAAAACCTACATGGGCACCGAGCGCAGCACTTTTGTGATCGGGCCGGATGGGCGGATCGCCGCCATTTTCGAGAAAGTGAAACCCGACCAGCATCTGGAGTCGGTACTGGGGGTGCTCTAGAGGAGAATCGGCTCCAATGAGGATGGTTGAAGTGCGATGGACAGGTGAGTCCATCGCACTTCACAAAAACAGACGTCTTAGACCGTACCGAAGATGGTCTTGCCGGTGCTGAGGAGGTCGTTGCAGGCTTCCTTCATGCGGTCGCAGAGGCCCTGTTCGCCCTTCTTCAGGTAGGCGCGGGGGTCGTAGGTCTTCTTGTCGCCCATTTCGCCGTCGATCTTGAGGACGCCAGCGTAGTTTTTCATCATGTGGTCAACGATCGGGCGGGTGAAGGCGTACTGGGTGTCGGTGTCGATGTTCATCTTGACGACGCCGTAGCCGAGGGTCTCGCGGATTTCTTCGAGGAGAGAGCCGGAGCCACCGTGGAAGACGAGGTCCATCTCAGCCTTGGCACCGTGCTTGGCAGTGACAGCGGCCTGGCCATCGCGCAGGATGGTGGGCTTGAGCTTCACGGCACCGGGCTTGTAGGCACCATGCACGTTGCCAAAGGTGGCGGCAAACATGAAGCGGCCGATGCCACTGAGGGTCTCATACACTTCCACCATGTCTTCAGGTGTGGTGTAGAGCTTGTCGGCGGCGACACCACTGGTGTCGTGGCCGTCTTCTTCACCACCGACGACGCCGGCTTCGACTTCGAGGATGATCTCGTTCTTCACGCACTCAGCCAGGAGTTCCTTGGACAGGCGCATGTTTTCGGCCAGCGGCAGTTCCGAGGCGTCGAGCATGTGGCTCTGGAAAAGGTTGTTGAGGCCTGCAGCGCGGCGCTTGGCGGTTTCAGCGATGAGGGGCTTGAGGAAGCTGTCCACCTTCTTCGGCTGGCAGTGGTCGGTGTGGAGGCCGACGAGGATGTTGTACTTTTCAGCCAGGCGGTGGGCGGCCTCGGCGAGGACGATGGCACCAAAGGCCTGATCTTTGAGGGAGGTGCCGGAGGCAAATTCGCCGCCACCGGTGGAAACCTGGATAATGCCGTCAGATTTGGACTCAGCGAAGGCCTTCAGCGCGCCATTGATGGTCGTAATGGAGGTGACGTTGATCGCTGGATAGGCATAACCACCCTTCTGGGCGGCATCAAGCATGGCACGGTATTGGGCGGGTGTGGCTACGGGCATCTTTGGGGGTGTGTTTGGGAGTTGAACGACCGAGGGAAGCAAGAAACGGGCCGGGTGCAAGGCAGCAATCGCACGGCAGTCCTTGACGAAAACAAATCACCCGCCGCAGCAGAGCTACGACGGGTGACGAGATGAAGCCTATAAGGCCAAGTTTAGAGGCTTCAAGCCAGTGTGCGGCGGCGGCGCATGATCAGCGCACCGAAGGCACCGACCAGCAGCAAGGCGCGGCTGGGCTCTGGCACCGCAGCCACCGAAACGCCAGAGAAGGAACCCGTGCCGGAAAACACCGATGAGCCAGCAAACGAACCATTGCTGGCCAGCGTGAGGTCAATCGGCTGGGTGAACAACGAAGCGCCATCCGGGGCAGTGGTGGTGATGGCAGCGCCGGTGTTATCCAGCAGGGTCACCGCAAAGGTGTCCGGCGTGATAGAACCATTGGCGGTGGTGGTGACGTCGAAACTGACCGACGTCGTGCCAGCGCTGAAGCCCTGGTTGAAATCCTGCAGCGCATTGGATTTGTCGAAAGCCACCGTGCCGGTAAGATCTCCCGTGACTCCGCCAAAGCTCGACGCACTGCCGACGATGGTGCCGCCACCCCCGAAGGAGAAGTTGCCCACGGAAACATTGTTGCTGACTCCGCCGCCACCATCCACAAAGGAAAGATCCAGCGAGTAGTTGTTTCCGGCACCAAGACTCGGCAGAGAAGCCGTGCTGATGGTTTCATGGTAGGTGTAAGCCGCGCCCGCAGGGAGCGCAGTGAGGAGTAGCGCGGCACCGAAGGCCACGAGGGGCAGAGAGCGCAGGTTTGATGCAAGTTTCATGCTTTGTTAGTGTGTTTGTTGGGGGTGAGATTGGAATTAGGGATTGGGAGTTCCCGTGACGACCTGCGGCGTGTAGGTGACGGTGCCGGTGGTAGGCACGTTGAAGAGAAGCTGCACACTGGCGCTGGCTCCGGCGGCAAGGCCAGCGCTGCTCACCGTGATGTAGGAACTGCCGGCGTAGTTGGTCACCGTGGTGCCCGTCTTGTTGGATAGGGCGGTGTTGCTGCTCAGGTTCTGCACGACCAGTTGGATCGGGCCAACCAAGGGCAGAGTGCCATTGTTGGTGATCGTCACGGTCTGGGAGAACTTATTGAGCGCACGGTTCCAGGTGAAGCCGCTGCGGGTGATCGGCGTGCTGGTCAGTAGGCCGGCAAACGTTGGCGCAGCGGCGGTGCGTGCATTGAGTGCAGGCAGGCCGAAGCGCTGCTCGATCGTCGAAAGGATCGAGGAGGTGTCACGGGCGGTGTGGTCAACCACGCCTTTGTTCACCAGCGGCGAGATGACGATGCAAGGCACGCGCACGCCAGGCCCCCAGATGTCGCGGGCCGGAGGGGTGACGTGGTCAAAGCGACCGCCGTGTTCGTCGTAGGTGATGATGATCATCGTGCGGGCCCAGAGCGCAGGATTGGCCTGAACCGCCTGCACGATGGCAGCCACGTGGGCCTGACCGGTTTGCAGCGAAGTGTAGCCGGGATGCTCATTGTTGATACCGACAGGCTTGATGAAGGAAACCGCAGGGAGAGTGCCATTGGCCACGTCCGTGAAGAACACTGTCTCGTCCTGAAGATGGGCAGCCGAGTTCTGCGCACGCGTCACACCACTCTGACCGGCCGACAGGCTGTTTGGCTGATAGCCAGCAAAACCACCGACGTAGGCCGCAGGCACGGTGTTGGTCGTGTCAAACGGAGCATAGTTGTCATAGTAGGCAAAGGCCTGGTGGTGATACTGCATCTGCAGCGAGGCATTCGCCGTGGCATAGCTTGGGCTGGTGGTCGGGCTGGGGTTGCTGCCGCTGTAGCCCGTGATCTGAGTCCAGGCACCGGAGTACCACTTCCAGGAAACATTGGCCGCGCTCAGAGTATCACCAATAGTGGGGATGTAAGTGCGGGTGCTGTCGCTTGGATTGCTGTTATTGAGGGATGGCAGGGTGGAGACGGCCGCAGGGCTTTCACCGTTGCCGGTGAGGTTCTTCGAGCGAATGGTGTTGACGGCATAGTGCTTATCAAACGTGGTGCCAACGCTGCCGGAGAAGGCTTCTGCATTGGACGAGGTGAGGGTCACCGACTGGTTGGCCGTGCCATTGACGGTAAGGCCGGTCAACGTATCGCCAGCCACAGGAGTGATGTTGCCATCACGGATCTGCTTGCCCGCGCTTGGGCCGCTGGTGTTCATCATGAGATAGCCGTTGCTGTCGAGGTAGGCGATGTTGCCCTGGTTCGAAGAAGGCATGCTGTCATAGACCGGAGGAGCGGCGGAGACCAGGAACTGGTGGTTCAGGAAGGAACCACCAAAGGCCGAGTGGAAGAAGTTGTCGCACATAGTAAACTGCTGGGCGAGCAAGCCTTCTGGCATGCTGGTGGCATCAAAGCGGCTCATGACCAGACCGGGATTGTCGGACCAGGTGACGAAGCTCTGGTTGTTGCCAGCGCTCATGTCCGTACCGCTGCTTTGATAAGAACCGGCAATCTGGAACTGCTCATGCCAGTAACGATGAACGATGTCTCCCGTCAGCGCGGTAGGCGAGACGAAGTTAGGCAGCAGGTAGGGAGCCAGTGTGTTGACGCTCAGGGAGCTGTTAGGATCAGCAGCATTGGAGTTGAAGCGGGTGTCCACCACGGATGTGCCGGTGGGGCTGCCGAGCGGCTGCGGAGGGGTGTTCAACGTACCTGGATTGCTGTTGGTGTTGCTGGACAGAACCAGGGGGGAGTTCGGCGTGTTTCCAGTCTGGGAAATGCGGTTGAAATTGAAGGTACCCGCTGAAGCAGAAATCGAGTTGCCGGTGAGGCGGTCGATCTGGTTGAGAGAATTGCTGGACGCATTAGCAATGCCGTTGGCACCAGGGAAGCTGCCATAGAGGGCGTCGAAGCTCCAGTTTTCCTGGTAGATCACAATGATGTGGTCAATGCTGTTCAGCGGCTGGGCGGCATCAATGGAGAACTGGAAGATAGTGCGGGCGGTGTTACCATTCGCGCCGTATTCCAGGGCGCTGTTCTGCGCGGTGGAGTTGATGCCCTTGCTCGTCACGGTCAGCGTCTTGCCATCCTGGCTGACGTCGAGCGTGTTGTAGTTGAACGTGTCGGGACTGTAGAAGTCAGCGTACTGCGGAGTGCTTTCGGCCACGAGGGTGCCGCTCTGGTCGCGCTTCACATCGTGCAGGCCGGGGTAGCCCATAAGGCCGATAGGCTCGACTCCTGCAGTCACCTGGGCATTGGCAATGAGATTGGCAGCGCCTTTGACACTGTTCCAATCATGATTCAAGAACAGGTCTGGGCCGGTGGCACCGAGAGGGCCGCAAATGATCGAGAAGCAATAAGGCACCTTCACGTAGGTGGACTGGGTTCCAGTCGCGCCGGTAGGAGAGTAGAGCACTTCGTTGATGCGGTTCTGGTGGTCGTCCGTCGCCATGAAGACGACGTTCTTGATGCCGTTGTCAGCGATGAATTTGAGCAGCGCATTGCGCTCAGCACGGTAGCCGCCCATGTAGGCCTTGCCGCCGTCGGAGGCCACAGGGCCATAGTTGATGTTATTGCTGTAGGTCTGCATCGACGAAGCGGTCACGCCGGGGAGGGTGGCTGCGCCCGAAGTGGTTGGGATCGGGCCGATCTGATCGATTGGATTGGAAAGACCGATAAACTTCCAGGTGGTGCCAGCCTGCTGGGCGGCGAGGAGCTGGGACTGCACCCAGGTGAGCTGAGTTGCGCCCAAGTACTTGCGGCTCGTATTGTCAGCGCGCGGGCCACCGTCGTCAGTGCTGCCGTCTGCGGTCTTCAAGCGGATGTCGCGATAGCTGCGGTCATCAAGCTGGATGTAGATGCTGTGGCGGCCCCACTGCTGGGAGAAGTATTGCTGCTGGGTGCCGTCGGTGCGGGGATCGCTCGCAGCGCTGATCGTGCCGCGGTTCTTGATCGGCTGGTAATTCATGAAGACGTTCTGCAGCGTCTGGAAGCCCGTGGACTTGTTCATGAAGCCGCCGAGGCTGGCGAGGGCACCGGAGGAAAGAGCATCTGCGGCGTCGTTGACGTTGCCGGAGTTGCCGCTGCCGCCGTTACGGGCGTCAACGCCACGGCCAGTGGACATGTCAGCGCCAGAAGCACCACCGACGGAACCACCGGCAGGAGCACCACCATTGATGTACTGCTTGTTGCCGAGTTCGTGGTTGTCGAGGCAGGTGTAGTTGGCCTGACCGGCATAGAATGTCTCGAGGCCATACTGACCGCTCGTGTTCACCGGTAGGAACTGCTCACGATACTTCTTGGAGAAGTCGTGGAACAGGTTCGCCTGGGTGGCAAAGGTGGTCCCACCAACCGGCACGCCGTTGAGCGTCGCAGAGGAACCGGTGGACGCGACGGCCGGAGAGTTCTTCCAGGTGGTGTCCGGGTAGTTGAGCGAAGAAGCTCCATCATTGAAAGATCCCGTCGAGGCACTGGCGGTCTCGTAGATGGTGTCACCGCAGTTGAAGTAGAAGTCGAGGTTCTCATTCGGTAACTGGGTGGCGAGGGCATAAGGGCGGATGAGACCGTCCATGTCACCGCTGAAGGCGAAGTGCAGCGGGTAATTCGTCGTGGCTGTCGGCGCGGTCTTGAAGGTGCCGACGAGGCTCGTGTTAGTCGTGTCGTCCTGGGCCACGAAGCGGTAGTAATAACGCGTCGCAGGAGTCAGGCCCGTGATGTTGGCTTTGAGGGTGTTGTCTCCGACTGCCCCCGTGGTGGTGGTCAGAGACTGGGAGGTGAGAACGGAGGCGAAGGTATTGTCGGTGCCCAGTTGCAGGGTCACGGTGACTGCGTTGCCGAGGTTCGCGCTGTCAGTGGCACGAGTCCAGACAGTCACATCGGAGGTGGAAGCATCGCCAGCGGCAACGCCAAGGAAGCTCACGGTGGAGGTCGCATGCGCCAGGGGCGCACCCATTATCATGAGGCAGCCGGAGGCCGCCAAGGTCAGCGCGAGGGATCGCGCCGACTTCAAAGAGTATGTTGGTGATTTCATCGAGTCTAGAACAGGGTCTGGTTTGAGTTGCGTCCTCCAGAAGTCACCGAGTCGATTTCATTCACGCGAAGTGGATGAAAACATACCCCGGTGGCAGTCCCGGAAACCGCTACGTTCTATCTTCCTACATCCAAGTAGGATCAAAATTCCGATTGGAACATAATCGCCACGCAATGAATTCACGCTGAAGTTATGTGCGCCATCCTAATGAATTTTGCGTGACAAATTCATCACCGACATAGGACTAAGTTAGTGACACAAATGTTACTAACTCGAACATAAACTCGTCTTGCATGCCGCGTTTCATCGCGATGCCTGCATGGCACGGCGCAACTCAGCGGCAAGCTCTTGCGGCGTCCATGAGTTACCGCGAAAGATATGACCGATCCGGCCATTCACATCAATGACCACCGTGCGCAGATTGTGATTGATCTGTGCGCCGTTGCGCTGGAATTCCAGGCCCACCGCATCGCCCAGCCTGCGCAGATCAGGATCAGATGCAGTCGCAAAGCTCCAATGGAGTTCATCCGCTTGATGGCTTTTGGCATAGGCGGCGAGCACCGCCGGTGTGTCACTCTCGGCATCCAGGCTCAGGGAAATCATCTGCCAGTTGTCCTGCTCACCCATCTGCTTCAGCAGAGTGCGGGCAGTTGCAAAATTTCGGTTCATCAGCGGGCAATACGTAGGCAGTGGGCAGCGCGAGTAGATGAACGTGATGGCCAGCGCACGGCCACGCAGATCGCGCATCCTGGTTTTCTTGCTGCTTTGATCGGTCCATTCGATCTCCGGCGCTTTCTCACCCACTTTTAATTCGCGAACAGCCTGCTGTAGTGGTGGCGGCGTCACTATGAGCGCCGTGCTGGTGCCAGTCTGCCTCACATGATCAATCCAGGCGCGATCCCCCTGAACGCACAGACGAAACGCAAGCCTGTCCCCGGCGCGCAGGGATTGGAATGCGGTGGCATCAGGCACCTCAAAGTCCATGGTCATTGCAGACATGAAGCCGGGGATCTCTTCATGCGCAATGGTCGCCTCATGCTTGGCCGCATTGAAATTCTTCAGCGTGCCACGCACCTCGTAGGTCTGCCGACTCACCGTGCTCTCAGACGCG
Organism: uncultured Verrucomicrobiota bacterium; assembly: GCA_903848465.1. Taxonomy (GTDB): domain Bacteria; phylum Verrucomicrobiota; class Verrucomicrobiia; order Verrucomicrobiales; family Verrucomicrobiaceae; genus Prosthecobacter. The sequence goes on from CAINGK010000077.1 coordinate 8,098, forward strand.
AATGTAGCCTGCGACAGGAGTACCGTGAAGAACGTCAGGGTGAACTTTGAAATGCGGGCCAACATAACTTGCCTAACTCTTGGGTACTCCCGCAAGTGAGCAAGCGACGAGAACGTCACGCGGGCCGCCTTGCCAGCTAGTGCGCCCAGTTAGATTTCTAGAGATGAACCATTCGCACCTGCTGCTTGCCACTCTCCTGCTTTCTCTGGGTGAATCTGCGCTCATGGCTCAGGCCGTGCCCGCTGCTCCAGCCGCACCGGTTGTTCCCATGATTGAGCCAACCGTCACTCAGGAAATGGGTGATATGGGGGGCAAGTTTTTTGGCGCGGCACCTGACGCCAAAAAGACGCGTCATTATTACATCGCAGCAGAGCCAGTTTTGTGGGACTTCGCACCGGAGGGAAAAGATTCCGTCTGTGGCAAACTGCTGCCACCCGAATTGCTGCTGCACCGCCACTCCTGGAAAGTGCGCTACGTGCAATACGCGGATGCGAACTTTTCCGCACGTATCTTGCCCATGGAGCGCCTGGGCATCCTGGGACCGGTGCTGCGTGGAGTCACGGGCGAGTATCTGGCGGTCACGTTTCTCAACCGTGGCTGGCTGCCGCTTTCCATGCATCCGCATGGAGTGAAGTACGACAAAGACAGTGAAGGCTCCTTTTATAAGCCATCACCAGGCCTGGGAGCAGCCGTCGCACCGGGGGCGAAGTTCACCTATGTCTGGCATCTGGATGAGGCATCCGCACCACGTCCTGACGAGCCAAGCTCCAAGGCCTGGCTGTATCACAGCCACGTCACGGGTGAGGAGGAAATCAATCAGGGCTTGATCGGCACCATCATCGTCACCGATCCAGCGCGTGCGCGGCCTGACGGCACTCCGGCTGACGTGGACCGTGAAATGGCCGCGCTGTTTCTGATCTTCAACGAAAGCAGCTTCGGGGATGGTGAAGCCGAAGAAGCGGATGAGCGGCCCGCCAATGCCCCCACCGGGCCGGTGCAGCGCACCTGGGCCGAGGTGCAGGAGATCATGGAACAAGGCGAGCGCCACACGATCAACGGGCGCGTCTTCGGCAATCTGACTGGCCTGGAGATGAACCAAGGCGAACGTGTGCGCTGGTACGTCTTTGGATTGGGTTCAGAAAAGGACTTCCACACCGCCCACTGGCATGGTGAAACCTTGGTCGAAAACAACGTTCGACGCACCGATGTGGTCGAACTCCTGCCAGGAAGCATGAAGATCGCGGACATGCAGATGAACAACCCCGGGACCTGGCTACTGCACTGCCATGTGGGAGATCACATGAGCGAAGGTATGTTCACTCGGTTCATGGTGCAGCCCAAGGGCGGCGAAGCAGTCAGCCGCGAGCCGGAAGTCGCTTTCCTCGGGATGCCACAATCTGCACGCACCCTGCGCGTTCAAACGGCAGAAGTCGTGCTCTCCAAAACCGCTGACCGTTCCAGTGAAATCAACCTCACCGGCCAAGTCACCATCCCGGACCCGTTTTCGCTGGCAGGGAAAGAGTTTAGAATGCAACTGGGTCAAAAAACGGCGGTGTTGCTCACTGACGCTAGCGGCGTCAGCGTGACGCCGGAAGCCATTCTGCTGGTGAAAAACCCCGCTCTCTCGGGCAACGGCAATGTCATGGGTGGCACCTTGAACTTTGAACTCGTCCTCAAAGGTGACGCCTGGGTGGAGGAATTGCGCCAGTTGAAGCTGCTCCGTGAGGACAAGCTCATCCCCGACGCCAGCGTGAGATGCACCCTGAAGCTTGGCTCCGCGCTGCATGAAACAACCGTGGTTTTGAAAAGCGCCGCGCCTTGAGGAGAGGAGGGCGGTTTGGACCATTTTGAGCTTCCCGAAGGACGCAGTCAGTGACTCAAAGGGCCGCTCTGGATGGACGACGGCCACACTTTGCCAGCATGGGATGCGCCTCATCCCCGCCATCGCGCCCGGCAAACCGTTTGACGCCCGACTATTAAGGTTCTTTAACTACAGGCACTCCTTCACCCGCAATGCCGCCCATGGAATCCTTTCTCTCGCCCGGCCTGCAGTATGGCCTCGAACACAGCAACCTGACCTGCTGGATCATCTGTGGCGTTTTGGCGCTGCTCTCGATCACGAGTTGGGCGGTGATCCTGAGCAAGCACTTCCTGCTCTCCCGGGTTCACAAAGCCAACCTGTCGTTTCTGCGCGAGTACCGCGAGAGCAATCACGCGCTGGAACTCTACCAGCAGCGTGAGCCGCATGAGTTTTCCTCCTTTTACCACATTTACCATGCGGCTTGCCGTGAGATGTCGTGGTACCTGCTGGGTGAGGATGTGCCGGGTTCCACCTTTGCCGCACGGCTGCAGGGCGCAGGACGGATCACGCCCTCCCAGATGAGCGCGGTGCAGGTGGCAATGGAGCGCAGCGTGGCCGAGGCGGCACTGCGGCTGGAAGCACGCATGAGCTGGGTAGCCACCTCCCTGAGTGGCGCACCGTTTCTCGGGCTGCTGGGCACGGTGTGGGGCATTCTGGACACCTTCAGCATGCTGACGACGGCGGATGGCGCGGCGACTCTCAGCACGCTGGCACCGGGGATCACCACGGCGCTGGTCACGACGGTACTGGGTCTGCTGGTGGCCATCCCGAGCATGGTCGGCTACAATGCCCTGGTGAATCGCATCCGTGGTATGGTGGTGCGGCTGGACAACTTTGCCAGTGAGCTGAATGCGGGCTTTGACCGTACGTTTGTGGACCACCGCTTCAGCAACGAAGCCCTGCCCAGCATGAGCGGTATGGGGAGTCCGTCCATGCCCGCCTTCAGCGGGGCCAGTTCCTCCCCCCTGCCCTCCGCGATGCACGCGGTACATTCACGCGCATGAAACGCCACTCCAACCGGCATCAACTCCGCCTCATCACCGAGATCAGCCTCACCCCGCTGATGGATATGGTGCTGGTGCTGCTGTTTGTGTTTCTGCTGGCCGCCCCCCTGCTCAAGGCAGACAAACACCTGCTGACCGTGACTGCGCCCACCGCCCCACCACCACCGCCTGCCCAGACAAGTGCGCCTGCGCCAACGGAAACGATGACGCTGCTGGTGAACCGCGACCTTTCAGTGACTCTGAACGGCGCGATGCTGGCCCGCGCGGACCTGCCAGTTTCCCTCAAACAACTGGCCCAGCGCAAACCCGGCCTAGGCATCGAGGTACGCATGCACCGTGATCTCCCGGTGCAGCAACTGGTGGAAACCATGCAACTACTGGAAGCAGCGGGCATTCAAAAAACTGCCGTAACGACCCATGCTGAGGCCCCCTGATTCAAGATGAAACGCAAACATCCCACAACGCTAGAGCCGATCTCAGCGGCGGTGTTTGTCATCGTTTCGCTGCATCTGGCCGCAGTTTTTGGGGTCTGGGGGTGGTGGCAGAATGTGCAAAATTCGCGCCTCGCCGCCAAGGCCAAGCAACTCGCCTGGATGAACCCGGCGGATTTCAAAAACGACGCGCCCCCTCCTCCGCCGCCTACTATCGCCCACCGTGGCAGAGGGCAGGCAGCAGCAGCAGCAGCACCGGTGGTGAATCCTAAAGCCCCACCTGCCGAGCCACCCAAGTCTGCCGCCGAGGCCCCGGTGCAGAAGGCCACACTCGTGGCTGCGCCGCCGCAGCAGCATGCCATGGAGCCAGTGCCCAATGCCTCCGCCCCCCCCTTATTTGCAGGCACTACCGCCACAGCGGCCAAGCCTTCCGCCAACCGCAGCATCACCCTGCGCCGGGCCGTGGATAAACGAGTCGGCAACTTGCCGTTTGATGCCACCGTGCCACCGATGACTAGCCCCACGCTGATGGACATCGCTAGGCTCAACGCCCTGCGTCCAGGGACAATGCCCCCCATCAAGGGCGCAAATCCCCCAGAGGAAGAGGTGGACTTCGACCCCGTCGATGAGGTGGTCAATACGGCTTTCCTAGCCAACTGGGTCGCCCCGCCTATCGAGAGTGTGCCTGAAGGCCAGCGTGAAGCGCGCTTGAACCTCTCCATTGGCAAGGATGGCACGGTCATAAAGTCGCAGATGACCAAATTTTCAGGGTCACACGCTTTAGACCAGTCCATTCTTGAGGCCGCCTCGAAAGTTAAAAAGATTTCAACAACGCTGCCTTCAAATTACTCCAAAGACAGCTACGATCTGGAATTGAACTTCCTTCTCCTGCCCTGACCCCCGCATGAACGCCCGCGCGCTGCTTCTCATTCTCCCCCTCCTCGTATGCCACGGCACGCGGGCACAGGCTGGTGTACTGGACAAAATGCGCGGCTGGGTCGGACTGGGTGGTAAAAGCCGAACCGAAGAGCCGAAGAAAATCATGTCGCGCATCCAGGTGGGCACCTTCTCCGGCGGCACCGGTGCCAGCGCCCAGCAGACGCTGCGCCAGGAACTGCTCGACTCACGTGAGTTCTTCGTCGCCGATGCGGCGGAAAAAGCCGACTATATCGTGGACGGAACCTCCAGCGGCGGACGGGTGACCGGCAAACTGCGTGATGCCAAAGGGAAGGAAATTTTTCAGCGTAGCTACGCCGCGCCGGGGCTGGATGAAAACCTCAAGGCGCTGACTGACGATGTCATCTACACCATCACCGGCAGGCCCGGACTGGCTACCAGCCGCATCGTCTTTGTGAGTGATGTGAGCGGTAAGCGCCAGATCTACATCTGCGACTCCGAAGGCCGCGAGCTGCATCAGGTCACGCATGACAAGCATGGCGCGGTAGCCCCCTCGCTCTCGCCAGATTCCTCCATGATCGCCTTCACCAGCTATCGCAGCGGATTCCCCATCATTCGTCTGCTGGACCTGAACCTCGGCTGGGAACGCGGTGTGACGGACACCCCTGGGAGCAGCTTTGGCTCGGCGTTCTCGCCGGATGGCACGCACCTCGCCGCCGTGATGAGCTTCATCGGCAATCCCGAAATCTTTGTGAGTGACCTCAACACGAACACCGCCGCCTGCGTGAGCGACTCCGTCGGCGCGCCCTCCAGTCCTTCGTGGCACCCGGATGGTCACCAACTGGTGTTTTCCAGTGATGACGGGGACGGTCCGAAACTGTACGTCGTCGAAGTACCGAAGAAAGTCGGGGATGCCTCGCGCCTGTTTCGCTGGCGCACCGGCTACCACTTCTGCACCGATCCCGAGTGGTCGCCTGATGGACGGCACATCGCCTTCACCACCCGCACTGGCGGTGAATGGACCGTGGCCATCAAGCCCTACCCCAATGGCGGCGTGCATGTGGTGCAGGCGGGTGGGGCGGAGCATCCCTCCTGGAGTCCCAACGGGCACTTCATCACCTACGTGCAGCACGGCGAGCTCTTTGTGCATGATGTCCGCAGCGGCAACCGACGTTCCATCCTGCGCGGCTATGGCCGCATCACCGAACCGCGCTGGATGCGCTGAACTCTGATGAAAGCAGCCACCCCCATGAAGAACCGCACGAGCCTGACCGCCATTCGTTCCTGCACCCTTTGCCTCTGCGTGCTGCTGGCTTCCTGCAGCAGCATTCCCATGCCCTCCTTTTTGCGGAATCCAGCCGCCGAGGCGGTCGTCTATGCGCTCGGTCCCCGTGACGGCTTCACCTCCCCGCTCAATGGCAGCCTCAAGCCTGCCTGCCCTGCGCTGACGTTTGAGAGCACCGACTTTAAACTGACCAGCGCGCATCAGGAAGCCCTGCACAGCCTGGCGCAGGAGATGCTGAAAAACAAAAAGTCCCGCCTGCTGATCGCTGGCTACACGCCACCGAATCTGCCACCGGACCACGCCCGCTCCCTCTCCGAACGCCGCGCCCTGGCGGTGCGGCAGCGTCTGATCGAACTCGGGTTCGAAGCCGCCAACCTGCAGACCGTGGGCTTTGGCAACGATTTCTCCCCCAGCGGCCCCTCCTCGGATGTGGTGGCCGTTTACCGCCAGAATTGAACGGCGTGCCACAAAGTGGTATCAAATCGGTATCATGATACCAAACCCAACCCCCGGCGTGTGATACCAGTGGCGGGTGCAGTGGATCATTCAGGATCATCCGCTGAGGCGTTGGAACTGCACGCTCCCGTTGGGCGGTGCGAACGCGTGAGGGATCGGGACGATCCCACTCCTCCAGAGCTTGCCGCCTCCGGCGGAGAGGGATCATCTTGATCCCTCTGGGGTTGGCGGCGGTGGCACAGGCGGTGTATTTCTATCCCAATTGTTCAGGTAGGGTTTGGTGCCAAGGTGCCAGCCTGCATCGGCGGCACCGCTTTCGTGGGGGATAGGAGGTTCTTTGGACGCAGTACTCCATCCGGCCTGCGAAAGCGGTGCCGCGCTAACGCTTGTCACCGCAGTCCAAGACGCTCCGCGCTCGCGTAGGCGCTGGAGCTACCTGACGCACGCTGCATTGCCCGCCAGTCCTCGCCGCCAGGAGCGCGAAAGAGCACCCGCCACACGACCTTGTAGCCTCTCCAGTTCGCATTCTACAGGCTTTGCGACACCAAGAAGGCAACCAGCACGATGCGCCTACGACCCTTTAAACACGCTTTAAACGCATGCCAGAGCCCCCCAAAAAAACCATCCTCCCTCCCCTGATTGATTCACGAACTTCTGGGTGGTGTGTCGCGGACGCGGTCTGCGCGTAAGATTGCGGCTTTCTTCCCGTTCCTTCCGCCCCCCAACCATGCTCAACCGTTCCAACCTCCTCGTCGCTCTCGCCTTGGTCGCGCCGTTTGCTTTGATGTCCGCGAGTCCGGACAAACCCGCCAAAGCCAAAAAAGACAAAGGCCCGTTTGTAGCGGGGAAACCTGCCTTCACCCCGGACGCAAACACGCCGGCTTTCGAGGCTGAGAAGGTGCAGCCGGATCACCTCGAACCGAGCATGTTCAAAGTGCCCGAGGGGTTTGAAATCACCGTGTGGGCCACCTCTCCGCAGTTGTTCAATCCAGCGAATATGGATGTCGATGGAGCAGGCCGCATCTGGATCACGGAAGGCGTGAACTACCGCCGCCACAGCGGCCGCAGCCGCGAGGGCGACTGCGTGCGGGTGCTGCAGGACACCGATGGCGATGGCCAATGCGACAGCAGCCATGTCTTTGTGCGCGAGAAGGACCTGGAATGCCCACTGGGCGTGGCGGTGTTTGACAACGTCATCTTCGTCTCCAACGCACCGAACATCATCAAATACACCGATGTGAACCGCGATCTGAAGTTTGATCCCGCCATCGACAAGCGCGAGATCTTCCTCAGCGGCTTTGAGCAGCCGCAGCATGACCACAGCCTGCACAGCGTGTATGCCGGACCGGATGGCCGATTGTATTTCAGCAACGGCAACTGCGGCGCGGAATTCAGCGACAAAAGCGGGACTACCTTTCGCATCGGCGGGGCCTACCTGAACAATCCCTATGCCGGTGCCAAGAGCGACGATGGCCATGTCTATGTGGGTGGTTTTACCGCCAGCATTGATGAAGACGGCCACAAGGCGCGCATCCTCGGCTACAACTACCGCAACAGCTTCGAAGGCGTGCGCAACAGCTACGGCGACATGTTTCTGAACGACAACGACGATCCGCCCGCGTGCCGTGTGAGCCATCTCATCGAAGGCGGCAGCTTTGGCTTCTTCTCCCGCGACGGCAAACGCCAGTGGCGCGCGGACAAACGCCCTGGGCAGAGCATTCCTACCGCCGAATGGCGACAGGAAGACCCCGGCAGCATCCCGGCTGGGGACGTGTATGGCGGCGGTGCCCCCACCGGCATGTGCTTCTATGAAAACGGCGCGCTCGGTGAAAAGTGGAACGGATTGCTGCTAAGCTGCGAAACCGGACGCAACGTGGTCTTTGGCTACCTGCCCAAACCGGATGGCGCGGGCTTCAAGCTAGAGCGTTTTGACTTCTGCACCACCAACACCACCGGCGTGTTTAAGGGCAGCGACTTCGTGGGCGGTGCCAAAAACCTCTCCGACGAGCGCCACACGCTCTTCCGCCCGTCCGATGTGTGCGTGGGTGCTGATGGCGCGATCTACGTGAGCGACTGGTTCGACAAACGCACCGGTGGACATCAGGACACGGATGAGACCTGCAGCGGCACGATTTACCGCATCGCGCCAAAGGGCTTCAAGCCCAAGAATCCTGAGCTCAAGCTGGACACGGTGGAAGGCCAGTTCGCTGCGCTGCAATCGCCTGCCACGAATGTGCGTCAGGTTGCCTTTGCTCGCCTAAAAGCAGCGGGAGATGTCAATATGCCTGCCGTGCTCAAGCTGCGCGAGCATGCGAATCCTTACATCGCCGCGCGTGCAGTGTGGCTGCTGGCGCAACTCGGCGAGCCAGGGCTCATCGCCACACGTACCTGGCTGGAATCTGAGGACGCCACCAAGCGCCTCGTCGCGCTGCGTGCCATCCGTGCCGCCACGGATGAGGCCATCGACATTCTCAGCAACCTGACCACCGACCTCTCCCCCATGGTGCGCAGTGAAGTGGCCGTAGCGCTGCGTGATGTGCCCGTGGCGCAAAGCGTGCCGCTGCTGGTCAAACTCTCCCACCACATCGACGGCGGCGACCGTTCCCTGCTCGAAGCCTGGGGCATCGGTTGCGCGGGCAAAGAGGCGGCCGTTTGGACCGCGCTTAAACCCGAAGGTGCGTGGAGCGATGACTTTGCGCACATCACCTGGCGTCTGCACCCTGCTGCCGCTGTGTCGGATCTCGCAAAACGGGCCGCCAATGGCAAGCTCTCCAACGAGCAACGCAAGCTCGCGCTCGACACCCTGGCCTTCATCCCGGAAGCCAGCGCGGCGGGAGCGGTGCTGGCACTGGCGAAGGACAAAGAGTCCCCCATTCACGCTGATGTCATGTGGTGGCTCATCAAACGCAGCACCGATGACTGGTCCACCTTTGGCATCGCCGAGGCCTTGAAGAAGGAAGGCATCTTTGATCCTGAAAGCGCCAAGCTCGTGACCATCGTCACGCCAGCGGCGATCCCCAGCACGGTAAAGCTCGAAGAAGTGCTCAAGTTGCAGGGCAATGCAAAAAACGGCGCTCAACTGGTCACGCGCTGCGTCATGTGCCATCAGGTGAACGGCCAGGGCGTTGAGTTTGGCCCGAACCTCGAAGGCTGGGGCCGCAGCCAGCCTGGTGACATCATCGCCCAGGCGCTCATCGAGCCGAGCAAGGACATCGCCCATGGCTACGACGGCCAGGAAATCGTCACCAAGGACGGCGTGACCATCCACGGGATGATCCTGACCGAAGGCGGCATTATGATCATCCGTAGCATGGGCGGGCAGAATCAATACGTAGCTAAATCGCGCATCCGAAGCCGTCGCAAGCTCAACCAAAGCATGATGCTCAGCGCCACACAGTTGGGACTGTCGGCTCAGGATGTGGCGGACATCGTGGCTTATTTGCGTTCTGGCAAATAATCGACGAATATAGGCGGTCCCAAGCTCCATGTTGAAATCTGCAATGACTTTCTTTCGTCTCGCCATTCTGACCGCCGCCACCACTCTCAGCAGTTGCAGCCTCATCACCACCACCGCGCCAGCGCCAGCGGACTTCAAGCTTTCTGAAGAGGCGCTGAGGCAAAAGTACCCTGTCATACGGAAGACCGGTGCCGTCAGCCTATACGCCCACAAAATTGAAACCACCCGCGATGAATGGGGGCGTGAGTCGCACCTAGCCACCGGTGGCTCCCTGCTGGTAAAGGCAACCCATCCGCCCATCATGGCGCAAGCCTCCGTGATCTCGATCACGCCGGATTATGCCGAAGCGCGCGGTAAGGCCACGGTACAAAAGGCTGACCGGCTCTACATCGCGGAAGATGAAGCCACGAAGATCCGCATCGATGGCACTGAGATCACGCTGGATGGACCGGTGATCATTCGTGAGGTCGCTGCCGAAGAGGAGCCGCCTAAAAAGCCTGAGGCCAAAAAGACCGAGGAAGACGCCCCCAAGAAGGAAACGCCAGAGGCCACTAAGCCAGCACCCAAGCCTGAGGCAGCCAAGGAGAAGCCGAAAACAGTGACCAAGCCGAAGGCCGAGAGCGCTCCGCCGGCCAAGACGACTCCGCCCGCAGCCAAGCCCAAGGCAGCGACTCCCGTTGATCGCAAACGCCTGCTCAATCTGATGCGCGAGCCCGCGGAGCGCTAGGCCACTGGCAGCAGCTTGAAGCCGTGGGGGACGAACTCGCAGCTTGCGCAAAAGCTTGTTCGCCAATTTTCCCGGCTATGCTTAGGTGGCGGCCATGGCCCTTTCCATGAACATGCGCGCTCTTCTGGTTCTGGCCATCTTGAACGCCACCGTGCCTGTCGCGGCGCTCGACACCAACTCCAATCAGCAGAGCGATATTTGGGAAACTGAGTTCGGTGCGGTGGGTTTGCCGGCCTTCGGAGATGCCGATCATGATGGCTGGACCAATACGCAGGAAAGTACCGCAGGCACCAACCCGCTGGACCCGCATTCGTTTCCCGCGTCCGCTCTGGAGTCAGGGGTGGCTGGCCAGGTGAATTTTGGGTGGCCGAGTGCCGCCGGCAAAAGCTACAGCATCTATGGCAGCCCCGATCTCAATCCGGCCAATTACACGCTGCTGACCACGGTGATGGGAGATGGCACCTCCCTCACCACACCTTTCACCCTCAGCGGACAGAGCCGCTGGTTCTTCAAACTCGGCATCAGTGATGTGGACAGCGATCAGGACGGTTTGACGGACTGGGAGGAGTTGCAGATCGGGTTTAATCCCTACCTCAATCATAGCAATCGAGACGATACGGACGACCTGAGCCAAGTGCAGGCCACACTCAATACGGCCAGCACGATCACTGTGGGTCTGCTCGACGGCGATATGCGTGAAGACTGGCCGGACCCAGGCGTCATCGCCATCCGCCGCAGTGGCGGACTGAAGCCGCTGATGGTCAACGTGACCTTCACCGGCACGGCCACGCGAAACAATGACTACACGACCAACAACACAGGCACTCAGGTGCTGCTGCCATTCGGCGCACGAGAGACCTGGATCCAGCTCTCCCCCGTCAACGACCTCAATGCTGAAGGCGTCGAAACCATTGTGGTGAACGTCACTGCGGGCAGTGGCTACACCGTCGGCAGCACCAGCAGCGCCACGGTGACTTTGGGAGATGCCTCCACACTGCCGAGCGCCAAGGAGGCCGCACGTTTTCTCATCCAGGCCGCCTTTGGTCCTGACCAGGATGACAGCAGCGATGCGGACATCATCCCAGAGAATGTGGAGGCACTGATGGCGATGGGTTTGGGAGCCTGGATTGACGATCAATTCACCCGCCCCATCGGCTACATCCAACCCTACACCAACTGGGCGCTGCAATACGGCAGTGGCCTTGAGCTTTACGGCAACTACAAGGAGCATGCCTGGTGGGAGCGTGCCATGGGCGTGCCGAAGCTGCGCCCTGACTCGACCACCACCCAACTGCCAGATCCGCTGCGCCAGCGCGTGGCCTTCGCCTTGAGCGAGATCCTCGTCACCTCGGACCGGGCCGACACGCTGTCGGTCGATTTTGAGGGGATGGCCAACTACTACGACATCTTCGAAGCGAACGCTTTCGGCAACTACCTCGACATACTCAAGCAGGTGGCGATGCATCCCGTGATGGGGGTTTACCTCAGCCACCTCGGGAATCAAAAGGCCAATCCCGCGCTGAACATCCACCCGGATGAAAACTTCGCGCGTGAAGTCATGCAGCTCTTCAGCATCGGCCTGTGGCAGTTGAATACGGACGGCTCACGCAAGACCTACGCCGTGGGCAGTTCACAGGCGGGGCAGTTCATCCCCACCTACAGCAACTCCGACATCACCGAGTTGGCCCGCGTTTTCACCGGCCTGACGTGGAATGGCAGCGCCAGCTTCGACGCGAACAATCTCATCAACGGCGACCGCCTGCACCCGATGATCATTTTTGACGCCTACCATGACTGCGGGGCCAAAACACTGCTCAACGGTCTCGCCGTCGCCGCCAGCACCCCGAGCAGCGGCAGCACCGGTACGGCAGGCGCGGCAGACATCAATGCAGCGGTGACCAATCTTTTCAACCACGCCAATGTCGGCCCCTTCATCGGACGCCTGCTCATTCAACGCTTGGTCACCTCCAACCCCAGCGCAGCGTACATCGGGCGCGTGGCGGCCAAGTTCAATGACAACGGCAGCGGCGTGCGCGGTGACATGAAGGCCTTCATCAAGGCCATCCTCATGGACCCGGAAGCACGTGATCCGACGATGATGGACTCGCCTACCTTTGGCAAAATGCGCGAGCCTTTCCTGCGCGTGGTGAACCTCGCCCGTGCCTTCAACGCCTCATCTCCCTCCGGACGCTATCCGCTGGATCAGTTCTATCTCGACCACCTGCAAGATCCGCAGAACTCGCCGAGTGTCTTCAATTTTTTCCTCCCCGGCTACAGCCCTGGTCTTTATACACTTTTTTCGCACGGAATTGTTGTTTTGGATTTCGGAAGGCTGCTTGGGTCGAAAACCGCGCGGCGACATTTGTTTTGTCGCAATGGAGGTGTCAAGCCTCGCGGCTTGCGGGCATGCCAG
>CAINGK010000078.1 GCA_903848465.1 uncultured Verrucomicrobiota bacterium
CTTGTTCATCGCCAGCCCCGTGTGCTGCCGGTCAGCTCGGGCCTCACCTCGCGGCACCCAGATCGCCGCTCGTTCCTACCTCTACCAACGCACCGTGAAAAAAGCTGTCTTCTAAACTAAATGGCAGTGCGGCATGGGTGCCGGCCGGAGCCTTTCTGCATGGCGCAGGGTGGTTGGTTTTGGTCCTCTACGTGCTGGCGATGGGCTACATGAACATTGCTGGAATCTTCATGCTGCTTTTCTCGCCCCTGCTCATTATCAGCATTCTGCGTTCGCCAGAGGCACTGATGCTCATTCCGCTCATTCTGGCACCGCTTGGACCGCTTGCGGCTCAGGTGGCATGGATCATGACGCTGGTACGGGCTGCGCAAATGCCGGTGGAGGAAAGGCGCGTCAAGCCATGGCTGTGCGGACTGGTATTTGGCCTGCTGGTGGTCTTCGCAGTTGAATGGCGCATGGTGAGTGTGCGATCAGACATCCAAGTGGCGCTCAAGGCTGTACGACTCCAAGAGGGCGGTGCTGAGAAAGTGCTGCCCAAACTGCGGACAGCCTGGCGTCAGGAGTTTCTTCTGCGGCTGTGCTACACAGGCGGCGGATTGAAACATTTCGGACCGCTGGTGTATGTGTTTGCCCCAGAAAGCGAGCGCATTTCCCAAGATCGGGACAGCGACAGGAGGGGATGGGGCCGAACCGAACCTTTGAATCGAGAAGCCCTGCGCTCGCTTTATTTCCGAGTGGTGGGTTCGCCATTCAGCGATGTGCCACCGCCGCGCAGCGCGGGGCAGACCTTTTCAGGCATGCGTATGAGCAGGGATGAGAGCATGGACAGCTTTGCGTGGGATGGAGACCGCAGCGGGTCGGAAGTGGGCGCACGCCTTCGTGGACTGTCGATGCAGTCCTCACGCATGGACTGGCATGTGGATGCGGATTCCGCACTGGCGCATGGTGAATGGACACTGGAGTTTCACAACCAGCACCGCAACGCGCAGGAGGCGCGCTGCCAGATGCTGCTGCCGCCGGGGGCATGCGTTTCGCGGCTGACTTTATGGATCAATGGAGAGCCGCGTGAGGCGGCTTTTGGCTCACGCTCGCAGGTCACGGAGGCGTATCGCCAGACGGTGGTCGTTGACCGCCGTGACCCCGTGCTGGTCAACATGGTCGGGCCGGACCGTGTGCTGACGCAGTGCTTTCCGGTGCCACCGAATGGCAGCATGAAAATCCGGCTGGGCATCACCGCTCCGCTGGATGTGCAGGCTCCTGCTGCTTTGTTTATGCCCTTGATTGTGGAGCGGAATTTCATCATTCCGGCGGAGGCAAAACATGCGGTGTGGGTGCAGTCGCCGCAGGCGCTGGAGGTGCCGACTGCGTGGCAAAAGGCTGCCGCCACTCAGAATGGCGGATGGACATGGCAGGCGGAGGTTCCCCAGGTAGAACTGGCCGGGCTGAACTTTGGCGTGAAGCAACTGCCGCTGCCAAAGGTGTGGACGAAGGACAAGCTTGCAGGGGAGGAAGCGCCGGTGGTTATCGTGGAGCGAATCCCGGCAGCGGCGGGGAAGCTGCCGCGTCCGCACTCTGCCAGCATTCTTGAGGCATTGAGAACCTTTGCATGGGCACAGGGAAAGGTCACTTATCCCTGGGGGACGAAGAAATGGGTAAGAGCATTCAAAGTGCGCACCGAGGTGGAAAATTCCAGGTTGAGCTATGAGGTGACGCAGCCACCTGCGCCCAAGGTGTGGGTGATGGATCGCGATGAATATGAGACCTATTTTGGCATCCAGAAACCCATCTTTGTCATCGTGGATGCTTCAGCAAGACTGCGTCCGCATGCGGCCCTCATCCGTGAAGCGCTGAAACAATTGTCTGAGCAGGCGCCGGTGACGATCTGGGCCAGCACCGATGGGGATGCGGTCGAAGTGCCTGTGGCGGAGATCGACCAACGCTTGAAGGACGCCAGTTTTGCAGGTGGTCGCGATGCGGTGCCGGCTTTCAAGGCGGCGCTGGAGAGTCTGCGCAAAACCACCGCTCCTGCCACCTTGATCTGGCTGCACGGCCCGCAGCCTGTGGAGGTCTCCGGGGAGGAAGGGATCAAACAACTGCTCGAACGCAACAGCGTGCCACCTCAAATTCATGCCCTGGAACTTGAGCATGGACGTAATAAGCTCTTGGAAGAATTGTATGATTCCACGCCCATTGTCGGTGGTCTGCGCTGGAGCGGCGGAGGTGGGAATGAACTGGCCAAGACCCTGCTTTACATCCGCAATGGTCCTGCGACCAAGGCTCGCATTTCCCGCTCCGTCACCGCACCAACCGATGGCAAGGAGGTGTGGGATCAACTGGCACGCAACGCGGTGTTTCGAGAGGTGATGGCGGCTTTTCAAGGGCGTGACCGTGTTCCCGCAGACCAGGCGAAACGTGCCGCGCTGCATCAGCTTGTGACGCCGTATTCCGGAGCCGTCGTACTGGAAAACAAGCAGCAGTATGACCGTGCGGGCCTGAAACCTGTGGATGAAGGAAGCACGCCGCAGATTCCTTCCCAAGGGACGCCTGAGCCATCCCGAGTGCTGCTGGTTATGATCGGACTGGCCGCACTGTTCCTGCGCAGGCGGAGGTGAAGAATGACCTGCTTGACCGCTCCTTGGCCCTCTTGACTAATCTGTGACCTTCCTATGACAAAATTCCGCCCCTGCATTGACCTTCACGACGGCCGCGTAAAGCAGATCGTAGGCTCGTCGTTGCGGGATGATGGCACCGGGCTGAAAACGAACTTTGTGAGTGATCGGGACTCGGCGTGGTATGGGGAGCTGTACCGGCGCGATGGCCTGACGGGCGGGCATGTGATCCTGCTTGGCAAGGGCAATGAAGACGCGGCCAAGGCAGCAACCGGGGCGTTTCCGGGCGGCCTGCAAGTCGGCGGCGGCATCCGCTCCTGCAACGCCACGGAGTATCTGGAAGCCGGAGCCAGCCATGTGATCGTGACGAGCTACCTGTTTGAAATAGACGGCACCTTCAACCAGACGAAACTCGATAAAATGGTCGCTGCCGCAGGTAAAGAACGCCTGGTCATCGACCTGAGCTGCAAAGCCACCGCCACGGGCTGGACGGTGGCGATGAACCGCTGGCAGACGCTGACCTCGCTGAATGTGACGCCGGAGTCCCTGCGCTTTCTCGCCGGTCATTGCGCGGAGTTTTTGATCCACGCCGTGGATGTCGAGGGCAAGTGCGAAGGCATCGACGAAGCCCTCGTGAGTTTCCTCGGCGAGCACTCCCCCATTCCCATGACCTACGCTGGCGGCATCCGCCATCTGGACGATCTCAAGCGCATCGACGAACTCAGCCATGGCCGCGTGGATGGCACCGTCGGCAGCGCGCTCGATCTGTTCGGCGGCACCGGCGCGAAGTATGAGGCGCTGGTGGCGTGGAATCGCCGTGACCAGTAACCGGGGCATTCCTGCCCCGTCTGTTTTAGAAAACGGTTGTCGCAGGCAGGAGTGCCCGCTTCACTTCAAGCCCATGAAAATCATCCGCTACTCCGACTCCCAAGGAACCATCTCCCACGCCGCGCAGCAGGCCGATGGCACCGCGCTCGTCATTGAAGGCGACATCTTCGGCGAGCATCGCGTGACCGACCGCAAGGCCGAGGTGGCGAAGCTGCTCTCACCAGTGCAGCCGTTTGCGATCATCTGCATCGGCCTGAACTACAAGAAACATGCGGAGGAGACCAAGGCAGAGCTGCCCAAGCATCCGGTGGTGTTCATGAAGCTGCCCAATGTGGTCCAGCATCCCGGCGAGCCGATCCTGCTGCCCACGCATCTCAAGAGCGACAAGGTCGATTACGAAGCCGAGCTGGCCGTCGTCATTGGCAAGACAGCAAAAAACGTGAGTAAAGCGGACGCTTTGCAATACGTGCTGGGCTACACCTGCGCCAATGACGTGAGCGCTCGCGACTGGCAGAAGCACGGCGGCGGCGGCCAGTGGTGCCGTGGCAAATCCTTCGACACCTTCTGCCCGCTGGGGCCGGTGCTGGTGACGGCGGATGAGATTCCGAATCCGAACACCCTCGCCATCAAGACGGTGCTCAATGGCGAAACGATGCAGGAGTGGAACACGAACGACATGATCTTTGATGTGCCGACGTTGATCGAATTCCTGAGCGGCAGCACCACGCTGATGCCGGGCACCGTAATCCTCACCGGCACGCCGCATGGCGTGGGCGCAGCGCGCACGCCACCGGTGTTTATGAAGGATGGAGATACGGTCAGAGTGGAGATCGCGCAGATTGGGACGCTGACGAATCCGGTGAAGGATGAGGCGTGAGAGGGCCGGAGCAAAGTAGTCTGGAGCTTTAGCTCGTTCGGGAATTCCGGGATTTGCGGCGGTTTAAATTTAGCAAAGGAATGAGTGAGCAAGGGAATGGTTCAGATCCTGACGGCTTGAATGACCCCTTGAGCCCGGAATTTCTAACCACGGATCGCACGGATTAACACGGATGACTGAACCGGAATTCAATGGCTTGCATTCGCTGCGTGCTGAAGCTTTTCGAATCCCTTCAAAAGAATATTCCTTTGCTCTTCATTCCTTTGCAAATTCTGTGTGCAAACGAGCTTCCCAGAGTGAGCTAAAGCTCACGAGTACTTTTAGCCCTGCGCCTTTTCCAGTTCGCTGATGAGCTTCTCGTAGCGCTTCTGCGGGCAGCATTCTTCAAGGAGCACACGTAGCGCGGCCTTTTTCCGCACGAAGTGGAAGGCGATGATGTCGCAAACGGCTTCCGCTTCGTCCATCTCTTCCAGTTCCTGTCGCAGCAGTTGCATGTTCTCACAACTGTCATCTGTAGGCGGCGGCAGCAGATCCAAGGCGCGTGATTTCAGTAGGCGCAGGGCCTTGGTGGGCGCATGCTGGGTAAGCACAGGTTCCACCTGCGCGATGCGGAAGGGCTTGATCTGATCCCAGCCGGTGATGCGCACACGGCAGACACCGTAGAGCATCACCTGCGAGGTGCCGTCAGGATTTTTGACCGAGGCACGGATCAAGCCCGCCGTGGTGACGGGCAGTACGTCATTCCCGCCATCGGCGACGCAAACGCAAAACATGCGGTCGGTGTGTAGCGCATGATCCAGCATGCGGCGGTAGCGGTCTTCAAAAATGAACAGCGGCAGATGGCAGGCGGGGAAATGGTAGCAGTCGTCCAACACAATCACTGGAAGGCTGTGCGGAAGCACAAAGCCTTTGGCCGAGAATGTTTTTGACGAAATGTCCATGGATCAAATGACACGCGGGATACGCATGCGCGACACTCATGGTTCCTTGTTTCCCACGCGAAGCCAGCGAATCATTCAGGGGTGGCAAAGTACTTACGAACTTGAGTTCGTTCTGGGGGCTCGAAGGTTTCCTGCAGCGGGCGGATCTGACTGAACCGTCCGATGCTGCGTCATGTGGAGCTTTCCAAAATGAGCTAAAGCTCTGGACTACTTTAGAGGCTCTTCAAATACGCCACGATGTCGCTGATGGCCTGCGGGGTGAGGCCGAGCTGCTGGGGCTGATACATGAGCGAGCGGGTCATCTTCTTGATGCTGGAGATGCGCTCTTTTGGCACGGTCTGCACGAGACCTCCCATGCACTTGATCATGACGGGATCGCCGCTGGAGAGAATCATGCCGCTGATGGTGAGGCCGTCCTTGGTTTTGATCTCGCTGCCTTCGAAGCCATGGGAGATGTCGGCGGAAGGATGGGCGATGGCCTGGGCGATGACTTCGCTCGGCTGCTGCTTGCCAAAGGTGCTGAGATCGGGGCCGAATTCGACGCCCATCTTGCCCACCTTGTGGCAGGTGAAGCAGACGGCGATGGCGGCCTGGCCGCGCTTGGCATCGCCGGGCAGTTGGGCGATCTCCGCGCCCGTGGGCAGTTCCGGCACGCCTTTGAGCTCAGGGGGCATCTCGACAGCGACGAGCTTCACCTTGGCAGGATCATACAGACCCAGCGCCTTCATGCCGCCTTCCACATCGTAGGATTGCCAGTCGTTGCCTTTGCGGTTGAGCAGCCACCACTTGGCGAGTTCCTTCAGGGGGAAGTCCTTGGTGTTGGCGAGTTCGATCATCGCGCCTGCGGCTTCGCGGCTTTTCACAAAGGCGAGTCCGGTGAGCATGAGCTTGCGCCGCTCTTCGGTGAGCGCGCCATCCAGTGCGCGGGTCTTGAAGGCTTCCACGGCCGCGGCGGGGTGCATGCGCCAGGCGGTCCAGGCCTCAGCCTCCGTCCATGCGGCGGGCTTGTCTTTGCAAACAGCGGCATAGAGTTCGGCTTCCTTGCCTTCGCTGCCGAGGCCAACCGCTTCGAGGTAGGCGCGGTCTTTGCCATCAAACTGCTGCGCGAGTTTCACCAGCAGCGGCAGGCTTTGGGCGGCGGGCACCTCACGCAGAGTCAGCGCGACTTCACGACGCACGGCAGCGGAGGAATCGGTGACCATCTTTGCAGCCATGGACAAGACATCCTGACCTGCACGGCGCAGTGCGCGGTAGGCGACGAGGCGTTGATCTTCGGATTTCGAGTCGAGCCAGGGCTTCACCTTTGCCACGCCTTCAGGCCCCATCTGCGCGAGCAGCCATGCGGCGCGTGCGGCGATGTAGGCGTTGTCGTCTTTGAGCAGAGCAGCGACGGCGGTCACGGCTTTCGCGCCCTGGGCTTTCAAGGCGGTGAAACCATTGTAGCGCACATTCGGCGCGGGGCTTTTCAGAGCGGCGATCTGGCCTTCAGTTGTGTCGAGCTTGAGCGCGGGCACGTTGGAAGCGAAGCCCTTCGGCGCGATGCGGTAGATGGTGCCGGTGTAGCGGTCATCCAGCGTGCCGTGGCCACCGACGCGGGCGTCGAACCAGTCAGCCACATAGATCGCGCCATCAGGACCGACGGTGACATCACTTGGGCGGAAGCGCGTTTTGAGTTCGCCGGAAGGCTTGCCGCCGAGGAAGTCGGAGCCGGCGAATTCCTTCTCCTTGTTGGAGGTGAGGAAATCAAAGCGCTCCATTTTCCAGCCAGCGCCATCGAGTTTCGGCAGATAGCCAAAGACGACGTTCTTGCCCGCTTCACAGGCGAGGAGCAGGCCGTTCCACTTCTTGTCGAGCGCGCCGTTTTCATAGAAGGCCACGCCGGTGGGTGAGCCGCCGCCATAGACATCGCCAGCGGGCATGGTGCCAGGATCTTCCTGCCGCCACTCGGCGGTGGGTGTGTCCTGGCCGGGGCGTTTGTCCGCACCCCAGGAGCGCAGGCCATCGGCGGAGGCAAAGCCGGCATTGCCGCCTTCCATGACTGGGGAAACACGGCAGGCAGGCGGGTCATCGTTGTCGCTTTGGAAGAGGTCGCCAAAGGAGGTGATCGTTTGCTCGAAGCTGTTGCGGTAGTTGTGGCCGATGATGGTGACGTTGCTGCCATCGGGGTTCATGCGTGCGGAGAAGCCGCCGATCCACACATGGCCGTCATCGCTCTTCTGCCCGGCGATGTCCTGCATCATGTAGGGGCTGCCCATGCGGAAGGTCTTGCCGGAGTGGTCGGTGAATTTCGCACCCGTGTTGCCCTGATTCCAGTACCACTGGCCATCTGGTCCGGCGGTGACGCTGTGCAGGCTGTGATCGTGCTGACGACCGCCGAAGCCGGTGAGCAGCACGTCGCGCTTGTCCACGGCAGGGTCAAATTTGCCGTCGCCATTCACATCGGTGTAAACAAGCAGATCCGGCGGCTGGGAGACGACAATCTGGTTGCCCAGCACCGCCACGCCGAGTGGCGCTGCGAGTGCGGACTCCTGCACAAACACGGTGCTCTTGTCTGCGCGGCCGGAGCCGGTGGTGTCTTCGAGTACAACGACGCGGTCGCCCTCCGGCCTGCGGCTGCCTTTGCTGCGGTAGTTCACGCCTTCAGCCACCCACAGGCGGCCCTGAGCATCGAAGTCGATGTTGGTGGGATTGAACAAGGCGGGCGAGGTGGCCCAGACGGTGACTTCGAGACCTTCGGGAACGGTGAACATATCCGCAGGCACGGTGGTCTTGCCATCATCCACGATGGGGGGCGCGGGCTTGGGGGCATTCGGAGGTGTTTGGGTATAGAGCTGAAATTTGACGGAGGCATTGCTGGCCTTGCCGCCGCGCTCCATGCCGCCGTCATCAATCGCTGCCTGTGCGGTGAAGCGCACGGCACCCTGTGGCAGATCATAGACAATCACCGAACGTGCATGCGTGCCGATGCCGCTTTCAAACTTCTGGCCGTTCACCAGCAGTGCATCGCCCATGGTCGATTTGCCAACCCGCGTACCACCCGAGCCCTGGCTGGCAGCTTTCCATGGCAGCTTGGTCAGGTCTTTGGTGGACCCATCCGCCATGATCAGCTTTGGCTCCAGCCAGTCCGCCCAGTCGCAACTGGGGCCATCTTCATCCGACACCACGAGATAAAGTTCCTTCGCGCCTTTGAGCGGCACGTCCACCTTGACCAAACGCGGCGAGTTCTTGGCGGTGGTGAGCCGGGGGCTTTCGAACACAGGACTGGCAGCGACGGCGCAGGCGGCGGAGCCGAGCAGCGCAAGGAGGATCAATGGGCGGGACGTCATGAGATGGGGAAAGTAGTCCAGAGCTTTAGCTCGTTCTGGAATCTGGAGGAGCCGCGATCTTTCCAGAGCGAGCCAAAGCTCGCAACGACTTTGGCTTGTGGCGCGGAAATCTTTCTCCACATTCGGCACATGAAATCCAGCCTGCTCTTTCTGATCGTTGTCCTGCTCTCCTCCTGCGCGTCAACCCCTGCCGAGTACCATGCCCACAGCGTGGCCGAGGCTAAGGCGTATGCAAGAAGAGCGGTTGAGATTGGCGTTATCCATAAAGGCGGCGAGGCCGCACTGGTGGCGGAGAAATCAAATGGCAAGCCGCTGGAGGGCAAATGGAACCCCCAAAAGATCGAAAGCTTCCTGACCCAGTATGCGTCGGAGCACCCCCGCCTCATGGAAATCAATAAAGCCGCCACCGTGGGGAAGATCAGCGAGAAGGAGCGGGAGATTCTGGTGGCCGTGCTGAAAGGCCAGGAGGAACGAATGGCCGAAGCACAGACCGCCGAGGCGCAGGAAGCAGCGGCCGAACTCAATCAATCCGCCGCTATGATGAACCAGTCTTCGTCCTACCGGCAGAATTCGGCGCTCATGCAGGCCACGCCCACTTCGCAGTATTCCGGGTTTGGGACGGGTTTCGGCAACAAAGCCTATTGATGCTGTAGCCCTTGGAGGAGTTTGCCGTGGACCTGAGGGTGCCGAATGCCCTGGTGCTAGCTTTCTGTCAGCCGATTGCGCGGGTGGATCTGGTCCATTCGGCGGATGGGTTGAGTTCTAGCTAGAGCCGATGGGGGTGCTTATTGCGGATCATTCTCAATTGAGCTTTGGCTGACAAATGAAAGACGTTATTCTTAATTGTCAGATGCTTGACTTTTGCGGAAACTGCTGGGAAAAGCGGAGTTCTATAAAGATTTATTCACAAGACTATGAGTAATGGATTTCAACTGATGCTGAAAGATTTAACCGAATATTTATCCACCACGAAACTCGCAGGGGTTCCGCCCTGGCAACTGCTGATGGTGGGCGCGCTGACCGTCCTGCTGGTTCTCCTGATTGTCATCCAGATGTACCGTTTCCTGCGCGGTGGGAAAGCGAGCAAGCAGAGCAGCCGGGCAGAAGACGGTTTTTACCGTGAGTTTAAGGAGAGGCTTCAATACCATGTGGATAATTGGTTTGCACGAGGTGCCAGTGCCCAGTTTGGCCTGCTGCTGTTTGCAACCGTATTCGTCACCCTGATCGGCATGAGCGCCGCGCTGTTCGGACTTTTCGGCGGCGCAAATTTTATTCTGTAAAAGTGGCGATCAGGTTTGGGATGGTTCAGCGGAGTTCATGTTGAGGTAAATTTTGCCGGTGCTCCACTCATCGCTTTGCTCGCAGAGCAGGGCGGAGACGAGGCGCAGGAGGGA
>CAINGK010000079.1 GCA_903848465.1 uncultured Verrucomicrobiota bacterium
CTCGTGACGGGACCGCGTTGCGGTCCGGGAACACGATGTGGACGATTGGGGTCGCGATTCCCAAGGGAGCACTCGCCAAGGCTCGGCACCCTTGGGCTGCATGACGGGACCGCGTTGCGGTCCCATGCACCATGGAGCGTTCTAACCAAGTTTCCGTGAGGGGAGCGGAGCCAGGGTGCCATGAGACTGCCGCGCATCACAAACTCTCAAAAGTCCCCCTCACATAAGAAGTGGGTACTGCGCGCCCGTTGATTGGCCACAACATGGACGGCGGACCTTTTTGGGTGCCTGCGCCGTCACAGGCCCGAAATCACGGACCCGCACAGCGGTTCCCTACCAGCCCTGAGGTGCCGCAACACGTTGGGACGGTAGGGATGCGCTGTGCGCGTCCCTCGAATCCTTTCGTCCCAGCGCGCGCTGCCACCTCAACGTTCGCCCCCTTTCCATACGCTGCCGTCTCTGATTCGTGCGACACTGCCCAGCAGCACTCATCTGCAAAAGTCGGCCCTCACTCAATGATGGTTTTTGCTGCTACACCAGTTCAACTCGCCGTCTGCGTCGCCTGAACCCACGTCGTTTCGCCAGACCATTCGCGGGCTTTGGCTGCCAGTTCGGCCGCTTGGGTGGGGGTGTCGGTGATGGCAAACATGGTGCTGCCGGAGCCGGACATCAGGGCGGCGCGGGTCTCGGCTTGTTCCAGGAGCCAGGTTTTCAGGGTGGGCAGCAGGAGGTGCTTCTCAAACACAGGGCGCTCTAGATCATTCGACATGGCTCCCCAGGTGCAAAGCTGCGGCGCGTACAGCACGCCGGGGATTTCCTTGGAGGCGGCCCAGTGCTTGTAGGCCCAGGGGGTGGGGATGGGGAAGGGGGGCTTGATGAGGACGAGTGGCAGTTGCCAGGGAAAGTCGGCCTCAGTGACTTGCTCGCCCCGCCCGGCACCGTCAGCGGCGGGGCTGTCGAGAATGAAACAGGGGATGTCCGAGCCGATCTGCGCGCCGAGTTCAATCAGTTGGGCTTGCGACAGCGGCGAGCCCGCGAGTTCGTTGGCTCCTTTGAGCACCGTGGCTGCATTGCTGCTGCCGCCACCCAGGCCTGCACCTGCGGGGATCTTTTTCTCCAGATGAATGCGCCAGGAGGACTGCTTGCCGGTGCGATTTTCAAAGGCACGCAGCGCACGCATGGCTAGGTTGGTTTCATCCAGCGGCACCGTGGGGTCAGAGCAGGTCAGGGAGACGGCGGTGCCTTTGCCCAGATGTTCGATTTCGACGGTGTCGCCCAGGGCCAGTCGGCAGAGGCGGGTCTGCACTTCATGAAAACCGTCGGGGCGTTTGCCGAGGATGCGCAGCCAGAGATTGATTTTGGCGGGTGAATGAAGAGTCATGATGAAAATCAAAAATCAGGCGGTGCGTCCGAGCAGCGCCAGCATGCGCCCGGTACGGCCTTTCTCCATGCGGTAGGAATAAAAGCGGTGCAAATCCAAAGACGTACAGAGTCCGGTGTCGTGGATCTGCGCGGCGGGCACACCGGCAGCCAAGGCCTGCTGGTGGATCTGCGCGGCAAAATCAATCTCATAGGCCGGTGGCCGGATGCAGGGACTCAACTGGATGTGCAGGTCCGCTGGCTCGGTGCCAAAGTACTGCTGCATTTTCTGGATCGCCTGTGTGGTGATGCCCAGCTCGGAACCTTTCTTGCCAGAGTGTACGATGCCAAAGGCCCCGGTGCGTGGGTCGGCAAGATAGACGGCGCAGCAGTCGGCGACGTAGATGCCGATGACGAGGCCGGGCACGTTGGAGATAATGCCGTCCGTGCCTGCGATGGCGGCACTCGTGGGGGCGGTGAGCACGGCTACCTCCGGCCCATGGACCTGCTCGGCGATGCAGAGCGTCTCACCTGAAAAGCCGATTTCCTGGGCCTGGCTGCGGTGCCAGTCCCACAGCCGCTCCACCACCACGGCGCGCTCATCATCGACGTTAATGTCGGGATGGCGCAGGGTGAAGCGATGGGCAAATCCAGGCAGGGCGGCGAGTGCCGGGAAGGTCATCCAGGGTTGGGCGGGGTTGAGCATGCGCCTGTTCTGCCATGAAAAAAACAAAGGCGCACGGATAAACCGAGCGCCTTTGCAAAAGAATGGAGGGCTACCGCTTAGCGAATCGCGGCTGTGTCCAGCGAGCGATAGGAATTCATGAAGCTGTCGGCGTCTGTGGAGGAGGTTTCGCTCATGGCGTCGGCGATTTGACTCTGCAGTTCGTCGCGCAGGCGGCTGACGAGTTCGATCCCACGGGAGGTGATGCGCACGAGCACCTTGCGGCGGTCATCCACAGCGTGGGTGCGCTCCATGAGGCCGAGCTTTTCCAGGCGGTCCACCAAACCGGTGGCGGCAGCGGTGGAGTGGCCCATCTTGCGTGCGATGTCCGTCATGGTCAGCTCTTTCGAGGTGGCGAGGTAGCTGAGCAGGAAGAACTGAGCGAAGGAGATGTTATCTCGGTTCAGCTCACGGGAGAGGTTCAGCAAAAACTCGCGCTGACTGAACAGAATGAAGTCTGCCAGTTTGGCGTGGTCTTTGGCTGGGTTGTGGGTGCCGTTAATCATGGATGTGGTCCTTAGAGCTATGGTTTCCGAGAAGATCTCGAATTACGGTTAATATAACAAGTTCCAATGGTAGGATCAAGATAAAATCATAGAATCCATAAATTTTTACTCAGTCTGATCAATAACTTCTTTTTTGTGAGAGGTTAATATAAGCGTATTATTAGCGATGAATGCTTCTTTGGCAAACATTCTTTGCATTTGCGGCCTTTGTCCACTGCCGCAAATGGGGGGCTATTGAAGCGAGCGGCCTTTGGTCTCGGGTGCGAACCACACGAGAACCATCCCCACCAGGTAGATGCAGGAGAGCACGGAGTAGGCGTTGGCGGCGGATTGGACGGTGGTGACGTTGGCCCCATTAAAGAGGGACATCAGGTTCCCGAGCTGCAGCGCGCCGATGGCGGCGATGAGGCGGCCGAAGTTGAAGCAGAAGCCTTGGCCCGTGGCGCGCACGCTGGTGGGGAAGAGTTCGGGGAAGTAGAGCGGGAAGAAGCCGTAGAAGGAGGCGGTGATGCCGCCGAGCAGGAAGGCGGTGGTGATCAACGTGGTGGGAATGGAGTCGCCAACGAAAGGAACATTGAAGCGGAAGAAGCCCAGCGAAGCGGCGAGGGCGGCGGCACAGAGCAGTGTGTAGGTCACGCGGCGTCCCAGTTTGTCGGCGATGAAGGGAGTGATCAAAGTGGCGATGATGGCTCCCAGCGCGGTGGCGATGACCACGTAGTCGATCACCGGCAGCGTGCTGCCTTTCGGTGCGAGGTCGGAAGCCCAGCGGGCGGCCTGCTGCGCGGAACCCCAGGTGCCGAGCAGTGCCACGGCGGCAAGTCCGGCACCGAGGAAGAGATTGTTCATGATGGTGGTGCGGTCTGCCGTGAGCGTGCTGCCAGCCGTCACGGAGCGGGCCATGTACTGACGCATCGGGTGCATGTAACCCCACAGGGCGATGGCAAGACCGACCAAGGTCACGACACCGGCGACTGCGCCGCCGACCGTGGCCATGGGCGACCACACATAGATGATGCCAATCGCAGCCAAGCAGGCGATGAGCACGCCGATAAGGTCCATGGTGGCCCAGTGCGAGGTACTGCCGGATTTCTTCTCCTCCTCCCACTTGTGGGACTCCGGCACGAAGATGAGGATGAAGAAATTGATGATGGCCGGCAGGGCGCTGCTGACGGCGATGAAGCGCCAGGCGCGATTGTGCAGGAGGTAATCGGTGTTGGCCGGGGAGAGACCCATGGCGTGAATCCAACCGGTGACGACGTCCAGGCTGGCGTTCAGTTTCCAACTGATGAGGCCCGTGAGCAGGAAGCCGATGTTGGAAGCGGCACCGATCATGCCAGCGATCCAGGCGCGGTTCTTGTTCCCCCAGATTTCATTGACCAAAGCCACGCCCAGTGCCCACTCGCCACCCATGCCGAGGGAGGCCACGAAACGCAAACCCGCGAAGTGCCAGGCCTCCGTGACGAAGGCGCAGAGGCCGCTGAAGATGGCATAGGTGAAGATCGCCAGGGTCATCGCTTTGACGCGGCCCAGCTTGTCGCCCAGCCAGCCGAAGAGCACGCCGCCGGTGGCTGCCCCCACGAGGAAGACCGCGATGATGACGGTGAACCATTGCCCCTGTACAATCGGTGTCGCCTGTGGCAGCAGATCCTGCAACGCCGGTTTGCCGATGAGCGGGAACAAGCCCATTTCAAAGCCGTCAAAGAGCCAGCCGAGGAATGCGGCGATGAGTGCGGCCATGGCACCGTTGTTGGAGGATTTAGGCTGGGTCATGATGGGGTGGTTGGGTGTGAAGGAGGGGCGGAATGCGAGTTCCTTGAAGCAGGAGGAGGATGGTTCAGGTGGAATGACGAATGCCGAATGCAGAATGACGAATGCCGGAGTCCAAACTTGCGTGGTACTTCAACTCTTCACTCACGCTCGGGACATTCGTCATTCGTCATTCGTCATTCAATGTCGTTAAGTTAAGATTTTAAACGCGAATGGCCACGAATGACCGCGAATGCAGAGGAATTCTGAACTCTGAAATTCGTGAAAAATTCGCGGCTATTCGTGCTCATTCGCGTTGTGAAAAATACACCTTCGCGGTC
>CAINGK010000080.1 GCA_903848465.1 uncultured Verrucomicrobiota bacterium
ATTTTTGTACGCACGTAGCAGCTCCTTAATCTCAGAGGTGGGGTAAATCTTCGACGGATTGTCCGTCTGGTGGTAGACGGTTGCAAGATCCGTGACCAGCCCTGTCCAGCCCTGACGCACAGCCTCGCTGATCGCAGGGCGATCCGCAGTTTCTTCTTGTGGTTGCGCCCGGGTGTTAACGATCAGAAAGCGTGGCAGGAGGCCGCTTGATGTCATTGCATCCTTACCTAGCAACATTTGAAGTTTGTCCGGCTGGAACATCCACATCACGGACAGGCAGGGGTTGAGTAATAGTACGGACGCACTGCCTTTACGGTGTATCGTAATCGAATCCCCCGACCAGCCACTGACGAAGATGCTCTCATCCGTCATTGAGTTGTATCTGCCGCAAAGTACATCAATACACCCCCGGGCTTCACTGCTGATGCTGGCGAGCGCTTCGTTTTTCCCAACTGATAGCTGGTAGGCCAGCGCCTCTTTCGTCGCGTCGCACGTGATCAAGCAGGGGGGCACAAGTTGTTCAGCCACACGCGCTTGTTCCTCCTTCAAACGCGCCAGTTCTTTGATGATGTCATCCCGGCTGGTCGTTTCCTTTTTCGCGGTAGATCTTTTCTTGAGAGCTCTGATTTCCTGTTCAAGAACATCAGACCTGGCAGCCAAGGCTGGTCTCACGTCCTTCTTCCAGGCAGTGACCAGATCACGTTCAAACTGTCTGAACGGCTCCGTGATGGCGTTCGAGGCTGCCCCTTTGCCGCCGCCGCTTGGGGCAACCGCTGCAATGAACAAGTTTCCACGGACGCTTTGCCCACCCTCCGTCTCAAGCTCCAAGCCCCCACCCAAGGCAGCAGAAAGAGTCCCCAAGGCGCACGCGGCGCTCAAGGAAACAGGCGCAAGATGCGCGCGGGCAACTTCTTCAGCCATACTCCGCATGACAACAGGGAGGCAGTGAAGAGGAAATTGTTTTTCGCCCGCTCCCTCAATGCCAAAATCTGCGTTATCTGCGTTATTCACCTCCGCCGGGTCAACAGCATGACCGGCGTATGCCTCCTCATCCGGACTGGCTTGCGCCAAATGTGGTGTCACCGGTGAATCATACGACGGGGGTGGATGCGGAGGTGGCAGTTGTTGCTCCTCAGCTGGTGATGACGCCGGTTGCACCATTGCCTGTGGTGTTAGCGAATGCTGCGTAGGTGGCGGAGGTGGAGTGAATTGCGACCAATCTAGCGATGCTGCCGGTTCCACCATTGCCTGTGGTATTATCGGAAGCTGCTGCTGCGTAGGAAGAGGTGGTGGAGGTGGTTTTGAAAAATCAGTCATGCTGGTGGCGGTAGGCGAATTGGGGTTGTTCATGTGAGTTGGTGGTTTGTTGGTTCGGATGCTGGGATGTGTGGTCTGGGAATGACGGCGGGGTTGAAGTAATGGACGGCCTGACGACGCCCTTGAGGAGTGCCGTCGGTCCGCGTGCCCTCCGGCATGCGTAAAAACTGCCACGGTGACCATGTCGCCTTGTCCGCACCTAATTGGACCGCGTACTTCATGAAGCCCTCCAGACTCGCTTCGGACTCCCCGTTGCAGTAAAACCAACCGTGCAGACTCTTTCCGCCTGAATGTACCACCATGACCAACGGTCTATACTTGGAGAGATGCCAGAGCAGCGCGGAGCACATGTCCAGAACAGTGATGCCGTCCGCCATGAGCCGACCGACGAGGCTGGCTATGCCTGTGCAAGCATGCACTCCGCCCCCGTCCTGGTTGTCCGTAGTTGCCGGTTTGAAATCAAACTCGATGACCAGGAACCTTCTGGGGCCGGTATTGTCTGCGGAATGGTGCGACATTTTCCCCTCCAGGGTCCGCCCTTGTATTTTCGACATGGGTGAAGGCACAATGAACTGCATTCCCCCCAGATCGCCCCACGCACTCCGGTGCATGGTCTTGAAGTTATACTTGGCCCAGGCACAGCATAAGAGCGGATCCCCCGGGAACAGAGCCTCCAGGTAGGCTGCCGTTGGAAACGCGCCGCCATCCAAAGGTATCGGTGAGCGCCTGGTCAACTCTGCTAAGGCCGGTCCTTGGCGTACAATTCGCTCGATGGCCGCCAAATCCGCAGGAGGCCATTCGGGAGAGCGGCGAGCTGAGTGGTAAGTCGAGCCGCCGCTTTTCCGTTCGCCATGGCGCGCCCCTCCCTGACCGCTAGCATAGCGACGGGCGTTGGGGATCTGGCTTCGAATCTTCTGGTCCGAGACAGACTTCGTCGCATAGCGACTTATGAGCCGACGCGCTTCATCGAAGAGCTCGCTCTCGAATGGAGTGTGTCGTGCCAGCATGCACAGAACCTTGAAGGTCCAGCGATACACTCCATCGCCACCTGGCGGGGGACAAGCGTGTATCAGCTTCAAGTCTTTAGCGGAGAGGGGGCTCATTGGACGCCGGGCGAGCCCTCCTGGTTGAGTTGAGGTACCGGGAGTAAGCGAGCCGTGCTAGACAGCCCAAAGCCGACGCGGGCGGTTCCGGGGCACCTCCCGGCGGGGGGTGGCACTGAGTAAAGTCCGACGATCTGGGGCGCGAAGCGGAAGTGCCTTGATCTGCACAGACCGCCTGACGTCGGAGCCCCAGTTGAATAAACGGGGGCACAGCATTTCCATTGAAAATAGCTCATTGGCGCGATGGTTTGGGTTGCGCCGCTGCCCGGCTGTGACAAACCTGCGAGGCATTTTCTTCGCCTTCTTGGATTGCATTGATCTGTTCCTCCATCTGCTGATGTAGGTAGTGCAGAAGACTTTCCAGGTGAATGAGCCGAATGCCTCTCGATGCACCTTCACGGCGTAAAACGACTGAGTGCACTGGAGCCCCTACGCCAAGAACGAGTTCATTGAGACTGGCCCGGCTCATTCCGGTATATAGACAACGTTGGCCCGACTTGGGGAGTCGGATGAATTCCGGTGTTGTCTGTGCTGCGTGTGGGGACACGGAGTTTACAGACGCTGTCGTCATTGATGTGCGGTGACGATATTGCCGCTGCTTGGTGTTGGTTGACATAGTGAAGCGATCATCTCGAATCGCGTCACAAAACCAAGGGGTGGATCTGCTATGCAGAATCACCCGTTGCATCTAGAGCACCAGATATAAAACGCGGATCAATTGTGCAGCGGATCGCGGATCAAAAGTGAGTCACCTCTGAGCTATTGAACACGTGTTGGGCGTGGTCGTCAAGGCTGTGATGAGCTTCGTGCCTGCCTCGATCCTGAGAGGGGGCTGGAGCGGAGCGGAAGCCGACGAGCAGGATCGACCGCCGCCCCCCCCCTCCTGATCACTGTCACCTGCGTTTGAGTCGTGCTTTGGCGTCCTTGAGCCGGTAACTCTCGCCATTGGCCTCCAGGATGTGCACCCGGTGCGTGAGCCGGTCGAGCATCGCTCCGGTGAGCCGTTCACTGCCAAGCACCTCCGTCCAGTTTTCAA
>CAINGK010000081.1 GCA_903848465.1 uncultured Verrucomicrobiota bacterium
GGCATCGCTACGCTCGCCTCACTCCGCAGCCCCCAATGGGGCGTGCATTGCAAGGCTAAAGCCTTTTACAGAACAGACTTTACACCCCCGATGTTTTTAGCGATTCGGGCAGCAGGATGATTCGCCGCAACACAAAGCAACCATGCAAAACTGCAACGTGCGTCATTGCGCAGCAGCCAGGTCGCTACGACTTCTAAGACCTGCCACCACCCACATGGATTCGTCCCTTGCCACAGCTCCTGCCAACGGCGGCCTCACCCGGTTTTTCGTCGAACACCGGCTCCTCGGCTGGCTGGCGATGGGCGCGGTGCTGGTGTGGGGCTGGCTGGCATTTCAAAGCCTGCCACAGCAGGAAGACCCGACATTCCCGTTGCATGATGCGGTGCTCATCACCGTACACCCGGAATACACCGCAGCCCAGATGGAGCGGGAAGTAACCACAAAGCTCGAAGCCGCACTCACTCAGCTCCCCACGCTCGAAAGGCTGCATTCACAGTCGCAGGACAACATCTCCACCATTGTCGTCAGACTCAAGGCGGACCGGCAAGAAGTCATCGCTCAGGAGTGGCAAAAAACGCGCGCGATTTTGCAGAACGTCAAACTCCCTGCCGACTGCGAATCACCCCGTCTCGCCACGGACTTCCAGCGCCCCGCCACGCTGCTCTTTGCCGTGCTCGGCGATGCAGCCGCTACAGCAGCCGATGAGATCGAGCAGGCGCTCAAGACCGTCCCAAGCACCGGACGCATCCGCCAGTTTGGCCATGCACCCGAGGAGATCACCTCCATTGAAGACATGTCGGCAGCCGGCTACAGCGTGCGCACCCTGCACCGGGAGGAGAACGGACCGCTGCGTGCTTCCGCGAGCGTGCTCGTCGCCGTGGAAATGAAAACGGGCAGCATCATCCATGACTTCAAAGCCGCCGTGCTCGCAAAGATTAGCAGCCTCACATTGCCCGATGGCATCAAGGTCATCACCGTCTCCGATCAACCTGCCGCCACCGCCCACCTCATTGGCGAATTTATGCACTGTTTCATTGAGGCGGTGATTGTCGTCGTGCTCGTGGCGTTGCTGCTCATGGACTGGCGCACGGCGGTCGTCGTCGCCGTGGCGATTCCGCTCACCATCGCAATGACCCTCGGCGGCATGGCGGCGCTGCATGTACCGCTGCAGCAGATTTCCATCGCCGCGCTGATCATCTCGCTAGGCATGCTGGTCGATGACCCCGTCGTCGCCTCGGATGGCATCAACCGCGAGCTCGCCGACGGCCAGCCGCGCGGCATCGCGGCCTGGCTGGGTCCGTTCAAGCTGCGGCGCGCCATCTTCTTCGGCACCGTCGTCAACATCCTCGCCTTCCTGCCGCTCGCGCTACTACCCGGAGACATGGGTGCGTTCATCATCTCCCTGCCCATCGTCATCACGCTGGCGCTCGTCTCCTCGCGCATCGTTTCCATGACGTTCATCCCGCTGCTGGGCTACTACCTGCTGCGCGGCCAAAAGGGCTTTGATGCGGTCAGCGGTTCGCATCCACTGCATCGCTTGATCCCATTCTACAAAAGAGCGCTGCAGCACGCACTGCACCGGCCGCTCCTCACCATCCTCGCCGCCTACGGCCTCCTCGTGGCCAGCACGGCGCTCATTCCCCTCTTCGGCAAACAATTCTTCCCCGTCGCCGAGCGCAACCAGTTCCTCGTGGATCTCCAGTTGCCCGAAGGAAGCCCCATCGAGCAGACGCAAAAGATCACCGCGCAAATCAGCGCGCAGTTGCAGCAGGAGGATGCCATTCAAAGCGCCGTCGTCGTCAGCGGCGGCGGCACCCCCATGTTCTATTACAACCTTCTGCCGCGCCAGCCCGCTGCCAATGTGGCCCAGGTGCTGGTGAATACACACCGCGCGGAAGACGTGCCTGCCCTCATCGTTCACCTGCGTGAAATCTTCGACCGCGAGATCAAAGACGCGCTCTGCCTCGTCAAACAAATCGAGCAAGGCCCCGCGCTGGAAACACCGATCCAGATCGAAATCAGCGGCGACGAAATGCAGGCCAAGACCGCCCAGGTCGCCAACGCCTTGCGCGCCGCCGGTGCCTACAAAGTCCACGACGACTCAGGCCTCCTCCCCCACATCAATCAGCAGCGCACCGTCACCGTCAAAGCGCTCGCGCCCTTCGGCACGCTCCCCTCCGGCATTTTAAACCGCGCACGCACGTCCTTCCCCACCAGCGGCATCGAGTTCGGCGGTGAGGAGCGCGAACTGCGCAACAGCCAGCGTGAGATGCAACACGTCCTGAAAATCTCTCTCGCCCTCATCGCGCTCGCGATGGTCATCCAGTTCCGCTCCATCATGAAATCGGTCGTGGTCATGCTCACCGTGCCACTGGGGCTGATCGGTGCCTTCGCCGGTCTAGCCACCACCCATGCCTCCTTCGGCTTCATGGCCTTGATCGGCATCGTCAGCCTCGCTGGCGTCATTGTCAGCCACATCATCGTGCTGTCAGACTTCATCGAGGAGGAGCATGCCGCCGGCGTCGAACTCGAGACCGCCCTCATGCAGGCCGCACTGGTGCGTCTGCGTGCAGTGCTGGCCACGGTGTTTGCCACCGTCTGCGGACTGCTGCCGCTCGCTGTCACCGGCGGCGAATTGTGGCGGCCACTGACCGCCGTACACATCTTCGGCCTGCTCTTCGGCACGGTGCTGACGCTCCTGCTGCTGCCGGTGCTCTACTTCCAGTTCGCGAAATGGCGCTGGATCAAGTGAGCGAGAAAATCAGCGCCACGTTCGAACCGCCGAAGCCGCTGGAATTGCTCATGGCCACACGCGGAGCCTGATCAATCGGACTGGTGAGTATGTCCACACCTTCGCTGGCGGGATCAAGCTGCTGAATCTTCGCGGAGATCGGCATGAAGCCCTCCTTCAAGACCAGACAGCAAATCCCTGCCTCCAGCGCTCCCGCGAGGCACAGACCGTGACCGGTCAACGCCTTGGTGCTGCTGACCTTGGGCCGCACATCACCGGTGAAGACGGTTTTGAGCGCATTGAGTTCAGCAAGGTCGCCTGCACTGGTAGCGGTACCGTGCGCATTGATGTAGTCGATCTCTGTAGCTTCCAAACCAGCATCTTGCAGCGCGTTGGTCATCGCCCGCGTCAGCCCGCTGCCACTCGGATCAGGTGCCACCACATCGTAGCCATCCGAGCCTTGTCCCCAGCCGGCGACCTCAGCGTAAACGGTGGCCCCGCGTGCGGCGGCATGTTCAGCCTCTTCGAGCACGAGCGTCACACCGCCACCGGTAGTGATGAAGCCATCGCGACCTGCATCAAACGGACGCGGTGCCTGGGCGGGGTCACTCTGCGCGCTCAGCGCCCGCAGCGAAGCAAACGGTAAAATCGTGTGCAGCAGTTGGGCATCTTCCGCCCCCACCACAAACATGGTCTTCTGCCGCCCCATCCGAATCATGTCACAGGCATGCCCCAGCGCATGCGAGGACGAAGCACAAGCGCTGTTAAACGCCAGTGTCGCGCCTTTGATCTTGAACAAAGCGGTGAGATTGAGATGCAGCGAATTCGGCATGCCAGTGATGACCAGCGGAGCCGAAGTACGCGCTGGTCCGCGTCTGATCATCGAATCCATCGCCAGATAAGTCATCCAAGGTGAACCGGCCGAGGCACAGTACAGGCCGGTCTGCGGATCGGACACCTGCGCGGGTTCGAGTCTGGCATCCGCGATGGCCTCCTGCATGGAAGCATAGGCAAACACGGCATTGGGCACCATTGTGCGCAACTGCGCGCGGTTCAGCTTCACATGCTCAGGGAAAGTCCAGTCGAGCGGATCTGGCGTGGGGAATTCAAAACCCTTCACCGTGCCAGCCAGCTTCACGCGGTCATTGGCGGCAGCCAGTTCCGGGACAAACTCAATGCCAGAACGGGATTCGCGCAGGCTTTCGAGCACTGCACCACGATTGTTGCCGATGCTGGAAATAAACCCCAGCCCGGTGACGACCACTCGCTTCATGAAGCGTCGGCCCCGAATTTGTTGCGGAGGAATTTCTTCAGATCTCCCAGCGTGGCGATGCCGTTCATCTCTTCGGTGGCGATGGTGAGGCCGAGCACTTCCTCAGCCGTCATCACCACTTCGATCATCCCAAAGGAATCCATGCCGATGTCCTCGATCAGCTTCATGTCATCAGTGACTGAAGCGATCCCGTCAGGGCGTGGGTTGGCGGCATCACGCGCAAGAACGCCAAGAATGATGGCTGGCAGCTCATCCAAATTCTTGGTTTCTTCAAAGCGCAACGCTGCGGCCACGGTCTCCTCACTGCAACGTTTGAGGGATTTGGTGATTTCTTGTTTTCGTTCTTCGCTCACGGGCATGGCTGTGTTTAATCAATTATTGTGTTGGATCAACGCTTTTCCGCGCTGAACACGCCGTACCGTTGCACTCCCAGCTCGTAGGCTAGCCAGATGCGGAACAAAGTCAGGGCAAAATACGGTTCGGATTCTGCGAACTGAACAGGAAACGGCGGTAGTGCGCCTTGGTGAGCAGGCCTTTCACCGTACGCAGGGCGCAGAGCGGCCAGGTGCGCTTCACCTGCCGGGCGTAGTCCTTGAACTGGTAATTTACAAAGCCAGCACCCTCCGTGGCCGCCCGAAACTCGCTCTCCGGCCGCACCCCGGCGATCTGCGTCTCCCGGGTGATGGCGTCTATAAAGTGCCGTTTGGCAAAGGCGTCGGGGTTCTCGCAGGACATCCAGGCCGTAGCCACCAGCCGCCCACCGGGCTTCATGACGCGGTAGCATTCGCGGAAAAAAGTGGGCAAATCGGGCATGTGCTCCAGGCTTTCGACCGTCTGCACGATGTCAAAATAGTTGTCCGGCAGTTGGTTGTCATACCAGTCCCGCTTCATGAAATGGGTCTTGCCGGGCACGGAATTGTTGGCCTGGGCATAGGCTAGCTGCACCGCCGAGATGGTCATGCCGGTGATATTGACCCCATGATTCGTCGCCAGAATCTTGGCCGTCGTGCCGTAACCGCAGCCGATGTCGCAAACTTCCTTGCCGGGGCTGTGATGCCCCAGCTCCGCGACGATCTTGACGAGGTTTTCCGCCGCTTCCGTGTCGGTTTCCTTCCCGGTTAGCCAGACACCGTGGTGGATGTGCTCGCCCCAGATCTCGCGGTAAAACTGATCCAGGTCGTCGTAGTGGGAAGCTGCGCCGTCGATGGTGGGGGTGTATTCGGACGTGGTGGTCATGATTTAAAGCGGTCGTGGCTGCAAACTGGCCGCAGGCACGCGTTGGAGGGTGTTGAAAGGAATCGTGAGCATCGCATAAAACGATCCCATGTGTTTGGCGATGGGGCCTTGGCAGAGCAGGAATTTCAAAAGGACATCCCGCAGCCGTGAACGCGACCTGCCACGCCAAGTCCCGAGCCACATGCCCCATTCGGCGCGGAAGATGGCTGTCTTGACCGCCTTGCGCCGGAAGCGGTTGTAGGCGGGCAGAAGCGACAATGAGTCATCTTGGCACAAAATCGCCGCCAGGAACTCCGCGTCGGCAAACCCGGTGTTCATCCCCTGGCCGCCGATCGGGCTCATGCCATGGGCGGCGTCGCCACAGAGAATGATGCGCCCCGCGTAGTAGCGTTCAGAGTTGAATTTGCGCGGCGTGAAGACGCTTTCGTTGATCTGATCGCCTGCGGACACCTCGATGCCAGCGCGTTGCCTGACCAGCTCACTGACCAGCCCCGCTGGCGGGTGGTCCATCCGTGTGTCCGTCTGCACCACCCAGCGCCGCTGACCGCCGGGCAGCGGAAACGACTCCACCGAGCCCGTGTCCTTGAAAAACAAATGCGCCTCATCGCCGAAGCCACTGCGATCCACGAAATCGCCCATGACAAAGTGGCAGCCATAGGTGTGAACCGGTGCCCGCATGCCGATCAACTCACGCACGCAACTGCGGCTGCCATCACACGCGATCACATAGCGCGCGGTGAGCACGCTCTCACCGGCCCGCACCGTGCAGTGCTCGGCAAACTGCTTCACATCGCTGACCTCGCAGCCAGACTCGACATGCTCCTGCCCCAGATGCTTCAGTAAAATCGCAATCGTGGTCACCTGCGGCAGCGAAAGAATGAAGCGATTCACATCCGGAATCTCACGAAACGACACGCACCCGAGCCTGCCACGCTGGCCATGAACAAAGCAGTCGCGTACCTTCACCCCACCAGCGATGAATTCGGCGGCGAGGCCCAGCTTGTCGAGGATCTGCAACGACGGCGGCGTGATCCCGATGGCCGCCGAGTGCGCAATGGACTCCACCCGCCGCTCCAGCACGCGCAAGCGCAATCCCTGCTGTTTCAGCAAACAAGCCAGCAACAGGCCCACCGGCCCACCGCCCACGATGATCACATCGTAATCAGGCACACGGCATCCAAGGCTGGAAATTTCGTCATTCATTCGTCATTCGGGTCTCGTCATTGAAACTCATATCACAGCGTGTTTCAGCCCAGCTACTTCTGCCTTCGGAGCTGTCGAGATCACTGCACCGCAGCGTTCCAGCACCGCCGTTTCCACCGTGAGTCCCGGACCAAAAGCGATGGCGCAGGTCATGGCACGCTCCGTTTCCGCTTCTTCGAGGAAGCCTTTCAGGACAAACATCACCGTCGGGCTGCTCATGTTGCCGTAGTCACGCAGTACGCTGCGGGCCATGTCCAGTGCCGTCGCGGGCAGGGCGAGCTGCTCTTCGATTTGTTCCAGAATCGCACGACCACCGGGGTGTACCGCCCACTCGTCAATGTCCGCCAGCGCAAGGCCGCGTTTGTCGAGGATGCCACCGATCATCTCGCGGATGTTGCTGCCGATAAGCTCCGGCACATAAGCCGAAAGCACCATGTTGAAACCGTGGTCGCCGATGTCCCAGGCCATGTGCGCCTCGCTGGAAGGCACCAGCGCCGATTGAAAGCCATGCAACCGGTAAAAGGGCCGGTCACGCGCCGGTTCGCGGGCGCTGACGATCGCCGCCGCCGCACCGTCGGCAAACAGCGCATTCGCCACGATGCTTTCCGGTTTGTCAGTAACTTGAAGGTGTAGGGAGCAAAGCTCCAGGCACATCACCAGCACCACGGCCTGCGGATTGGCCTCACAAAACTGCGCGGCCATGCGCAGTGCGGGAAAGGCGGCGTAGCAGCCCATGAACCCCACGGTATAGCGCTCCACATTCTCATTGAGACCCAGCTCACGGATGATGTGGTAGTCCGGCCCCGGATTGGCGAACCCGGTGCAGGAGGCAAACACCAGATGCGTGATGTCGCTCTTCACAAACTGCGGACACTCGGCCAGAGTCTTGTGCGCCAGCTTCACCGCGAGCGCGCGTGCCGCTTTGGCATACAGGGCATTGCGCTGACCGGTGGTTGGCGAGTTCATCGTTCCATCCGGCAGAGTGCGGAACAGTTCGCCGTCCTCCTTCAAGAAGTCGTCGCAGGCGCTGTAGCGTGTCTCGATGCCGGTGCGTTCGTAGATCATTTCGATCAGACGTTTGGCGCGCGGCTCGGACACCCAGCCCTTCATGCGCTCACGCGTGAACTCATTGCTGTAGATGAAGTCCGGCGTCTCGGTGGCGATGTGATGAATGAATGCAGGCATGACTCAGGAAGGATTGCGTTTTAGTGAGACGGCGGCATGCACTTTGATGGTATCGCCCACCCGGATGAAGAGCAGCACCGAAGGGACCTTGATCTCGCTCTTTTTGAGCGAGAGATCGAAATCCAGATCAAAAGTGGCCTTGTCGCCCCGGTGCTGCCAGTTGCTGATCCTGCCCATGATAGTCTGCGTTTTGCCCAGCAGCGTGAGCTTCAGAGGCAGTGAGGACGGCGTCGCATCGCCCTGACGGATAGCGGTGAAGGGGGTGTCAATGACACCGATGATGAGCGGATGCGCAGTAGCCTGCATGGACTCACGCATCTTTTCATCGCGACCCGCCTCGGCGGTGTCCATTTTCGCGGCTTCGACCTTCACGGTGGCTTCCACCCGGGTGGGATTCCCAGCGGCGTCGGTGGTGACTGTGGTCACAAACGGTTTCGTAGCCACTTTGCCACCCCAGCTATGCAAAGTGGAAGTGCCATCAAAGGAGATTTGGCTGGTGCCAGACCAGTCGGAGGTGCCGGCCAGTGCGGAACCGGCCATGAGACAAAACAAACAGAGAAATTTTTTCATAACCAAAATGCTAAAGAGGGGGGAAGGTAGCCAGGCTACGATTATCGGGTGACAGGTTAAGTGGTCCGCCCGCATGCCATTCCAGTGCATGACTTGATCGGACTCGGACAGAGTTCATTGCGGCTCAGGGCAGTAGCCGCCCCGCCAGTGATCTACGTTGATGGAGTGCGGTTTAGATACCGCAGACATCCCATGCCAGCATCAAATCAACATCCGTATGGTAGCGATCTCTCGCAACGCCACTCCGCTACTGGAACGGAAGTCCCGGCGCGCGGCCTTAAAAACCACCTTCAGCGTCACGCGCGACTGCCAGTCGTCCAAATGCACCGCCTCCACGCTGTCATTGATAAAACGTTTCGCCTCATCGCCCGGGTTCGTCACCGTACCGGTCACCTGATTCGTCGTCAGGCTGTGGTCTCCCTCCTCAGCCGGACGGCAGAAACTGACGACCATCTGTGCCAGCAGTCCATCATGGTCGCACACTTCCGGCGTGTAATCGTTTTCACGGTGATGCAGCCGCACCTCCATGCCCTGCTCCGACCGGCAGATCAAAACCCGATGGCTCCCATCCAGCACTGCCAGCGCCGCAAAAGCCGCAGGCATGACCGCAGTCGCCGTACCCGTGTAGGTAAGCAGCAAAAGCAGGACCAGCATGCGATGAGCGCGTTTCATGCAAATAAATCTCCCGATGTTAGAAGCAATGACCATTCCACACGCAAAGATGGGTTCAACCGATTCCGTCCGCCCAACCTTGATGCGGGTGATACTCAATCTCATTGGTTGCCACATGATCCACCCAAGGTTCAAGTGACAAAAATACCAACGCAGGTCTCGCGTGGGATTCGTGCGGCTACAGCCTTGCGCGCATCGCAGCGCGGAAAAACACCCCCCTACACGCGGCCTCCATACACAGCTTGCCCTTCGAAGCTTCTGCGAAGAATGGACCCTTCGTCCACGTCTATTTGCTATGGTGTAGTCGTTGCTGCCTGCTGAAGGGTTGTCCACTAATGCGAAAATGAGTAAGCAGCACTTGGCGGGGACTCGGTTGGCAAGGTTGACATGCTAACGACAGTGTCCCGGCGAATGGCAAAAATCTTGGGGGTGTCCCAAAATGCCCAGCGGCTGAGCGGCCTGTCCTTGGCATCAGGGTCCGCAATGTACAAAGTGTCGGTTGTTTGTTCGATGACTTTCAGCGGGATAGACTTGTATTGCGGCTGCTCCCCAGTGAAAATGCGCAAGATGAGACTTTTTGGAGCGCTTTTTTTGATGAGTTCCTCAGGAATGGCTTTGATGGACTGCTCGCTGAAAAAAATCTCCACGGTTGGCGAATAAAAGTAGTCTCCCCCTCCTTTGGCCGCCGGGATGTGTGGATAGATGCCATATGCAAACGCGACGGTGGTCATGTAGTAGAGACCGGAGATAACGGACAGCGTGAACAACCAGGCGACCGGCCTAGCTTCCTCCTTGTAACGGTCTCGAACGCGTTGCTGCTGTAGCCACAGGTGGCCACCGATCATAAGCCAGTAGAGGTAGTAGAAGACCGTGCGCCAGACTAGTTCACGGTCCGGCCCTAAAACCCAGTAAATCGAGCCGATAAGCAGCATCAGGAGAAGGAGGAGGTATTTTCGTCCAGACTTTGAGCGTATGATTGCCAGGATAAGCATGCAAATCGACGCGAGCAGCCAGAACACGATGGCGGGTTTGAGTGCGGTGAACAGATCCAGGACGATCAGTCCGGTCACGAAAAATGCCCGGACGCAATGACGGCGATAAGGATGCTGCCGCTTCGCAGGCTGCGGTTTGTCATCGGGCTGCCGCAGGGTGTCAGGCTGGCCGCCGAGCTTTCCAGCCTCCTTTTTGTCCTCTTTTTCACCAAAGAGGCCATCAATATATGTGTGTGCGAAGCTCTCGATCCACAGGACGCTGGAATTCTTTTGGGGGTGTAAAGTCTGTTCTGTAAAAGGCTTTAGCC
>CAINGK010000082.1 GCA_903848465.1 uncultured Verrucomicrobiota bacterium
ACTTGCATAACAGACTGACATCGTTGTCTTGAAGGCCAACGGCCTTCCGTCATATAGCCCAGGCGGTGCCGAGCCTTAGCGAGTGCTCCCCTGGGTTCTGGCAGACAATCCGGGAAGCAAACCCAGTGCTCCTCCACACGACGCCGGATGCCAGCAGCGTCTGCTCCGCCTTTACGCTACAGGCAGCTGTGTCCAGAGTCCCGCGCAGCACCATGCCTCCGGCTTCAGATTTCACACGAACTCCGTTTGCGTCAGTCTATTGTGCAAGCCTCAATAAGCACGGCATCACTTTCTCAGACGCCCTGCAAACTCACGCGTCCCTGGGCAAGGCGCTGCAATGGGGGGCAATGGATGGAAAATCATGGAAGGCTCAGAGGCAGGTAGCGGCA
The DNA here is from genome assembly GCA_903848465.1 of uncultured Verrucomicrobiota bacterium. Classification (GTDB taxonomy): domain Bacteria; phylum Verrucomicrobiota; class Verrucomicrobiia; order Verrucomicrobiales; family Verrucomicrobiaceae; genus Prosthecobacter. The sequence goes on from CAINGK010000082.1 coordinate 390, forward strand.
TCACTTCGCGCATCACTTTGATGCCGTGGGTGCCAGCGAATGGTGCCAGAGGCTGGCCGTGAGGGAGACTCGTAGAATGGGGGGACAGTGCTATGGGCAGGATCTACATTCGTGTTCATCGGACTTGGCAAGCAGGTCACTGGCTCCCGGAGAGAGCACGGAAATTAGCCGGTGGTGAAGCGAGTCTTGGCGAGCGAGAACCACCGGATCACGCACACCCTTAACTCACCGCCCAAGGCCCGCATGCCGAAGGTATGCGAGAACCGTGCGCAGTCTCCTCGTGGGCGCTGGTCGGCTGAATGCTTCTCGCATACCTTCGGCATGCGCCCCTGCATGAGGGGGTGCTTCCTGGCAGGGTCCGGTGGTTCCCGCTGCACCGCTACGCGGTTTCGCTCCACCACCGGCTAATCTCTCTGCTCCCTCCGGGAGCGGCTGGCAGCGGGGGCATCTGCATACGCATAGACATACATCATATATAATATATAGTGACATATATACATGTCTATGTGCGCGAGATTCTCAGCCTCCCCATCTCGCCGATAAGCACGTCTTCATGGGTTTCACTTGATGCCGCCCGTGGCCCATCCATCCAGCACCTCACCGGCGATCATCCAGGTATGACCACCTCCAGGCCTATGAGTCATAACGATGCCGTAGGGTTCCAAAAAGCGCGTCAGCGTCTTGGAGTGCGGTGACAGAGATGCACGGCGCAAGCCTGCATCGGCGGCACCGCTTTCGCGGGGTGTAGCGTGTTGTCCGTCCAATGCGCTCGATCCGGCCTGCGAAAGCAGCAGCTCTTTGGCTCCTTACGGTAAGGTTACAGCGACGCCGCCGGATTGCGGAGTTCCACGCCGCCGCAGTCGGAGCAGGTGGTGATACCACTCTGGTATTCGGCACCGCAGCGTGGGCAGGCGGGCAGTTGAGCAGTGGAGGGCGGATCGTAGTCGGCTTCGGCGATGCCTGCGTGGCGGAAGAATTTTTGCAGGGCTTCGGCTTCGACTGGGAGGGTTTCGTTGTGCGACCAGCCGGGGACGTAGCGTGCCTCACGCCAGAATTGTCGTGCGTGCTGCAGCCAGTGTTTTTCATCCAGCAGGCCATGCCAGGCGAGCGGATGCGGTGGTTCGGCAGCAGTGGTCAGATTGACGACATCAAACGCACGCATGGCAAGCTGTGGCAGGAAAGCGATGCCGAGTGCGCGCCAGCGACGATGGGGAATTTTGAGAGCGCTGTTCCGGGTGGCGCGCAGAAACAGCCAGGACTGGATGAATTGCAGCAGCAGCAAGACTCCTGCGGCGGCGAGCACGGCGAGGCTGTCGCCAAAGCGGTGGTACAAGGCGCTCATGACGCCAAAGCACCACATGAAGTGGAGGGTAGCACAGCGGCGCAGTGAGCGGGTGAGTGCTGCGGTGGCCGCAGCGTTTTGGCTCGCGGTCTGCGTGTCGAGCGTGGTGCGGGCGTGTTTGAGAAAGGCGCTGCGGCGCTGGTCGGGCGTGAGAGCGTGCCATTCGGTGAGACGCTGCTGCCAGAGTTCTGCCAGCGCCTTAGTGGGCAAGCGTACGCGATTGGTGGCATCCAGATACAGCATGGTTTCCTCGGCACGCAAGGCCAGTTGGTCCCAGGGAACGAGGGCGCTCATGCTGTCGGTCAGGCGCACGCGCAGCGCCTCCGGCTCTGGCACCAATAGCCAGGGCAGCGCCAGGGCATGCGCCTGCATGGGTGGCAGGGGAGAAAGCAGCAGCGGCGAACCGCTGCCGATTTGCAGCCGCAGCCAAGGTCGCAGCGTGCTCCAGCCAGAGGTGCTTGAGCCTACAGCCATCCATGCGGTGGAGGGCACGAGGCGCAGGCACTCGATGAGATAGAGCAGCACGAAGGCTGCGAGAAGCATCTGGCCGTCGGTCATGCGCTATTCGCCTGGCGGCTGGCGCGAGCCGAAGAGTTTGCTGAAGAGTTTTTTCAGACCGGCCAGGGCACCCACGACCAGCAGGATGGCTGCCTTGCCCAGCTTGGCGAAGAGCAGACCGAGCTTGCCAAAGAGACCCATCTTGACGGCTGCAAAGGCACCAGTGCCAGCGATGAGGGCAGTGAGACCGTATTTCGCGACCTTGTCCCCTTCGCGGAACTCGGCGTAGCGCTGGCCTTCAATGTAGTTGAAGCCAGCGAGAATCTTCTCCTGCTCGGCGATCATTTTTTCCATCTCCTCCGGTTCGCAGACCAGGGTGACTTCCATCACACCAGAGCGACCAAGGAGGCGCGTGTTGTAGTTGATGGAGATGCCGTTGTTGTTGAGCGACTTCAGGCGGGTGCCCCATTCAAGGTTGTGGGTCTTCTCATTGTAACGCGGTGGCACCACCCAGCCGAGGATCTCAAGTTCGGGCAGACCATGCTCGCGGCGGTATTTATTCCCCTGCTGCTGGCTCTCGCGCAGGCTGGCCAGCATCTCATCCGCGTCGATTTTGTCCTTCTCGTCGTCTTTCACATAGCCGGAATCCTCGAATTCAAAAATGATCCATGGGCCGAGGCCTTCGGTGGCCAGCATGCCGAGTTCGCGCTCAGTCGGCGGGTTGCCATACATGGCCATCAGCTTGCGGGTGCCATCGCCGGGAGTGAAGCGGTAGCCCTGCGGAATGGCGATCTCGGCTTTGCCGCCGAGGTTGCCGCTGCCCTGTCGTGTCCAACCGAGTTTTTCGATCTCATCAATGCGCTGCTTGATGCGCTGCTGCATTTCCTCCGCCGTGGGTTTTTTGGGTTCAGCGGGATCAGGTTGCTGCGCGTGAGCAGTGGAAAACACTGCGAGACAGGCCAGCAGTACAGCGTGCGGGATGAATGAAAGCTTCATGCGCGGTCAGTCTCGCAGGGGTGGCGGGAGATCGTCAAGGTGAGGTTTTTACTAGATTCCGAATTGGCAGCCTAGGCCGGAAGCGGCATGTTGATCCGTCGTTGACTCACTTTCCGTCGAATGTCTGATCCCATTTCTGCTTCAGCACCTGCTCCGCGTCGCGGGCCGGGATGTTTCACCACTCTGGCGCTGACGCTGCTGGTGCTGGGGATCGTAGGAGGCATCGTGGCTTGGAAGGTGGTGGACGCGGGATTTGGCATGAAATGGCTGGCAGAGCATTTCCAGAAGAAGACCATCACCGAGAGCTTCCATGAAAATGTGCGGCGCATCGCCTCCACCCAGGGCGATGTGCTGGAACTGGCCACCCTGGACAGCGAGGAGACGGTGACGAAATTCGACACCAAGACGCTGTTCAATGACGCCATTTACCTCGGCACCTCCATGGCGGAAATCCGTGCGATGGTGGTTTATCGCTACCACCTGAAGCTGTCGGACGCTTGGAACATCACGGTTGAAAACGGGCGCTGTGTGGTGGTCGCGCCCGCCATCCGTCCCTCGCTGCCGCCTGCCGTGCGCTCGGAGACGATGGAGAAGAAATCCGAGTCAGGCTGGATGCGCTTCAATGCGGCGGAGAACATGACTGCGCTGGAGAAAGGACTGACCTCCATGCTGGAACGCCGTGCGGCGGCACCAGGCAAAATCCAGCATGTGCGCGAGGCCAGTCGGCTTTCGGTGGCCAAGTTCGTGCAGCACTGGGTGCTCAAAGCACACAAGGAGCACGAGGTGGTCATCCGCGAGATCGTGGTGCTTTTTTCGGATGAACCGGCTGCAGCCAACGCCGCCGCCGCATCGAAGCTGCCGGCCACTTTGACTCTGGAGGTAAAGGCCAATGATTGAGACTCGCGTCATAGGGTGACATGATTCCCTCTGGGGGCGCATTACGCGAGGCATGCTGGACGTTCGCACAGGAGAAACACTTCAAAAATCAACAATCCTTGTTCATCAATCGTCAATCGCGCCCAGCCAGTACGCCCTGTATCTGAAGAGATTGACGATTGTCGAACCATCGATTTTTGATTGTCGAAGTTTTAAAGAAATGGCATATGCAATAACAGCCAGAGGCTCAGAGCTGCTTCCCTTCAGGGTCATACAGCAGCAGGCCGCTGTCGAATTTCACAAACGGCATGGCTCCGGGCAGGTCGGTGGGTGCCAGATTGTTGAGGCGGAACACCTTGTCTTTCAATATGCCTTGCTGGCCGGTGACGCCGACGATGAGATTGACGGCGGTGGCCTGTTTGTCGCCTGGCACGACGAACTCGGCACCACTCATCGTGGCACAGACTCCCAGGGAAACGATTTCCTGGGCGTTGCGCTGATTGATCACGCGCTCAATCACATCGCGATTGTTGCCATTGTACCAGGCAATGGCAAGGCTGCTGAAAATGCCGAGCAGGCAGATGACGATAAGGAGTTCTAGCTGTGAAAAGCCGGACATGCGCAGGTTCTTCGGTTGGGCATGCGAGCGGAGGTCATGGGCGGAAAGGAATACCACAGTATTATAATTATCATAAACGTCCATTCGCCGCAATCTCTCGTTTTGACTGGGGACTGTCTGCATTTAGGGAGCAAGCAATGAAATCGGACTTGATGGACCAACTACCTCGACCGCAGCGTGAAGCTGTCGAGTCGGCCGGGTATCGCCTCATGCGCTGGATGGCGGCGCGTGAGGTCTTGCAGGCACGGGTCACGAAAGGTCGGATTGCAGGTGCCTTGGGCGATTTTCTAACCCACTGGCTAGCGCTGGCTCCTGCCCATGAGGCAGGCGAAGAGCTCTGGCTGTCGTTTGATCAGGCCCCAGATCAACTGAAACTCGGCGGGGGCAGTGCCACGCTGGCAACCTCTGCGCTGGAGCATGCACTGCTGCATTTGCCCGCCTTGCGCTCGTTTTGGAGCCAGGAGCTGCGCCAGCAGCACTTTGACGCATTGCGCGCCCTGGTCCCACAGGCCTGGCTGCTGGACGCGGCCAGTGTTCCACCTGGAGCGGTCATTCAGGGATTGGGCACGGTTTCCTGGGAGCAGACGCAGCGCACGCTGGGGCAGGGCTGGGAAATCCAGGACACCCAGGGTCGGGTGCGCGAAGACTGGCCTCTCGCTCTGAGCGCGCGGGACTGTATTATGACCTTGCGCAAGCCTGCCGCCGTCAAACTGAGCGCGCGGTATGTGCGGAATGACAAAGATCAGGTTGTTTTACGCACGATTGAAGAAGCGTCACCTTGACGTGACTCCTGCTTTCGTGCGACATTAAGCAATCCCCAAAAATCATGGCACGCGGCTCCAACGTTACTCTCTGCTCCTTCTGCGGCAAAAGCCATGCAGAGGTGAAAAAGCTCATCGCAGGCCCGGGGGTGTACATTTGCGACAACTGCATCCACGTCTGTAAAAACATCCTCGACAAGGAAACCTCCGTTGAGTCCGAGGGCGGGCCGTCACTCCTGGTGCCACGCCCGGCGGACATCTCGGCGCTACTCGATCTGCATGTGATCGGTCAGGCGCAGGCGAAAAAGGTGCTCAGCGTCGCGGTACACAATCATTACAAGCGCATCCTGCACACACAGCAGCAGGCCGCTCGTGCCAGCAGCGGTTCCGCTCGCAAAGTGACGACAGCCCTGCCTGACGCGAATGATGTGGAGATCGAAAAGAGCAATGTGCTGCTGATGGGCCCCACGGGCTGTGGCAAGACACTGCTGGCCAAAACGCTCGCCCGCATTCTCAATGTGCCCTTCAGCATCGCGGATGCGACGACACTCACGGAGGCAGGCTACGTCGGTGAAGACGTGGAGAACATCGTCCTGCGGCTGCTACAGGCGGCGGATTACGATGTCGCACGCGCTGAGATGGGCATCGTTTACATTGATGAGATCGACAAGATCGGTCGCAAGACCGAGAACGTGAGCATCACGCGCGATGTGTCTGGCGAAGGCGTGCAGCAGGCGCTGCTGAAGATCATCGAAGGCACCGTGTGCAATGTGCCACCGCAGGGCGGACGCAAGCATCCCCAGCAGGAGTACATCCAGGTGAACACGGAAAACATCCTGTTCATCTGCGGTGGGGCCTTTGTGGGCCTCGACAAAATGATGGAGCGGCGTCGTGGCGGCAAGACCATGGGCTTTGTCAATTCCCATGCCGTGAAACCGGAGGCTGGCAAACCCACGTCGCAAGTCGAGCCTGAGGATCTGCTGTCGTTTGGCTTGATTCCAGAGTTCATCGGGCGTCTGCCGGTGGTTTGTTCGCTGGAGTCGCTTACGGAGCAGGAGCTCATGCGGGTGCTCACCGAGCCGAAGAACGCTTTGATCAAACAGTATGCGAAGCTGATGAACATGGACGGCGTGGAGCTTTCCATCACCCGTGACGCCATGCTGGCGATGTCCAAGGAAGCCGTGACACGCGGCACCGGTGCGCGCGGCCTGCGCAGCATCTTTGAGCGCATCATGCTGGATGTGATGTACGACGTTCCCAGCCGGATGGACGTGCGCGGCGTGACCATCAACGAAGGCGTCGTCAAAGGCGAGCGCGCGGCCATGCTGCGCAAGCGCGTCGAGCGCAAGGCGGCCTAACCATTGTTACAAGTCGGCCCGAAAATTCTTCTGGAGCTTTAGCGGGACCGCAGGTCATATAGCGGGATCATCCGCTCATGACTTCCAGCACTTCCTCCCGTCGCCACTTTTTGCAATTATTCACCGCTGCTGTTGCGGCTGCGGGTTCACGTCCGGTCGTGGCGGCAGACAAGCAGGAGCCGTTCAAAATCTCGCTGGCGGAATGGTCGCTGAACAAAGGCATCTTTGGCAAAGGCAGCGCAGAGCGCCATGAGCACCTCGACTTCTGCAAGATCGCCCGCAGCCTGGGCATCGAGGGCGTCGAGTATGTGAACCAGATGTTTTTCGACAAGGCCACGGATGCCGCCTACCTCGGTGAAATGAAACAGCGCCAGGAAGGCGAAGGCGTGAAGGGGTTGCTCATCATGTGTGACCGCGAAGGCAATCTGGGCGATCCTGACGAAGCCAAGCGTGCAAAGACCGTGGAGAACCACCTCAAGTGGCTCGATGCCGCCGCTACGCTGGGCTGCCACAGCATCCGCGTGAATGCCGCCAGCGATCCGAAGCTGAGCTGGGACGAGCAGATGAAACTCGCCGCCGATGGTCTGCATCGGCTCTGCGTGGAAGGCGACAAGCGTGGACTCTTCGTGGTGGTGGAAAATCATGGCGGACTCTCCAGCAACGGCCTCTGGCTCACGGGCGTCATGAAAGCGGCGGATCACACGCGCGTCGGCATTCTGCCGGATTTCGGCAACTTCTACACCGACCGCGTCAAAGGCGAGCTCTACAACCCTTACAAAGGTCTGCGCGAGTTCATGCCCTGGGTGAAGAAAGGCATGAGCGCCAAGGCCTACGACTGGGACACGGGCGCTGGCAAATTCTACACCGAAGACCGCCGCGAAGGCCGCGAGATCACCCTCGATTTTGAGCGCCTCATCAACATCGTCGTCAAGGCCGGTTACAACGGCTACATCGGCATCGAATACGAAGGCGACAAGCACACCGAAATCGAAGGCATCAAGCGCACCAAGCAGGCGCTCGATGCGCTCAAGTCGATGCTCTGATTTTCCCACCGCACCACAACTCCAACACCCCGCATACCATGTCCACCGAAGACCCCTCCAATGCTGCTTCCGCAGTAGAAACCGCCCTCTGGTCCGGCCACACCTCCCAGTGGGTTCACTTCTGGTATTACTTCCTGTGCATCCTGCTGGCCGTGGGCATTGCCTTTGCCGCCACGATTCCGGCGCTCTTCACCGGTGGTCTGGCCTATCTGGCGCTGATCATCCCGGCGGTGATGTGGCTCGTCCGCTGGTGGGCCACGAAATGCACCACCTATGCCCTGACCACGCAGCGCCTGCGCATTACCTCCGGCATTCTCAGCAAGAAGGTCGATGAGCTGGAGCTGTTCCGCGTGCGTGATTACACCATGGATCAGCCTTTCTTGCTGCGCCTCGTCGGTCTGGGAAATCTGACCTTGATCACCTCCGACGCCACGACCCCGACGCTGGCCATGCGTGCGATCCCAGGCATTGAGTCCGTGCGCGAAAAACTGCGCACCGCCGTGCAAACTGAGCGCGACCGCAAGCGCGTGCGCCAGATGGACGTGGACAACGTCGAAGACGGCGCTGCTCCGCACTGATGTGCGCACTCACGAGCCTTCAATCTTCTCCGCATTCACCACGCGGGTCTTGCCGTCTTTGACTTCGAGTCGGAGTTTCAGACGGGTGAATTCCTTCTTGTAGCTCCAGCCAGCTTCGGCGTCCCAGGTGGTGGCGCTGGTGGGCTTGAGCCTACGGAGCTGGAGGATGAAGGCGGCGAGCCGGGTGTCGGGATCGGCGATGGTGTGGTCGGGCTCGATGTCCTTCAGGTTTTGCGCGTTGATGAATTTGAGCTTCAAATCGGCAAAGCGCTTCGTGAAGGCATCGGTAGCAGGCGTCATGCCGTCGCGGTTGATCTCGCCGAGCACGATGGAGTAGCTCTTGGCCACGCCGGGGTTCAATTCGGGCAGGGCGCTGATGAGGTGGCGCACGGTGGCCTCGCCAGCATCGCATTCATAGAGATTCAGCGGCAGTGGGGCGGTGTCCGAGGAATCGCAGGCGGCGAGACCGAGGCAGAGGCAGAGCAGTAGGAGGCGGCGGGTCATGTCCCTGTCCATGGCATGGAATACGCAGCTTGGCAATGCGCCGCCGCGCTCCATACTGACACCCCCATGTTTGACATCCGAGAAAAACCCAATGCAGTCGAGAGCGCTTTCCTGGTGGGCGCGTACTTTGACCGGCGACAGAAGCTGGAAGCCAACGATTTGCTGGAGGAGCTGGCCGAACTCGTGGGGACGCTGGGCATCAACATCATCGGCAAGGAGCTCGTCTTTGCCCGCGAGCACACGGCACGCTACCTCATCGGCAGCGGCAAGTCAGCGGAGCTGATGAAGCAGGCCAAGGAACTGGGTGCCGACTGCATCGTGTGGGACAACGAGCTCAGCCCCGGCCAGCAGCGCGCCTGGGAAAGCGAAGGCGACATCTGTGTGATCGACCGCCATGAGGTGATTCTCGACATCTTCAACATGCGGGCCAAGACGCGTGAGGCACGGCTACAGGTGGAGCTGGCGAAGATGGAGTACTCCATCCCACGGCTCACGCGCATGTGGGCGCATCTTGACCGCCAGGGTGGTGGCGCGGGCGGTGGTGTGGGCGGTGCGGGTGCGGCACGTGGTGAAGGGGAAACCCAGCTCGAAGTGGACCGCCGTCTGGCCAGCAAGCGGCTGGACAAACTGCGCGGGGATTTGGAAGAGGTGAAGAAACAGCGCGACACCATGCGCAAGGAACGCAGTCGCGTGCCAGTGCCGCATGCGGCCATCGTGGGGTACACCAATGCCGGAAAGTCCTCGCTGCTAAACAAGCTGACCGCCGCTGACGCCTACGTGGAAGACAAGCTCTTTGCCACGCTGGACACCACGACGCGGCGCATGGAGCTGCCGGACGGCCAGCCGCTGCTAGTGACGGACACGGTCGGCTTCATCCGCAATCTGCCGCATGACCTGGTGCAGTCGTTTCGCGCCACCCTGGAAGAAGCCATCCAGGCGGATTTCCTCATTCACGTCATCGACGCCAGTGCGCTACAGGCGGTCGAGTTTTATCACACCACCTCCAAGGTGCTCAGTGAACTGGGTGCTGGCGACAAGAAGGTGCTGCTGGTGCTGAACAAGGTCGATTTGATCGACGACTCGCGCCTCATGGAACTGCGCCGGGAGTTTGCCGAAGCCGTGGTCATCTCCGTCAAAACCGGGCAGGGCATGGACGATCTGCTGCACCGTCTGCACGATTTCATGATCGACCGCGTCGTGCGGCTGACCCTGAGCCTGCCGCTGGATCGCATGGACCTCGTGGCGCTCGTGCATCAGGAAGGCAAGATGCTCAGTGAAGACTATGACACGGGGCTTGCGGAAATTCAGTGCGTGATACCCAAGCGCTTCGAGAGCCGGTTCGCAGCCTTCTTGCCGGCGGACCCGGAGGCCGGGCGGAAAAAGGGGAAGAAGTAGAGGGGGAGTTTACGGTGGCTGAACGTTGTTGACTGTGGTTGACGGTTGTTGAGCCAGAGTTTCCCACGCGAATTGTAACGAATGGCCGCGAATTTTCACGAATGGTAGCGGACCGGCTCTGATTCGCGGTCATTCGCGGCTGTTCGCGCTCATTCGCGTTTGAAATTCCGGGTTCAGGCCTGCTCCATGGCTGGTAGGGATGCGTTGTGCGCGTCCCACTTTTCGGGTCTGTGGCACCCGAAGGCCATCCAGAAGGGTGCGCCGTCCTTGCAACCTTCTACACCGCGATGGCCGTGAGATGGCAAAGGCTGCGGCGGGAGGTGGAGCGCTGGGGGAGGTGCGGTGCGCAGGGGCTGGGAGACAGCGCTGGGACGAAGGATTCCAGGGACGCGCACAACGCATCCCTACCAGCCCTGCGGTGTCATGTCCTCCATGGGACATCGGGGGGGATTGAGCCAAAGCTTTCCAGCGCGAATGATGCGAATAGCCGCCAATTTTCGCGAATGGCGCTGGGGTTGATTCTGATTCGCTCTCATCCGCGTTGAAAGTGTTAACCACCACACCTACAGCCCTCCGAAAAAATAATTTTACCCCTCATCATTTTACCATCCCTCCGGACCACCAAAGCCCCAAGCCCCAAAATCACCCCCACCCTCAAATCCGATCCGTCATCCGTGCTGCTCGTGAAATCCGTGGTTCAAAAATTCCGGCCCTTTCCAATTTCCCCTTCCGTGCCATCCGCAGTTCCATTCCGTCCAACGCCTCAGCCAGCCACTCAGAATTGACTGGCTCAAAAACAGGAAAGAGGTGAAAAATGAACCGTTTATCCTGACACGGGAAATGGATGGCCTACGGAGCCGAGCGATAGCGAGACAGACGACTGCAAGGAGCCCGAAGGGGGAAACGAAGTGAATCAACACACAGAATACTCGGAAAAGGACTTGCAGGGTCGCTCACTAAAAGCTGTGTCATCGGGCTTGCGGCATGGCCTAATTTTCCGTTTGTTCCGTGCCTTCCGTAGGCTGTCATCGCCGTTACCATTTTCACCGCAGTTCTCTTCAGCTCATGTTCTCACTCGCCCACAAAACAGTCATCATCACCGGAGCCGGATCAGGCATCGGTCAGGCCATTGCCATTCTTTTCGCCAAGCAGGGCGCACATGTGGAGGTGCTAGACCTCAAGCAGGAGGCGGCGCAGAGCACGGTGGATCAAATCCAGGCCGCCGGCGGCAGCGGACGCGGATCCGCCTGCGACGTGGGCAATTACGCCGAGGTGAAGGCGCTGTTTGACGACGTGGCCAAGACCCATGGCAAGATCGACATCCTCGTGAACAACGCCGGCATTGCACACATCGGCACGGCATTGACCACGGCAGAGGAAGACATGGACCGCCTGCATCGCGTGAACATCAAGGGCGTGCACGCCTGCGCCCAGGCTGCGCTGGCTCACATGACGGCCAGGAACAAGGGGGTGATCCTCAACATGTGCTCCATCGCGGCCCAGATGGGTCTCGCCGACCGCTTCGCATACTCAATGACGAAGGGGGCCGTGCTGATGATGACCTACTCGATCGCCAAGGACTTCATCAAGCAGGGCATCCGCTGCAACTGCATCGCCCCGGCACGCGTCCACACGCCATTCGTAGACGGCTACCTCGCCAAAACCTATCCGGGTCAGGAAGCCGAGATGTTTCAGAAGCTGAGTGAGGCGCAGCCGATCGGCCGCATGGCCAAGCCGGAAGAGATTGCCGCGCTGGCTTTGTATCTCTGCAGTGATGAAGCCTCCTTCGTCACCGGCAGTTCCTACCCGATCGACGGCGGCGCGGTGAACCTGCGCTAAAACAAAACGGCAGCAGGTTGCCCCGCTGCCGTTGAGTTTGAAATCACTCGGATGTGACTCAGGCCTTCCAGCCGTCGCGATACGACGGGCG
>CAINGK010000083.1 GCA_903848465.1 uncultured Verrucomicrobiota bacterium
GATTTTAAACGCGAATGGCCACGAATGCAGAGGAATTCTGAACTCTGAAATTCGTGAAAAATTCGCGGCTATTCGTGCTCATTCGCGTTGTGAACAATACACCTTCGCGGTCTATTTTGCTTAACTTAACGACATTGATTCGTCATTCGTCATTCGGATTTACTCATTCGTCATTCCTTCCCACCACCTCCCGCACCCGCTCCGGCGTCCACCCCGCCGTACGCAAACTGCGCAATGACCGCGCATCATCACGCTTCGCCAGTCGCTTCCCGCTCTCATCCGTGATCAACCGGTGGTGCCACCACTCCGGCACCGGCAGTCCCAGCAGCGCCTGCAGCAGCCGGTGCAGATGCGTCGCCTCCAGCAGATCCTCGCCACGCGTCACTAGCGTGATGCCTTGCAGCGCATCATCCACCACCACCGCCAGATGATAGCTCGCCGGCGTGTCCTTACGCGCCAGCACCACATCCCCAAACACCCCCGGCTGCGCCTGGAAAACTCCACGTTCCCGATCCGTCCATTCCAAGCCCCCTTCGACCAGCTCCGCCGACTTCCCCACATCCAGTCGCAGCGCATATTGCTCCCCCGCCGCCACGCGCTGCGCCCGCTCACTCGCATCACGGTTCCGGCACGTCCCCGGATACAGCGGCCCATCCGGCCCCTGCGGCGCATTCCCTGCACGCGCAATCTCCTCCTGAATCTCCCGCCGCGTGCAAAAACACGGATACAGCACGCCCAGGCCTTCCAGCTTCGCCAAAGCCGCGCGGTAATCCTCAAAGTGATCCGACTGCCTCCTCACCGGCTCCTCCCACGCCAATCCCAGCCACGCCAGATCTTCAAAAATCGCCCCCTCATACTCCGGCCGCGCCCGCGTGCCGTCGATGTCCTCCAGCCGAATCAAAAACCTCCCCGCCGCCGCCTTCTCATGCGCAAACAACGCCGCATACGCATGCCCCAGATGCAGCCATCCGGTGGGGCTTGGGGCGAATCGTGTGACTTCGGGCATGAGCCGCAAATTGTCACAAACAGTTCCAGTTGGCCTCTTTTTTTGCACGACTCGACATCTGATCCATAACGTTTTCCAGCAAGCGCCGGAGCCCCAGCCGCCGTGAGTGCGTTGTTCGGGATCGTAGCCCGTTCTGGAAGCCCCGCATCGCCCCAGGTCTGAAACCAGCCAGCGCACGTATTGTAGTACCGGCTTTAGCCGGAATCTGGGAGCTTGCTTCACGCCCGTAGCTCCCAAATCCCTTGTTAAACTCCCTTCTATAATCCAGCCGCCTTGAGTTCAGGTGCTCCGCAGCAATGTCTCGTCTTGGATTGACTCTGATCTTGATTGGCTTTTTTCTTCAACTAGTAGCGAATTTGTCAGGCTTATGTGACGGAAACAGCCCTCCTCCAACCGATAAATTACAGACCGTCCCCCAGCAGGCAATACAGCCTCCATCAGTTGAGCAAGTTCCCAAGCCGTAATGTCTTTTTTTGGCTCAAAGTAGAACGGAGGAAAACCTTTGTTTTCCCATTCGCTCAGAAAATGAGATTTTAACAAATTTGGGGCGTTTTCTTGCGATGAAGTCGCATTAGGTGAGAGGTATGTGGGGGCCCAAACTAGGCATCCCGGAAATGAGTTTTGCGAATCGCAACAAACGCCCCAAACTACCCCATGAATCTCGCCGACCTCGTCTCCCATCTCGACACCGAACTCCGCATCGCCGAGATCGCCGACTACTCCAACGCCCTCAACGGCCTCCAGCTCGAAAACCGTGAAGGCAAGGTCACCAAGATCGTCGCCGCCGTGGACGCCACCCTCCCCGTCATGCGTAAAGCCATCGCCGCAGGCGCGGACCTCCTCATCGTCCACCACGGCCTGTTCTGGACCGGCCTCCAAACCTGGACCGGCCCCGTCTTCCAAAAAATCAAAACCGCCCTCGATGCCGGCCTCGCCGTTTACAGCAGCCACCTGCCGCTGGATGTGCATCCCACACTCGGCAACAACGCCCAAATTGCCCAGGCCCTGGGTTTGACGCCAACCGGCGGTTTTTTGGAATACAAAGGCAACGCGGTGGGCGTGACCCTGAACCACGCCATGCCCGTGGATGACCTGGTGGCCCAATTTCACTCAGCACTCGGCGGCAGCCCGGTGCATGTCTGTCCTGGCGGTCCAAAAACAACCCGTAAAATTGGCATCTCGTCGGGAGGTTCTGGTTCGGAGGTCGCTGCCGCTGCGAAAGCAGGCATCGACACCTTCATCACCGGCGAAGGCCCCCACTGGAGCTACACCCTGGCGGAGGAAATCGGCGTCAACCTCATCTACGGCGGCCACTACGCCACTGAGACCTTCGGCGTCAAAGCCCTCTCCGCCTACATCGAGCAAAAATTCGGCATCCCCTGGGAATTCGTCGATCACCCCACCGGCCTCTGAGCCATGAGCTACCTCACGCGTGACTTCTTCGAGCGCGATGTCCTCACCGTCGCCCGTGACCTCATCGGCGTCGAGCTCGTCTGGCACGGCTGCGCCGGCATCATCGTCGAAACCGAAGCCTACTCGGTGGAAGGCGACCTCGCCGCCCACACCGCCACCCGCCCCAGCGCGCGCGAGTTTGTCAAAATACACCCACCCGGCACCGCCTACGTCTATTTCAACTACGGCATGTACTGGCTCTTCAACCTCCTCGTCAAAGGCGGCCCAAAGGACGGCCTCATCCTCATCCGTGCCCTCGAGCCCACCCGCGGCATCCCGGCAATGCAGCAGCGCCGCCACCGCGAAAAGCTCCACGAACTCTGCTCCGGCCCCGGCAAGCTCGCTCTGGCCCTCGGCATCGACGGCACCCATCACGGCCTCCCCATGGCAGGCAAAGGCCGCCCCACCGGCTGCGGCCTCATCCAGCCCACCACCGCCCCCTACGAAGTCGTCACCGACATCCGCGTCGGCATCAGCCAAGCCATCGACTACCCCTGGCGCTTCCTCTCCCGCCACAGCCCCCACCTCAGCGTGAAGCACGGCAAAGTAAAACTGCCTCCCAGCCTGTTGAAAAACTCGTCCTCAAGGACCTGAGCGTGTCGGAGCACGAAAGGCATGGAGGAGGGGGATCATCTTGATCCCCGTTTGGGCGTGGTAGGCGAAGCCGGGCCTGAAGAGATCAGGATGATCCCTTTCCTGCCATCGCGCTCCACTGTCTGCTCAATTCCTAAAACACCCCGCCCCCAAGGAACAACCGCAACGCCGCCACCAACGCTACCGTCACATTGATCGTCAGTCCGATCTTCCGCTGGCAAAAAGAACCGAAAATGACGCCGACCACACAGCCCGCCAGCACGGCCCATTGCAGCCAGCCGAGCAGCGGTATGAGTCCAGGGATCAGCAGGACCGCGCATATCAGGCCAATGAGAACAGAGAGAATTTGCATAACGAGCGCAAAGACCACCACCCACCACGGAACACAACTGTAATTCTCCAGCCCCATTGTAAGCCGCGCCTTGCATTCAGTCCCAGACGCGGTACTCTCCCCACCTCGAAAATGATCCGGAGAGGTGGCTGAGTGGTTGAAGGCACCTGACTCGAAATCAGACGTTGTCGTAAGGCAACCGAGGGTTCGAATCCCTCCCTCTCCGCCATTTTTCGCTGACAAAGTCGGCGAAAAATGCCCTCCATAGCTCGAAGAGCGAAGGACGGGCCAACCTCTTTCCAGCCAGACAGCCCGAGCTATGATCACCGCCCCTTCGCCACAAACGGCTCTGGCGTATCCGCAAAAAACTCGCCCACATCGCCATCAGGCATGCCGTGATTGCGGATGCCCTCCAGCCTGCGACGGCTGCCGCGTTCGCTGCCAGGGCGGTTGGCCGTGCGCTGCACCAGCTCCGTGATGACGGGCGCTGCGATGGCTGCACTCGCGGCCAGAAGCGTCAGCGCGATCACATTGGAAGATCCGCGCCGCATGCCTCGGCCGAACAGGATGCCCAATGCACAGCCTGCGGCAGCAGGGGCAATGAGCGAAGCATAGGTTTCGTAGCCGGGGGTGGAGGGGTTTTCTTGCATGGCCCAACATAACCATTCCGCGAGAATCACCAAAGAGGAATTTGCCCGCATCCCGCTTTCCGGCTAAGGGATGCCTGTCCACAAAAAACACTGCACATGTCCCAAGCCGCACCCAAAAATCGTTACGCTCTAATCCTCGCAGGCGGCAGCGGCCAGCGCTTCTGGCCCATCAGCCGCGATGCTTTGCCCAAACAGTTGCTCAAACTCTTTGGCGAAAAAACACTCCTCGAGCTCACCATCGAGCGCCTGGATGGCTTCGTCCCCAAAGAAAACATCCTCATTCTCACCAACAAGCAGCAGGAGGCCTCCGTGCGTGCGCTGGTGAAGGATCTGCCCGCAGAAAACATCGTCGCCGAACCCGAGAAGCGCGATACCGCCCCCGCCATCGCCCTCGCTGTCGGCTGGGTCGTCTCCCGTGACCCCACCGCCACCATGATCGTGCTGCCAGCCGATCACTTGATCAAAAATCACGCCGAGTTTCAGCGCGTCCTCTCCAACGCCGCCCTCGCCGCCGAAAACAGCGGCAGTCTCGTCACCGTCGGCATCACCCCCACCTGGGCCTGCCCCAGCTACGGCTACGTCGAGCGCGGTCGCCGCGCCAGCATCGGCGGACTCGATGACCTCCCTGTTTGGGAAGTCGCCCGTTTCCGTGAGAAACCCAATCCTGATCTCGCTGAGCACTTCATCAGCCAGGGCACTTTCCTCTGGAATGCCGGCATGTTCATCTGGACCATTCCCGCCATCTTCAGCGAACTCAGCCGCCACTGCCCTGTGCTGGCCGACTTCATCTCCGAACTCCGCGGCTCCAAGGACTTCAGCGCCACCGTGGATAAACAGTTCGGCAAGCTGCCCAAGCTCTCCATCGACTACGCGCTCATGGAGCGCGCCTCCCGCGTGCTCAACATCGAGTCCACCTTTGACTGGGATGACGTCGGCAACTGGACCAGCGTCGGTCGCTATCTCGATGCCGACAGCGATGGCAACCAGCACAACTGCGCCCTCTCGCAGCAGGATTCTCTGAACAACATCGTCTTCACCCAGACCGGCCAGCACGTCGCCCTCATCGGTGTGCAGGATCTCATTGTCGTCGCTTCCAAAGATGGTCTCCTCGTTGCCACTCGCAGCAAGGCCGAGAACATCAAAAAAATCGTCGATGGCCTCCCTCAGCAACTCCGCTGATCCAGCATCTAAGATCTAGCATCTAGCATCCAGTCCCATGCCGCGCATCCTCGCCATTGATCACGGCACCGTGCGCATCGGTCTCGCTCTCAGTGACGAGACCGAGATCGTCGCCAGCCCCTTCAAAACGATCGATGCCACTCACGAACCCGAGCGCACCCTCGCCCGCATCGTGCAGGAGAAACGCATCGCCAAAATCGTCATCGGCATGCCCTTCCGCATGAGCGGAGAGAAAGGCAGCGCCGCCGAGCGCGTCGAAAAATTCGCCCTCAGCCTCGGCAAGGAGTTGCAGCACTCGGTGCCCATCGAGTTCGTCGATGAACGCCTCTCCTCCGTCGAAGCCGAGGCCTCCATGTCCCGCGCCGGCATCACCGGCAAAAAGGAGCGCAACGAGATCGTCGATCAGCTCGCCGCCGTCGTCATCCTCCAGGAATATTTAAACCAGCAGCGCGGCCCCGAAGGCTTCCTCCTCCCCGACGCCTCCTACGAACTCCAGTGGACCGATGAGCCGAAGCGACGTCGAAAGTAAGGCCGGCAAGAATCACGGCCCTGAGCCGGGATTCAAACGCCTCCGCTTCACCATCGCCTACTGCGGCACCCCCTGGCGTGGCTGGCAGAGCCTTGAAGGCGGCCGCACTGTCACGGACGAACTCCACACCGCCATCCGCAGAGCCACCCGCATCGACACCCGCGTGCATGGCAGCGGCCGCACCGATGCCGGCGTCCACGCCCTGGCACAAACCGCCCACTGCGATGTCCCCGACACCGTACGCATGACCTGTGAATCCTGGGCCCATGCAGTGAACGCCTGCCTCCCCCTCACCATCCGCATTTTGCAGGTGGCTGAATGCCCGCCCAGCTTCCACGCCCGCTTTGACGCCACCGGCAAAACCTACCGCTACCGCATCTGGCGTCAGCGCATGCTCTCCCCCTTTGAAGCCGACCGCTCCTGGCACATCTACGGCCCGCTCGATCTCGACTCCGTCCGCTGGTGCTGCGAACAACTCGTCGGCACCCACAACTTCGTCCGCCTCTCCGCCAATCGCGGCGACATGCCCGAAACCGAGCGCCGCCTTCGCATCGAAAAAACCACCCGCACCATCCACCGCGCCGAACTCCGCGAGGCAGACGACATGCTAGAGCTCGAATTCTCCGGCGACGGCTTCCTCTACAAAATGGTCCGCCTCATCGTCGGCAGCCTCATGCACGTCGCCCGTGGCCGCGAACCCAAAGAATGGTTCGCCCGCCTCCTCACCGACCCCACCGGCCCCCAAAGCAATCAAACCGCCCCCGCTTGCGGTTTGTATTTGGTAGGGGTGGATTACTCAAACGAGATTCGTTGAATCTGTCGCCTTGCCACTGGCAGCGCTTTCAGCCAATCATGTGACTATGACCACCACCGTTCACGCTGTCGCTGAAGCTGCATTGCCGCTGTCCGATGAAATGTCCTGCGCGAATGACATTCTGGCCGAAGCCCTGCGTCGCGATGCTGAAATAGAGTCCGGTCTGGTCCGCGAAATGTCACACGCAGAGCTCATCGCCGGACTCCGTCTTCCCCAGGTCGCATAATTTTTCCTTACTACCCCTTCGCTCAGGACGACATAAGTAAAGTTCAGGATCAAAAGACAGTCGATTAACGCGAACTTCGCGAGTTAGGATTCTTTTAGTCGTAACCATGCAATCGAAGTCTTTGCACGATGAAGACTCAAACTCACCCGATAGTGAAGGCTTGCGGCAGGAAGCCCAGCGCCCACGCGAGCGCGAAGCGTCTTGGAGTGCGTGCGGCAAGCCTAGGCGCGACGCCGCTTTCGCAGGCTGAAGAGAGTGGTGTGGCCAGACACCACGCTACACCCCGCGAAAGCGGTGCCGCCGATGCAGACTTGCGCCTTGCATCTCTGTCACCGCACTCCAAGACGCTGTCGCGTTCTTTTGAACCTTACTGCATGGTTAGGATTGAGTAGCATCTCGCTAACTCAATTCTGAATCGCCGCGAAATTTGGACTGCGGTTGCGGAGCGAGAAACGAACGGAGCTATCGCTTTCGACGAGTGAAAAAACACGCAAATACCATAAGGTAGCCGAATGCGGTAGTGGGTGAAATGGCCGCAAGCAGGTCAGCTCACGCGCATCACGAGACTCTCGAAAGCGGCAGTTCCACCCTTTCAGGTTTGCGTACCCGCACTCCAAAAACGCTCCGCCTCACACCAGCCCTGAAAGGGCGACATAACGTAGCCCAGGGCAAGCGAGCTTTAGCGAGCGCCGCCCTGGGTTTCCGGCAACACGACCGGGAAGCAAACCCACGTCCCCCGCCACACCCCAGGCCCTCCAGCAGCGTCTGCATAGAACTCCGCTGCACGTTTGCTTTCGCATCAATGTGCCGCATCCCTGTGAGCTACCCATCTGACTAATCCTCGGATAAAAATCACAACAGCTTGTAATTTATCTTTCCTCCGCCTGCGGTCATTTCATAGCCTAGTCGGTCACCCACCGACTCACCCAACCGCAAAGCGCATGTCCATCCTCAGCCACCCCATCCTCGCCGAATACTCCATCCTTCATGGCCTGGAGCTTTTCGCTGTCTTCGGCTTCGCCGGCATCCTCATGGCCATCGCTGGCTACAAGCTATTCGACAAGATGACGCCCGGCGATCTCCATGCCGAAATTTTTGAGAAGAAGAACATGGCCGCAGCCATCCTGGCAGGCAGCGTGATCATTGGCGTGTCGCTGATCTTGGCCGCCGCCATGACCAGCTAACCCGCCGCCCCGACGCTGATGAAACGAAGCAAAGTCATCATGCTGACGCTTGCTGGCGTCAGCCTGGGTGTCACCGGCTGTCGCCGCGCACCCACACCTGAACCAGTCCCTGTTCACAGCACGGCCGTGCTGCCACCGGGCGCACTGAGTCCAGAGCTGCGCGCCAGCCTGCCTGCCTTTGTCGCAGGGGACGATGTGTCACGCCAGTCCCCGCCGCACAACGCCTACGATCCCCATCTTGGCTACTACCACCAACCTTGCTCCGCATGGTTCCCATACCCCTACGATTACTATGACTCAAACTGGGGCTACTACCGCTGCGGCAGATGGTCACGCTATCACAGCACACGGCGCTATCCTTTCACCTCCACCTATTACCGCAGCGGGCCGTATTCAACGGCCACAACCTCCAGCGCCTCTCCCTCCACGCTGAGCGACTACACCACGCAGCCCTCTGGAGCACCCACCCACACCGGCGTGCCGCAGAGCCAGGCAGGCGTCACGCGCTCGGCTTTCACCAGCCGTGGCGGCTTTGGCCGCACGGGCTTTTTCTCCGGGATGTTCTCCGGCTCCTGATCTCTCCGTGCATCGCATCACCGAACAACCACGCACCGACTGGCAGGCCCAGGTCGAAGCCCTGGGCCTCACCTACCACACCATCGACGGCCAGCTTTATTGGGATGAATCCGCCCACTACCGCTTCGCCAGCCGCGAAATCGACCAGTTGGAGCAGGCCACCGCCGAACTCCAACGCATGAGCATCGCTGCCGCCGAACGCGCCATCCGCGACAACTGGCGCGACCGCCTCGCCATTTCTCCCCAGGCATGGCAGGAAATCATTCACTCCTGGGACCGCGACGACCTCTCCCTCTACGGCCGTTTCGACCTCATGTGGGACGGCACGGGCGCTCCCAAGCTCCTCGAATACAACGCCGACACCCCCACCGGCCTGCTGGAGGCTTCCGTGGTGCAGTGGCAGTGGCTGCAGCAAACCCGCCCCCACTGCGACCAGTTCAACTCCATCCATGAAAAACTGCTCGCCTCCTGGCCTGCCTGGCCGGAGCCGCAAATCCACTTCTGCGCCCAGCGTGATGCCGAAGAAGACTGGCGCACCCTGCTCTACCTCATCGACACCTGCCAGCAGTCCGGCAAAAGCACCATCGACCTCGCCATCGAAGACCTCGGCTGGAACGAACGCATGCAGCAGTTCGTCGATCACGCAGACCGCCCCGTGACTCGCCTCTTCAAGCTCTACCCCTGGGAATGGATGTGGCTGGAGGACTTCTCCTGCCATCTCCCCGGCAGGTGCCAGCGCTTCCTCGAACCCGTCTGGAAAATGCTCTGGAGCAATAAAGCCTTCCTCGTCCTCCTCTGGGAAATGTTCGAAGGCCACCCCAATCTCCTGTGCGCATCCTTCACACCCGATGGCATGCCCAGCTACGTGGAGAAGCCCTACTTCGGCCGCGAAGGCACCAACGTCCGCCTCATCCAAAACGGCACCCTACTGGAAGACAGCGCAGGCCCCTGGCAGTCCCAGCCCAAAGTCTATCAAGAGCTGCACCCCGAAGTCAGCTTCGCCGGCAACCATCCCATCATCGGCTCCTGGATCATCGGCGGCGAACCCGCCGGCATCGGCCTCCGCGAAGACACCTCCCTCATCACCTCCAACGGCAGCCGCTTCGTCCCCCACTGCTTTTAAAGCATGACCAGCCCTGTCGCGTGTTTTCGCACAGGCCATCGCGAGGGCGTCAGCAAAGTGGTCCGCACAGTCCTCTGTGCGGTTTCTGGGCAAACGCAAACACTGGGAACCGTAGAGTGTCCAGTACGAGCCTTCATCTGCGCCAGCCCTTGGCTCCGGCTTCCCAATACAAACCTGAATCGGCCAGCAAGGTTATCTATCAACAAATACGGGAAGCAAACCCAACGCTTCTCCCTCACACGGCGAGCACCAGCAGCGTCTGCAACAATCACCGCCACACGCCTGCCGCAATCACTCCCTCAGTTCACGCACCCCCCTCACACCCGGGACTCTCCCAACAATCGTAAACCACTGTCAACAACCGTAAACCACCGTCAACTCCCCTTCCGCCCATTCGGATTTCGTCATTCGTCATTTGAATCCCCCCCCGCTCTGCGGCATGAACACCACCCCCCTGTCCCCCCATGCCCTACGAAGCCCAAATCGCCCGCCGTCGTTCCTTCGCGATCATTTCGCACCCCGACGCCGGTAAAACGACGCTCACCGAAAAGCTCCTGCTCTACGGCGGCGCTGTCGCGCTCGCGGGTTCCGTGACCGCTCGCAAAAACCAGCGCGCCACCACCTCCGACTGGATGGAGCTGGAAAAACAGCGCGGCATTTCCGTCAGCTCCACCGTCCTCCAGTTCGAGTACAAAGGCAGCGTCGTAAACCTCCTCGACACCCCCGGTCACAAAGACTTCTCCGAAGACACCTACCGCGTACTCACCGCCGTCGATGCCGCCATCATGGTCATCGACGCCGGTAAAGGCATCGAGGCCCAAACCCGCAAGCTCTTCGAAGTCTGCCGCCGCCGTGGCGTCCCCATCTTCACCTTCATGAACAAGCTCGACCGCCCTGCGCGCGAGCCCCTCACCCTCCTCGACGAACTCGAAACCGTCCTCGGCATCGGCGCCTGCGCCATCAACTGGCCCCTCGGCCTCGGCCAGCAATTTCGCGGCGTTTATGACCGCCGCAAAAACGACGTCCACCTCTTCGAGCGCACCGTCCACGGCGCTTTCCGCGCCCCTGAAAAAGTCGGTGGCCTCGACGATGACTTCGTCGCCAAGCACACCGTCCCTGAAGCGCTCGAGCAGGCCAAGATGGAACTCGAAATGCTCGACGGCGCAGGCCATGCCTACGATCGCACCAAGATCGATCGCGGCGAACTCACCCCCGTCTTCTTCGGCAGCGCTAGCAACAACTTCGGCGTCCAGATGCTCCTCGACGGCTTCCTCGAACTCGCTCCCCCACCCGAGCCCCGCATGGCCGCCGATGGCCGCGTCATCGAGCCCACCGACGAAGGCTTCTCCGGCTTCGTCTTCAAAATCCAGGCCAACATGGACCCCCGCCACCGCGACCGCATGAGCTTCCTGCGCATCGTCAGCGGCAAGTTCGAACGCGACATGCAGGTCACCCACACCCGCACCGGCAAAATCGTCCGCCTCGCCAACTCCCAAAAACTCTTCGCCCAGGATCGCGAGACCGTGAATGAAGCCTACGCAGGCGACGTCGTCGGCATCGTCGGCAATCACGGCTTCGGCATCGGCGACACCCTCGCCGTCGATCCCAAGCTCAAGTTCGACGAAATCCCTCGCTTCGCCCCTGAAGTCTTCTGCTACCTGCACAACCCCAGCACCGCGCATTACAAACGCTTCCGTGATGGCCTCGAGCAGCTCCTCAGCGAAGGCGTCGTGCAGCAGTTCATCCAGCCCCACGCTGGTCAGCGCGTCCCCCTCCTCGGAGCCGTCGGCCCCCTCCAGTTCGAAGTCGTGCAGTTCCGCCTCGAAAGCGAATACAACGCCCAAAGCCGCCTCGAAACCGCCCCCTACACCGTCCTCCGCTGGGTCCGCACCAAAGACGGCGGCGCCATCGAAGACTTCGACATCCCCGGCGGCGTCACCACCGCCCAGGACAGCGCCGAACGCTGGGTCGTCTTCTTCAGCGACCAATGGGCCATCAACTACTTCGAACGCCGCAACCCCAACGCCGAACTCTCCGAGATCCCATGGGACGAGGTGGAAAAAGCCAAGCTCTAATTTGAGTTGCCCAACCGCGCCCTCATCAGCCATGCTCCCCGCATGACCGCCGATGAAATCGCCGCTGCGCTCGAACGTCCGAGCGCGAGGGCGGCTTGTCCTCAAGCCGCCGCCAAGCGTCTCCACGTGCGCTTTTCGGAAATCAGTTTCGGGAAACGCTATAACGCCATTTCTCGCCACTTCACTCCGCGATACACCAGCTCCAACGGAGCTGCGTAATACAGCCCAGGGGTGCCGAGCTTTAGCGAGTGCTCCCCTGGGTTAGTAAGAGACGACCGGGAAGCAAACCCAGAATTTCGAAACACCCAACGCACACCAGCAGCGTCTGCAACAAGCTCCGCCACATTGGCTCCGCAATCAGACAGCGCTCCATGCCCGCGCTTAACTGATTACCATTTGTTGATCCCGTCAAATCACTGGCTGTACCCGTGGCCTCGGCCGCGCCATGCTCCCACTCTTCATCCAAGCAGGCTGGCAGATTCCATGAGACGAGGTGGAGAAAGCGAAGCTCTGATTTGAGTTGCCCTACCGCGCCTTCATCCGCCATGTTCCCCGCATGACCGCCGATGAAATCGCCACCGCGCTCACGCTTGTTCGCGAAGAAACCGACTTAAACTCCAAGTCCCTCCTCCTCGCCGGACTCGTCTCCGAATTGTTTCGCGAGCGCGGCTTCGAGCCCGTGGTCGTTGGCGGCTCCGCCATCGAGTTCTACACCGACGGTGCCTACATGTCCGGCGACACCGACATCTGCTGGGCCAATTGGACCATGCCAACACATGAACAACGAGTCGAAATCATGCAGCAAATTCCGGTTATAAAAGCCCATGGTGGTAGCAAAAGCTGGGGCATCGAAGGCCTGTGGATCGATCTGCTGGGCGAGATTGATTATGTGGCGGAAAAAGCATTCGCAAAGTTCATCACCCCGAATGGAAATGTGCTGCTAATCCCTATCGAGGATGCCCTTGTCGGACGCGTCTATGCAGCCCGCAAATGGGTCAGCGGCTACAATGAGGATGATGATCTCTGCGCCAAGAAACTCATGACCACCGTGCTTACGAAGTCCGAGACCGTGCCCTTTGACTGGCAGGAGGCCTATCGAGTGGCTGCATCCCCCAAATATCGCTGCACCGATGAGCTCAATGCCGTCCGCGCCGAGGTGGAAGCAGAACTGGCAAATCAGACGAAATAGCCTACTTTCCCTGCATGACAGACACGAAGATAGCCATCCGCCCAGAGCGGATCATCACCTGGGAGCAGTGGCAGGCAGGCCGCGCCGAGCGCCGCCGCGTGGGCAATCTCGTGGCTCCGAAAAACATCCGCCGCAAAAAAAGCGAAGGTGACGAATACCTCCGCGAAACCTACGGCGGCGAGCGCGGTCCTCCTTTCAACAAAGCCTTCGACCCTTCTGCGGACGAAAAGTAAACGTTGAGCGGCGCTCAAATCGAAACGCCATCGTCGGCTCAGCCATCAATGTGCTACACTGCTCCCCAGCGCATCGCGCTCCCTGCCCTGACCTCCCTCAGCACGCTGCCGCCATCTTCCACCACTCCACTCCGCGACACACCAGCTCCAACGGAGCTGCGTAATTTAGCCCAGGGTCAGCCGAGCCTTGGCGAGGCGACCCTGGGTATTGCCGGTGCAATCTGGA
>CAINGK010000084.1 GCA_903848465.1 uncultured Verrucomicrobiota bacterium
CTCACTGCGCAGCCCCCAAAGGGGCGTGCAACGCAAGGCTAAAGCCTTTTACAGAACAGAGTTTACACCCCCATGGACAGTCTGGCCCGCATCAAAGAGTCGAAGAAGATGCCATAGTGGGTCAGGCCGGTGATGTCCTGCCGCATGAAGAGTTTGTCCGCCTGCTTGGCAGCTCTATCGACCTTCTTCTCCAGTGTTCCGCTGGACTGGCTCAGGTGCTTCAAGGCCGTCACCACGGCTTGATTATCCGTGGAAAGCAGGATGTGAGCTGGGACATCCGCAGATTCACCATTGGGCCGTACAGAAATGAAAACTTCAGAGACTTTTCCCATCCGGGCCTTGTAGGCAGCTTCCACCAGACTCAATTGCGCCGCCTGCAGTGTCATCCATTCGGCATTCGACTTTTTGGCAATGTAGTCGGCCACTGTGATCTCCAGCGGTTCTGGGTTCTTCAGCGCGACATAGACGCCCTGACAGCCGACGATCAGCAGGCCAATGGCGCTGATGTGACTGAGGCAGCCCAGACTGGTGAAGCCCTGCGGGCGATTGAGGGGGCAGATTTTCACGTGGCCGCCAGAATCCTCGTTATCGGAGCATCGTCCCTCATTTTCACAGTGAAACGTGTGCGCGCTGGAGTGTAGAGGATGGGGCGGGCCATGGTGGTCAGGATGGTTTAATCCACCAACGAAAAGCCCGGCCTGAAATGAATTAGACCGGGCCAGGTTGGTGGATGGGTTTTACTGGAGGAAGGGAATGATGTGTTCAGGGGATACCGAAGACATCAGTTGTATATGACACAATTAAGGCTGACGTTGCATAACGCCTTGATCAGGCTAATGGATCAAGCGCAACAGAAGCGGCATCCTGTCCGTCATGGTTGAATTGTTTATTCATGCAAAATTCTTTCAAGACCTGAATGCCATGTGTCGAAATCAAGCTTTCGATGATTCACGTATGACATTGCCATTTCCTTTGCGACCTGGGTGCATCTCGCTTGCACAGCATAGCCGGGATCGTTTTCGGCTTTGGACAAGGCCTGTAACTCATCAATTCGCGCCTCAAATGTCTGAGATACAATATCTGAATTGATTTGACCGAGCATCATGCAGGATTCCTTCATGGTCTCACGAGCACGTGCGATATTTTTGTGGAGCTTTTGAATGGCGAGTTGAACGACGGAATCCTCGTTTCCAGCATAGGCTCCAATCCTCTTTGTGTAATCCAGTGACAACACGCTCGCAATTGATGCCAATTTTACCGCGCCTGTTGCGTAGTATTTTTCGCCTCCTTCGATGCGGGCTTGGAGGCTCTCGATCTGAGGACGCAATAGATTGAATTTAGCATCCACAGTTTCACCTCCTGTGTGTGAAATTTTACTGGTGCCGACAATCTCCTCCAGAAGTTTGCCGATATCCGCAATCTCAACGGCGGTCTGTTGCTTGAGAGAAGCATTAGCTGGCAGTGATGGTTGGACGGCAACTCTCTTTTTAGCATAATCATTCCAAGCGATTTCGAGATCGTTGGCGGTGGCGATATCGGGGATGACGGCAGAACCAATGACAAGTCGGAAGCCCGTGGTGTCGGTGCGGTAGGGGTCGCCGTTCGCCTGGCAGGCAGGCACTTCTTTGCGCAGGGAAGACCGCAGCTCTTTTTCGGGGGTGAGAAAATCGCCGCCGCGTCGAGTCACTCCTCCGCTACGGCCTTGCACATACTCGATGTGGTATAAATTCTCCACAAACTCAGCTGCATTGCCCAGCATGTCATGCACGCCCAGAGGATTGGGGGCAAGTTTGCCAACGGGTCTTAATCTGCCATTTGAAGACTCTGACCCTGCATACCATTCGTGTTTATTCAATCCATCGGCATAGGGAGTCGATTTGTCGAAGTGACCACTGTCAACGGCAATGCCTCCGCGCGCCACAAACTCCCATTCTGACTCATCGGGAAGCCGGAAAAAAATTCTCGGGGATTTTGTCAGAGCTTTGAGTTCGCCAAGGGCGGCAGCGTTTTGGTACAACAACTGATTGGCTTTTTCGACAAAGACCGCCACCTGAGCGCGAGATACTAATACCTTGGGAAGACTGGCGCTTTGTGTGTCGGGCGCTGGATCTCCCATCACCGCCGCCCATTGAGCGCAGGTCACCTCGTATTTGCCAAACAACAGGCACCAGTCGGGCTTGCCGTCGCACTCCAGCACCGTAGTGCCGCTGATCCTGACACGCGTCGGGGTTTCTTTAAAGCCTTCCGAGCCGCGTCCGCCGACAAAGAATTCTTTGCCTGCAAAGAGTTCGCTGCCGATCCCAAGAGGAATGACGCGGAAGGCAAGTTGCTGTTCTTGCGGCAAGGGGACGAGGATGTCGCCCGCAGGAGCTTTTTCAAAAGGTCCCGCAGCCAATCCTGGTGTGCAGCAGAGAGACAAAGAGACAATGAGGGGTGACAGTGAGCGGCTAAGCTTAGGATGATTTGATTGCATCGGCTGGAGATACAGTGGTTAAACGCAAGGCTGCGCCAAGAGAAGCTATCGCGGCCAGAACACAGGTGGCGGCATAAGCATAAACCAGCATCAGAGCAGGCAGGCGACAAAAGGCCTCACCAGCGGCTGATTGACTGGCAAACAAACGATTGATCAAAGTCGAGAGAAGATAAAAACTTCCGAGTCCCAAGGCAAAGGCCAAAGTGGCGAGAGTCACCGCCTCCAACATGGGCAGAAGCAGAAGCCAGCCTCGCCGCAGCCCCATGGTTCTAAGCATCCCATAGTCTCGGCGGCGGCGCTCAACAGCGCCATACAGACTTAACGCCAGCGAGGCACAGGCGCCGCCCATGCCGAACAGTGACACCAGGCCAAACACCAGGGAAAGATCGTGGTCCAAGCTGGTGATGCGGGCAATCTGCGAACTTTCGGAACGGCACTCAATGCCTTGCTGCTGTAGCAATAGACGGACTGGCTCCACCTCCTCCAGACTACGGGCATAAAGTCGAAAGCCTGAATGCGCCCGCCGGCCCAGCAGAATGGAATGCGAGGCGGCATCCCAAGCCAGAGTACGTGCATGCAGGAGCCGCAGCACTCCCGTGAGCGTTGCGGAAGCACGAAAGTCATCCGGTTTGGAAATTGCCCCGTCGTGGCGCAGTTGCACTGGCAGGCGAATAGTCTGATCCATCCATGTCGTTTCCAACCAAGCTTCCCCTTCTTGCTGGGTGGGTGCCACCCACACGTCAGGCAGATTCGGTTCTGCTCCGCGATTAGCCCAAGTATCCTGAGGCTTGTCACTCAGAGCAACAGACAAGCTGCCGCTCATTTTTCCCATGGAATTGGCAGACGTTAAAGTGACTTTGATCGGATTGTTCCAAGGATACACTATCGCATTCTGGCCGCGTAAAATATTGCGTGCAGCGGCTATGGCCGCCGTCCCCTGGGGGCCATCAGCATTGTGACAAAGCAGACGTGCCATCAGTTCTGACTGATCCATACCGGGCAAGTCTCCTTGGTCACCAACCCGCAGTTCTCTTGCAGATGCGAATCCTGATTCCAGGCATAACCGGGAAACCAGATGTGCAGGCAAGGGCGCCTTCGAGAGAATGATGATCCCGTCGTACTCTGGTATGGCGAGTGGCAGGTCACCCGACCAATCGAGCTGTGACACTGCCAGACCATCCTTGTATTGTTCCACCATTTCTTGAAATTGCAGCGGCACATAGCTGATGGTGAGTCCAGTGGCCTCCGCTGGCAGAATGCCGACAATGCGCAATTCGGTGGAAGCCTTTTCGATCCTGCCTTTAAAGCGTGATACATCCAGAAGGACACGATCCCCGGAAAGAGGCTTGCCCAGCTTTGCAGCCGCAGTGTAGGACAGCACTATTTCGCCCACCTGAGGGGCAGCACAGCCGTAAGTGGAAAGCATGGGGTCCCCCGGCGCAGTCGGCATGAGATCTACTCCAGTCGATGCGGTACCAAACCTTAGCGTTACAGAAGAACCCAAGACTCGGGTCGTCGGGACGAGAAAGCTGACGCCAGGAAGAGCTCTTAGCTCGGCAAGTCTGGCTGAATCCAGAGGATCCGATGCCACTGGCCGCAGTTCCAAGTTGGCAGGGTTGCGTGTGAGACGGTTTCGCAGAGTTGTCACGGTGCCATGCTTCAGCCCCAGGACTAGAAGCAGTGGACAGAGCACCGCAGCAAGTGACATGGCGAGGCAGAGGCTCGGAATCCATTCATGCCGCAGTGTGCCTGCGGCCAGTTTTGCCACCACAGCCATGACGCGAAAAGAGCTGCCTTGATGTTTGAAGGTGGCGCTCATGCTCGTACGCTCGTGAGTGTGGATTGCACATCCACTCCGTGTCTTGCCAGTGTGAAGGAGTATGAGTTGAATGCATGGCTGGCGAACAAGCGCTCGTCGTGCGTCACCACCAGTACCGCCGCGCCTTCTTCGGCGGCACAGGCGACCAGCAAGTCCCTGATTTCTTCTGCGGTGCAACGATCTACCGAACCGGTTGGTTCATCCGCAAGCACAATCTGTGGGCGATGGACGAGGGCGCGGGCGATCGCTGCACGCTGTTTCTGGCCGCCACTCAATTGTGCGGGTTTCTTGGTCAGCTGCTCCCTGATGCCTAGACGGCCAGCGAGGTCGTTGATCCGTGAGCTTGGCGCAGCCAGTCCGCGGAGACGTAGTGGCAGACTGATGTTTTCCGCGATCGTCAAGGAGGGCAGAAGACCTCCAAACTGCAGCACATAGCCAATCAAAGCACTTCTGGCGCGGCTTTTGACAGTCTCAGAGCACGAAAGCATATCCATCCATTCGCCGTCGGCCGATCGAATTTGAAAATCTTCCGCCGAAGTCGGCAGCGCAATCAGTCCGAGCATGTCGAAGAGCGTTGATTTGCCACAGCCGCTGGGCCCCTGAAAAACACACAGACGGCCAGCCTCCAACTGCAGTTCAGGTACGCAAAGAACAAATTTCCCATCGGGCTGGGAATACTCTTTCTTGAGGTCTCGCAGGCGGTAAACCATGAGAAAATCAAGGAAGGTTCTTCAGCGGCACCGCATAAACCTTGCTGGCCTCGTCATCATTTGGATTGATTTTGGCCCACTTGTTGGTGTCTTCGTAGATGCCCTCGTAATAGCGCAGCTTGGACTCGATGTTTTTAATGAAGTCAGACTGCTCGTCACCTGACATGGCCTGCCACCGTTCTTGGCTTAGAGACATAACTGCGCTGTCACTCTTATACGGCAGACCTTGCAGAAAGTCAGGAATCATGCCGGCTTCCTGCAGGCTCTTGGCGTTGCGCAACCGACCTGGATCTCGCGCGCCAGTTGCAGCAACTGCCAAAAGTGAAGTGAACAAATCTTCGCTGGATATTTGGGCTCGGATGCCTGCGTTCACCAGATCGTCAATCAAACGCTTGAGGGAATCCAATTGATCCCTGTTTAGCAGTACAGCGGCATCCAGAGCCGTGATGGAAGGATCGGCAGGGTCTTTGTCCAATACCCAACCGTCAATATCTCGCGGGACAGACAGGTCTTTGCGCGAGGATGCCCAATCAATCATGGCACCACGAAAGACATTGTCCGCCATCTGACGGCCTGCAGCCTTGGGATCATCTTTGCCAAGCGGCACCTCGGCAGTGTGCGGCAAACTGTTCTGTGAGGACATCCTGCGCAGATTCTCGGCCAATTGCGATGCGAATGAACTGGCGCACGCTGCATAATCGGCGGGATCAGCCGCATTAAGGAGTGCGTAGCTGACGGCAGAGCGGTCACTGCTCGGATTGTGTCCCAGTGAGCGAAATTGCTGCTCCCCACGTTCTGTAAACTGCCTCCATTTGGGTGATTCCAGGTAGATCGTGGAAATATTAACGGCCTGTGCGGTGGCCAGCGCTCTTAGTTCCTCCACGTTCATCCCGCAGGCGGTGCCTTTGGGTCGTGGCCGAATGGTGCATTCGTGTTCTTCCTCCTTATGTCCTCTGCCCGGGGCATCTCCCACGAGCAAAATCAGACGCACGGCACCACTTCTCCATTTTGTTTTAGTCACCGCATCGGCCACACCGGCAAAAACATCCTCAGCATAGTCGATGCTATCAACCTTGGTTTCCTGCACACTCTCAAGCGTCTTCACAAAATCTGGCACGCCCTGGAGCTCAGGGGTGAAATTGCGCGTGTTAAAGCCGATCCCTTCACAAAGTTTCGGGTCATCCCGATAACCCCAGAGTCCCAGAGCCACAGCATCTTCGGCGACTCCTCCGCCCGACAAGGACGAGGTAATATCAACCAACATCTGGCGTGTGCGCTCGACAAAGGGGCCCATGCTGCGCGTCAAGTCCATGACGAAGACTATGTCCACTTTAGGACCTCCCGCGGCGTTGGCGGTTGCAGGCGGAGGAGGCTGACCTCTTTCATGCGTCGCGGCCGCGACGCGGAGAATACTGGCATCCCGTCCATCCATTTCCACGAGCTTTTGGTCAATCACGGGTAGCAGGAAAAACTGGTTCTGCATGCGTGCCCAACCATCGGGTTCAGCGCCCAGAACTTCATCTGGCACACGCTCAGATCCGGAGGAGGCCAGCGCACTCTCATAACGCTTCATTTGAGAGACCCGTTGTTCAGATGTTTCCTGCGCCAGCCGTTCAAGTGTCTCCTTGCCACGGAACACGACGACCTTGTTGCGACCGTCAGGGTGTGTAAAACAGGCGACCAGATGGTGCTTCCACTCCATCACATCCGCTTCCTTCATCCATCCACGGGAAGGGCTGCCAACTTTGTCAGCCACTTGATACCATCCATTTTCCCTCCGCAGTACCACCAGGGCGGAAAAGGCGGGAACAGCACCCCCAGTAGTCGTAGCGCCCGTCTCGGGCGCAGAGTAGAGCGCGGCCAGCGGACGCGTTAACACTCGAAGCGGCACACGGCTGCCGGACTGTACGGGCACAAAGGGGCTGCCCCCTGTTGGAGCTGGATCGGGGGGGGCGGATATAGGTGGCTTACCCGCAGAAGGTCCAGATGAAGGGGCTGGAGGCAGTGACTGCTTGGCTGCGCGCAAAGCGAATAAAGACGACACATCGTCAATACTATCCCCGGTGCGCGAGGCGATGAGTTCAAACATCTGTTTCCGCGCCATATTTTCCTGTTGAAGGAGTTGGGTGCTTGCGCTGCTGGCATTGCTGCCAGCCGCAAGCATACCCTCCGCAGTCTCCTTCAATTCACCGCGCGCTTTGGCTTCCTGTACTTGGCCAGAGCGGCTTTGAATGTCACGTTTGAGCGTTTCAAAATCCTCGTCTGCAGCCTGGCAGGTGCAGCCAAAGCCGGCCAGGATGGCCGCGAAACGCAGGATGCTGCATCGCAATGGGGCGTGATGTTGCTTCATAAATTGTATAGACTGATGTGAGTTTATTTGGCTGGCAACAGCATTTCTGATGGTGGGACGCGCTGCCACATGACCGTTTTGCCTTCCATGGTTTTCATAGCCGCAGCAATGAGCGATGCGGTGATGCTGGCAGCCTGACGTGCGTGATCTGTAGTGGCGGATTCGATCTTACTGGTGTCAGGTACAAGCTTGATGCGTTTCCATTGGCTGACCTGCCCGCCCTCACCCGCCACCAGTTCATAGGTCAGCACGCCCAATCCGCGAATGCGCATGGTCAGTAGCGGGTGCCTGAAATCCCATTCGCCCGCATCAGAAAGGTTCCGGTGAAATTTGTTCAGGAGGGTGATTTCGTTGAGCAGTTGCAGCCTCCCATTCTGGCTAAGCAGAAACTGTGTGTGTGTGCTGGAAAGGTCAAAAAACGATCCTTTTGAAGACCATTGACCACAGGGGTCAAACTGTCCCGGCGGTGCAATCAATGCCGCAAGTGAGGCAATGTAAAAATCAATGCCATGAGACTCCGCGACATGCTCCTTCAAGGTTCTCGTTGTAGCTGCCACCCACTTGTGCGTCAGCAAGCCTGCCACCGCCCAGAAGGCGGCCTTTTCCACGGGACTTCGGAGCCGGGCATAATCCTGGCGTGGCGTCAGCAGAGGCCGGGGAACGAGGCCGGGATGGGTGCCACTGAGAGCAGTCAGGGGCGGAACAGGATCATCCTGCATGAAGGCATGAGTGACCAGGCCATTCGCACGCGCAAGGTTTTGCGGAACGTCATCTTTTAGTATTTTCTGAAGTCCTTCCCCCAAAGCAGCTGAGCCAAAACCAGAGCCTGGAATGCCAAGCTCGAGCGCGGCAAAACAGGCCAGCCCCCCGCCCAAGGAATGACCGGTTAAAACGATGTCGTTTATCCCGGACTGCTGGGCTTTGCACCGGGCTGCCTGCGCCCATTTGACGGCTTCAAGATATGCTTCGGGTGCAAGACCAAAAAAGTTGCTCAGATCGGTGAGCCAGTCATCCTTGGCACCTGGCTCGGTGCCACGATAAGCCAGAATCACACGACCGCTGCTGCGGGATGGATCTTGTTCGCGTTGATAGACCCCGGCATGGAGCCCTCCGGGACCTTCACGGAAATCGAATCCTTGCATCTCAAATTGCGGACCATTCCAGCCAGAGACTTCGGCATCCGTGTAAACCGCCAGGCACATAAGCGCCGGATCGAGCAACCGCCTGGCCAGCTCACCATCCATCACGGCAGTCTGCGCACGTAACAGCGGACAGGTTAGAGCCAGCAACAGGCAGATGAAATATTGGCGCAGAGTTTTCATCGGATCAGAGACATGATGAGGGGATCACCAAAGGCCTGGGCATAATCCTGAGCCTTTAAGCCGGATTGGTCAGCGCGGCTGTTGTCCGCGCCATGTTGCCGCAGCAAACTGACGATCTCCGGCATGGGTCGCCTCCCTTGAAATGCCGCCAGCCATGGTGTGCCGCCTCGGCTATCAGCCAGATTGGGATCACTGCCGGCCTCGAGCAGCAGGCGCACGTTTTCCTTCTGACGATTCATGACGGCCAGATGCAACGCGGTTCTGCCATGCACATCCTTTTGAGCCAGCAATGCTCCATTCAAGGCAGCCCGCAAGAAGCGATCATCCGGCAGCATTGCTGCAGCCATGAATGGTGAGATGCCATTTGCCGCAGGAGCATTTGGATCCACTCCTACAGACACCAAAGCGGCAAAAGCAGGAAGGTCATTTTGAAGCAACGCTAAATGCGCGAGATTGATGCCCCCGCGCCCCCGTGCCCGGATCAAATCAGGCTGGGCGCTCAGCAGTCGGTTGATGGCAGCCTTGTCGCCCTTGGCGGCTGCTTGCATCAGTTCATTGACCGGGGCGGTGAAATAGCGCGCCGTAAGCGCAGGCCCACGGCTGGAAGCGGATTGATTGACAATTTGTCCGCTGGTAAAGCCGCCAGGCCTTGCACTGGCAGGGCTTGGCGAGTGTTCATGCCGCCAAATCATGGCGAAAGTAATGATGCTGATCGATATGAGTATCATCGCGCCGATGGCTAGCCAGACTTGAACACCTAGGCCTGAAAAAGTCGTGTTGACCAATGGCTGCCCACAAACAGGACATGTCCCCGGTGTTGCTGATGCAAACTCACGGGGACTTTCCGCCGCATGGCACCGGCCAAAATTCACGCAGATGAAGGACTGATGCGGCATCTGCGTAGCTCAAGGTGATACGCCCGCAGCCAGCCGCGCAAACTCCGCCGCCACCGCTTCGGGTGTCTGATGGGTCAGGGCTGCGATCTGCTTAAAAACCTGCTCCCGCCAGATATTTTCCTGCTGCACAGCCTTGCGTTGCGCAATGTCTGCACGCTCATTCGACACCAAATACCCCGTGGCATCCTCCTTGGCGGTGCCCGATTTTTTAAGGCTGAACAGCAATGGCTGTTGCGTCTGAATTTTTTCCTTCAGTTGTATCAGTTCTGCTGGTAATTGTACCTGCAAGCTGGCCGACAACGGGGATGCTGCAGGAGTTGCAGGAGACGGGGGGATGGCATTCTTGGTGCCAGCATCCTGGGCCATGTTGGAGGAGTTTAATACCTCCACCGTGGCACCGGTGCCCACTGCTGCCGCTGTCAGACCTAATAAAGACGAGACGAACGGACCAAAGAAAATTAAAACAGGCATGACCACCAACTGGCAGGCCAGCAACGCCAGTCCATGCCGCACTCCGCCCTTTGAAAACACCATCACGATCATGATGAACGAGGTCAGCATCATGGGCCCTGCGATCAGCCACACAGCAAAGCCGAAGAATGGCAAAATGGCGATCACGCCCACTACTGCCATGAGAATCCACGATACCCGCGCCTGGAGCCGCCAGGGCTTTTCAGGAGACTCGCTGACAAAGGTTGGGTCAAGTAGGTTATCGCTCATGAATAATCCTCGGGGAATAGTTGGGTTAACCAGCGGCAGCCAGGGCATCCCTTTGCTTCTTGAGGCTGGCGATGTCCTGTTGGATCTTGTTTAATTCTGCTTCCTCGCCGGGTGTCACACCTCCGGCCCTAAGTTCGGCCTCACGGTCTTGAGCAATTTTTAGCTGCGACTCCAACTTCGAATGTTCAGTACATTGCCGGTCGGTCTTTCGAGTTTCATCAGCAAGAACGCGCCTAGAAATGCTGCTTTGTTGATCAAGGTTTTTCACCAAGCCGCCTATGTCCACACAGGATGATAGGAGGGCCAGCAGCAAATTCACGAGTGCTAGAGTCGTTAAAAGCTTCATGAATGCCATGTGTTTAGAGACTGATGGTGCTTTCAGTGGCGGCGATATCTCGGATCACAGATTCCATCTTGGCCTTCTCCCGCTGTAGGTCAGGTAAAGTTCTGGTGTAGCCAGCCCTGTAATTAGGAGCAATTTTTTCGATTGCTTTCTCACGAGCGCTCAACCTTGAATTCACCTCTCTCAAACTCTGATTTGCATCCCATTTCAAACCGGCAAGCTGCGTTTTATCCTTGCTGGCTTTGGCGCTGGCCAGCCGCCTCCTGAGCTTGGCATTTTCCTCCGCCAGCTGCTGGTTGCATTTCTTTGCCCCATCTACCAGTTGATGGAGTTGATCTTTCTGCTGAGCTGTAGCCACAAGCTTACGCCCCTTTTCCTGGCCTTTTTGGTAGCCAAAAACTCCACCGGCCAACCCACCGACGATACCTCCTTCGATGGCGGCTCGCGTGGGGTCCGTGTGCGTAGCTGCCCCAACGGCATAACCGACGGCAGCTCCAATCAAAACGCCAGAGGCAACTCCAAAAAAAGTGCCCGAGAGTTTTGTCTGGCTCAAGACTTTCGCTTCCAAGTCCGCTGTCATGGGCTCATGGATGGCTTGATAGCCTACAGGTTTGGTGACACAGGAAACGAGACTCTGGCAGAGGCCTGCCGCCAGCATGAGATGAAGACAAAAACGATTTTGAAGTTTTGTCATGATGTTGGGTGGGGATGAATGTTCGTGTTAACCAGCGGCAGCCAGAGCGGACAGCTGCTTCTTAAGACTGGCGATGTCTCGATTGAGTTTGACCTCCTCCTGACGGATACTGCTTAGCTGAGCCTCCTCGCCAGGTGCCACTCCGTCAGCCATCAAAGCCGCTTTACGGGCATGCAGCTTTTGAGACTTGGCCGTTTGTTGATTGAGTTCCATTTGAAGAGAACGAATTTGCTCATCCAATTGCCCAGTGAGTGAGCTAGCGCTTACACACGACGAAAGGTTGCTGGACAATAGGACCAAGGCAAAGCTGACGCTCAGTGATGAAAGCAAGCGGTTCATGGAATAGGGGATTTAAAGGCTGATGGAGCTCTCCGTGGCGGCAATGTCCCGAATTGCAGACTCAAGTTGGGTTTTTTCCTGCTGCAGCTTGGGCATTGTTCGGGCGTAATTGATGCTGGCGGCAGAATCTATTTTCCCAAGTTTTCCCACCGCCTTCTGACGCTCTCCCAGTCTGGAGTTGATGTCCTTCAAATTACTGTTGGCCTCTTGTTTCAAGGCGGCTAGTTGTTTTTTATCCTTGGCTCTTTTGGCGGTGGCGATGCGGCTCCGCAGGTTGTCGTTTTGCTGTTCGAGCTTCGAATTGTACTGCCGGGCACCAGAGACAAGTTCGGAAAGTTTTTGTTTCTGTTGGGCTGCCTGATTGAGTCGTTGCCCCTTCTGCTGGCCTTTCTGCGCACCATACTTGGCACCCAACCCCGCGCCTACAACAGTGGTGCCCATTAAGAGGGCTGTTTTTTGCTGATCAGACATGTGACCTCCCGCCGCCTGATCTAAGGCAATAACCAATACGCCAAGGCCAAAACCACCAACGCCACCCAATACACCGCCCAGAACACCTCCCGAAAGGCCGGTTTCATGTAAAACACGAGCCTCCAAATCTTTGTTCATTTGCCCTCCTTTGATCTTGTTGGCCGTGCCAGTGGAGACACAAGAAGCCATGCAATGGCACAGGGCTAAGGTCAGAGCCAGGTTAAAACGCAGATTGTTTTTGATGAGCGTAAAGGTGTTCATTGTCGAGGCTTATAATAATAATAGTTCTAAAAGTACGGAAAGTGAGTACGTGTACTAAGCGATATGGGCAAAAAATTCGATCAGGCAAGTCTTTTCCAAATTTTATCTTGCCATCTATTCGGTCCAAGAGTTAGTCGCATGGATTGGTATGCCGTTTTGTGACTCACGCCCGCTGGTGGTGCGTGGCTGAAAAGGCAATCCTTAGCAGCATGACCTATTTCCAAGATTTTCTTAGCCTGCTCGGGGCCGCGTTGACAATCTTTGCCGCCAGTGAGCGTGCCATGCTCACGGGTGTTTGCATCGGCGGCGTTGTCCTTGCCGCTTTGTGCTGGTGGGTATGCAGTATCTATTCCCGACTATGGAACAAGAGCTTTCGCGTGGCTTCGCTACACCACGTTTTCTGCGCAATGGCGGCGATGATGACGCTGGCTGCTACGGTGTGTTTTGTGGCGCTCCGTCATGCACAGGAGGCCTCCGAAGCTTCGGTGAGCTTCTGGGAGGAGCAGCTCAAATGGGACAAGGTATGGGCCACGAAAACCTTCAATACCGCGTATGATACGGTCAAGGCGCTGGGGATCGAGGATTTCACCAAATACCCGGCACCGCCTATTGGTCGCAAGATCCCAATCACAAATAATCTTTCGATGATTGAATTCGCGAAGGTCTATACCCGTTCCGCCGCCAACCACTTCGTCAACAAACGCCCGTGTCTCAGCGGTATCATTCAGGCGCGCTCCGATGTTCCTGCAGATGTGCTAAAAAAAGAGATCTCTGGGTTCTTCGCCAAGGGCGGATTAACATATGAAGCAACCGATGCCATTGCCTTGGTCGCAGCGGAGATCAGGAAAGGTCTGAATAATCACCTGCCCCGTGTGGTGAAGGAGTTCCGCATCATGTTGGTGGGTATTTTCCTGGCTGGCCAGTTGCTGGCCTTTGGCCTAGTTGGCTGGGCGGCCTACCGCGATCTCAAAGCCCGCACCTGAAAATATCCCGCCGTCCTCCAAACCCGCACCTCTTTCACTCAACAATTATGAACCAGAACCACCTGATCATCGGCCTTGGCGGCACCGGCGGCAAAATCATCCGCGCCCTGCGCCACCTCATCTATGAGGAATATCGCACCAAGGCCCCCATCGTGCGCCAGAAGGATGACACAGGAAAGATCGTCGAGTCCGCCCATCCGGTGAAGCTCGGCTACTTGTATGTGGACAGCAATGCGGCGCTAATGGACCCCAACCATGTGTCCTGGAAAGTGCCAGGCGACACCTTACATCTTGGCAAAGCCAGCCAGATGTTGATCACTGGAGCCAATTTGGGTGGGGTTTTGGACAACTTGGGGGCTTATCCTAACATTGCGCCGTGGATCGGTGATCGCGCGACTTGGCGTGAAATTTTAGGGGCAATAGTGGGAGATGCTTTTGGATCTCAAAAACGTCGTCTCGGGCGCTTCCTGTTTGCTTGTAAAGCAAATGATCCTGATGATGGATTTTTGAGCAAACTCAAAAATCAAGTGAGTGAACTTAGGCGCCAAAGCGGCGAGAACAGCCTCACTTTTCATGTGTGTGCGGGACTTGCTGGAGGAACAGGAAGCGGGACCATCATTGATGTGGTAACCCAAATCCGCCGCCTCTATCCCGACGAAATTCACCGGGTCGTTCTCTACACTCTCATTCCCGAGGAGCAGCCGCCGCCACGTTGGGACACAGGAAACTATCATGCTAATGGTTATGGCGCGCTTGTCGAACTCAATGCACTCTCTGTAGGTTCATATTTACCCCATGATATTGCTGAGCGAACTGGACGCGTGACATTCAAGGATGCATCAGGAAACCCGGTGTCGCCATTTAATGGAGCCTATGTCTTCACCAATGAAAATGAGAACGGCAAGGTTCTGCATGTGGAACGTGATGAGATATCCTCGCTAGTGGCTAGCTTTTTATTTCAAAAAATAGTTGTCGCGCAAGCCACGCCATGGGCGGATAGCCTCAAAGAAGCTGAGAATGCTGAGAACGGAGATGGCAGCCCAGAAAGCACGCCTGGGACCAATATCCCCCAGCGCTCCAAACGGTTTCTTACCTTTGGAATCAAACGTCTGATCATTCCGGAGGAAGAGATCCGGGAATTCATCACCTACAGCTTCGCCCGGCAGGCGGCGCTTCAGCTTCAGTTCAACAACTGGTCCGCCACCCAGGGCTATCTGGACCTGCCAAAAAACGAGGCGTTTGCCCAGTATGTGGCCGATGTCCGCAACCATGAACGCTGGCGTGTGGCCGATGTTTATCTCTGCCTGGAGCGCGGCATCCT
Organism: uncultured Verrucomicrobiota bacterium; assembly: GCA_903848465.1. Classification (GTDB taxonomy): domain Bacteria; phylum Verrucomicrobiota; class Verrucomicrobiia; order Verrucomicrobiales; family Verrucomicrobiaceae; genus Prosthecobacter. Next base: position 14,703 of record CAINGK010000084.1, read on the forward strand.
ACCTGCGGAGGAACTGGACAAATGGGGCAAGATCGAAGACGAATGGAAGGCCGCCATCAATGGCTTCCTTCAGGTGGCGATGAAGGCGGATGAAGGTGTGTGGATGGCCAAGCTGTCCCAGTTGGTGGAGAATCACTTCACTTCGAACTGGCGTGCCAAGGGCGTGGTGGATTTCTACCGCGTCAAAGAGGGGGATATTCGTGATCAAGCGCGTGAAATTCGCCGCCTGCTGGAAGGTGATCTGTGGACACGCTGGGTCAGCGGTGAGTGGTCGATGTTCGACATCGGCAGACTGCTGGGAGAATTGCGCTCTCATCTCGAAGAAAGGCTCTCCATCTGCGAGCGCCACATCACCAAGTTCCGCGCCATGGTCGAAGACGGCAAAGTCCGTTCTGAACTGGCTGCCAAAATCCGCGAGAACAACGTCACCTGGGCGAAAATCGGGCCGTTGGCCGCCATGTTCGGTAAGCGCAAGAACATCATTCAGGCACAGGCGGAATGTTTCAAAGATTTCTATGCCGCACGCCATCGCGTCGAAGCCTGGACTTACGCACGCAAACTTTTGCAGCAAGCACTGGAGGAAATCGCTGATTTGCTCAACACCATCCAGTTCAACACTTCAGCCTTGGCAGAACTGGTCAAAGGAGACAGCAGTTCATCATCTGAAAACCGGTTTGAAGGACTGATTGAACGCATAGAGGCAAGGTGCGCGGAATCTTACGCTCCTGACTTGAAGGAGCAGGTGGTCAAAATGTATGATCCAAAGGCCGTCCGCAGTTTTGTCCAACGACTTGTGCGTGACGAAGAAGTTCAACGCGCACAAACCAAGGCTGTCCGGGATGCAATCGTACAGCGTCTCGGTGAACGGGCTGATTTCTCCACCTTTCGGCAAAAAATGATGCGCGGGATACTGATCGACCTGATGGAAAGTGTCTGCGACGAACAAACCGTCAAAGCCCATAACAACCTTTTGTCTGCAGAACCCAGTCTGCAACGCACTCTCGGAGCCAACATGGTGGACACACTTTACCGCTCATTTTCGGGCAATCGCCCCGCACTAGATGAATACATTCTTCAGCTCGTCACTAGTGCAGGAAACTACCTTCGAATGGAAAGTATGGAGGAGCAAAAAGTGGACCCTGGTGCTTCGGCATCATCCACAGTATCACAATTTGCGGTTTTGATTCCGAGAGGGGTTGAGCATCCTGACTTTAGGAACGAACTTGTTTCATCATTCATCTCTGCATGTGACCTCGTTCCAAATTTTTTCGAAAACCCCAAAGGCACGGAGATTACCATGGTGAGAATACGCCGTTTATTTCCGCTCCGGTACGCAAAACACATGGCGATGCTGCGAGAGAAATACAACGAACGCATTGCAAAATTCCCACGTGCCAAGATCGAGGTACATACCGAAGACGGAGATGTCTGGCCTCCGGTGTTTCTTCCAGATGGTGGAACGGTGGGAAAGGCACTAATCACCTGGCTGATCCTCGGCAAAGCGATGGGCTGCGTCAAAACCATTGATGATCCAGAAACGGGACTGCATTCGCTTTACCTGGTCGCCACTGATGAGCGCGGGCGTGAGCAAGACCCCGTGCTGCTGGCCGCCAATGAAGATGAACTCACCCAGACAGGTGAACCTGCCAAAGCCTACCAACTGGAACAAGTCGTGCGTGGCAAACTGGGCGGTGAGTTTTTGCACAAGGCCAAACGTGACCAGTTGCAGGCAGCGCTGGACGAAGGCCTACGGCAGATTCAGCAAGCCATCCCAAATGCCCTCGACAAAAAACGCAAAGCCTACCGCGAAGCGGTCGATGCCGCCGAAGCCATTCTCAATCAACGCTAAATACCCCACGTCATGGCCCAATATCAATGTGTTCAATTTGGTATCTGCACCCGCGCAGACAAAGGCGAGTGTTTTGACACTGCTGGAGATTTCAAGTGCGGTCGCGACCCGGAAGACCCTGACTGCCAGGGCAAGCTCGAACCCATGACCGGCGGATCAAAGTCCGGCCTGGGTTTAAAGCTTGGCCTCGCTATCGCGGTGGTAGCTGTGTTGGCAGTTGCGGGCATGTATCTCTTCAAATCTCCCTCCGGATCGCAACCTCCGCCGACAGATGTCAGCGCCGCACAACTTCTCAAGGAAGTCTGGCCATGGCTTCCTTAAAGGTCTGGCCCTTTATAAAAGAACGCCATGGGCCGGGCCATCGACTACACGCTGACGCTGTGGCCCATGCTCACGGTGTATCTCGAAGACGGCAGGATCGAGATCGACAACAACCCTGTTGAGAACGCCATCCGTGCCACCACCATCGGCAAGAAGAACTGGCTGTTCATCTGCGAGGCTGAAGCAGGCCAGCGCAATGCCGTCCTGTTCACGATCATTGAAGCCTGCCGCAGCTATGGCATTAATCCACAAACCTATCTGAGCGACATGCTCACCCGTCAGCCGACAATGAGCAACCGGCAGGTTAAGGACGTGACACCGGCAGCCTGGGCAAAAAGGCAGACGGCGAGTCCTCACCGCAAGGACGCATAGCGTTTCGATTCAAAATGCAACCCCTTCCGCAGTGTCACATCCGTGACGTTCACTTTTCGGACACGAATTGGCCACCGTTCGTGCGGGTTCGCGGCTTGCGCGACTTCTCCCCCGCAGCACGCTTGAGCTTGGATTCCCTGGCCCTTTTTGCCTGTCTTAGCGCATCAATCATTTCGTCCCAAGGTATTTCATCGACGGTGCGAAAACCACTTTTGGCATGAAGCTTTCGCTTTTTTAGATCTCCGAATACTTCTTCATATCGCTGAGGATTATATAGATCATAAAAGGTCGATTTATATTTACCTGGTGACAAGTAGTCACTGGAGGTCAAAGACAGATAAATAGCTTCATTGCGCTCTGGCACTGAAAGTAGTCCCCATTTTTTGTGAATTCCTACACTTGCTAGCTCGCTGGCACTTAAGCACGTCCTATGAAGACCTGCGATTTTAATGATTGTGCCCATCGTTATGGATCCATTTGTGTTGAATGCTTTCTGCACTTTTTCTTGAGAAGTGCCTTCGCGCTCGATTTTTTTAAATCGAACGTGACGGAGTAATTGAAGACTTTCTATTTCATCTTTGCACACCTCCAAAAAGTCTGATGCAGCCCGAATGAAATGATAAAAGTATGCCCTTTCACCAGGGCGTAAACTCTCCCCATTGGCATCCGGTGGAGGGGGGATTATTTGAGCACTTGCAAGACGCAGTGCTAGATGTGCGAGTTCAAGCGCATTTTTGTTGAGTTCTTCTTCCGGCAATTTGGCTGGCGGACATTGTTCCGCATGTCTGGATGTCTTCTTTTTTGCCATGTTTAGAAAGGTGGTTAGAATTCCCGAATGGCAAGTTTAATGCGACCACTCCAAAATCCTAATGTGTATTGATATTATTACTGCGTGACGGAAGATGTTCTTGGAACTACTGAAACTCAGATCGGCGCACTCTGCGTTGAGCCTTTTTTCTTTCCGCCAACTAGGGTGTCAGCACCCGCCGCCGATCTGGCCCCGAATTCAGCAGCGACCACGTTATCAACGGCAGGAGCAAGGAGGCCACCCAGGCCGGCCGTAACGGGGATTTTCTTGTCGGCGTAAAGCTTGCTGGTGATCCGGATGTCTGAATGCCGCAGGTAGCGGGACGCCTTCCATATGCCGTCACGGCTGGCAATCACTGCCCCGATTTCCTTCCTCAGCGTGTGCATAGGGCGTATGCCGTTTACGCCTTGCTGACGCAGCCATGCCAGCAAGCTCCGGTGCGTCGGTTCGCAACGATAGCCGCGGGTTTCCCGCTCCTGCATGGTGGCAACACGGATGCGTTTCGATGGCTCCAGCACGAACTGGCTTTTCGCCTTTGCCATGAAGCCTTGAAACAGGGCACACAGTTCCGGATCTAAGTCGATTTCGCCAGCACTGTCTTTGCTTTTCAGGCGCTTGTGCTCAGTATCCTCGATCACCAGCAGTCGTTTCCCAAAGTCGAACTGATTCCACATCAGGGTGTCAGCCTCGCTTCGCCGAAGTCCGCAGACGAGTGTGAGCAGCAGGAGCTTGAAGGCCTCTGTGTCCTGAGCAGCCAGTTCACTCTGCGCCGCCTGAAGAATTGACCCAGCGTCGATCTTGGAGCGATAGCGCAGACTTGGCTCTGGCTCTGCAGAGACACCCTCAAAGAACAAAGGGGAGGGGAGTTGCATTTCTTGTTCAATGAACGCGCGCACCTTTTTCGACAGCAGCGCTTTAGCATTCCGCACCAGCGAGTTCACTGTCACCGCAGCACGGCCCCGTTCCTCCGGTGTTCGGGCTGCCTTCATGTACTTGTTACGCCACGCGAGCACCGCAGCCGGTGTCAGTTCTGAGATCGGCTTTGCGTCGATTTTCTCCAGCCATGCGGCACGGCCACCTTTGAATGCGTCGAACTTCTTCCCGCCTGAGATCCCCAGCACTCCCACTGCGATCCTGCGCAGCGCCTTCGCGTAGGTCTCTAGGCTTTCTCGGCGCGCGCTGGACAGTCGCATGCTTGCTGAGATCAGGCTCCCTACTGTGGCCGGGGACAACATTTCAACCTTCGGGATAGCTTTGGGTTTGTGAATCCGCAGCGCATCCTCCCAGCCTTTACCGGCCACATCCCGATAGATAGACGCAGCCTTAGTCGCCGCCTCTGCCTTATTAGCCGTGTGGAGCTGGAACTGCTCGCGGCGATTACCGAAAGAAATACGACAGGAGTAATCTGCATCCTCTTTAACCGTCGCGCCGTTGGTTCGTTTTCCCCGGGTGAACTTGAAGAGCCTCCCTTCCGCCTGCCAGTAGTTCGCGCTGCCCTTGCTTTTTGGGGCGAACCGGACCGTCTCCGGTGAACTGGCTACATTTGAAAGTGTAGCCAGTTTGTAGCCACTTTTTCCGCCCTGTTCTGTGCTTCCTTGTTTCATGGTGATCCTCTACAGTGATGCTGTATCCCTTATATAATGGGCCTTGCAGTGGCGCAAGAGGCATCATAGAGGGTCAGAAGTAAACATATCAATCAAAGACTGTAAATCTGCTGGCTTACGCCTACGCTGGTTCGAATCCAGCCCTGCCCACCACCTTCATTCCGAGTGAGTTAAAGACCAAAGCCCCGCCCCAAAGGCGGGGCTTCTTTTTTGGGTTCGGGCAGTTTTCGGGCAGTTTTTGACGGGTATAACTGATCTTGGATGAACTTATTTGATCAACTTGGCGGCTTTGAAATGCCAGTCGGCACCGGTCCTCTATTGCAGCCATCCGATGAAATTCTGCATCGTGGCCACGGCCCGTCCCAAACTGAGCTAAAGCGCGGGACTACTTTTCAAGCGCCCCAGGCTCCGCCGCCGGGGGTTTCTAGGGTGAGGCGGTCGCCGGGGTGGACGGGGAAAGAGGTGCAGCCTTCGAGCTGCGTTGCTGTGCCATGACGGAGTAGAGTCTGGTGGCCGGGAGTTCCTGCGGCTCCGCCATGGAGGCCGAAGGGGGATTCCACGCGGTGCTGGGTGAGGAGGCTGACGGTGAGCGGTTCCAGGAACTCGAATTCGCGGATCACGCCATCGCCGCCGTGCCACTGGCCCTGGCCGCCGGAGCCGCGCCGGATGGCAAACTGACGCAGGCGCACGGGGTAGCGTTGTTCGATGATCTCGGGATCGGTGATGGCGGTGTTGGTCATGTGCGTGTGCAGCGCACTGGCACCGTGGTAGCCGTCCCCGGCACCGGCACCACCGGCGATGGTTTCGTAGTAGCCGAAACCGGCACCGCCGAAGAGGAAATTGTTCATCGTGCCCTGGCTACAGGCTTGCAGGCCGAGGGCTTTGATCAGCGTATCGACGAGACGCTGGCTGACCTCGACATTGCCACCGACGACGGCGGGATCGCGTGCGGCATCGCCGGTGAAGGTGGGATTGAGCAAGGACTCGGGGCAGATGATTTCCACTGGCTCCATGAGGCCCTCATTGAGTGGCAGGTCTTCCTGGAGCATGAGCCGCATGACATAGAGCACGGCGCTGCGCACGATGGCGGTGGTGGCGTTCAGATTACGCGGATGCACCCCGGAGGTGCCGGTGAAATCGAGCACGAGTTTGCCACCCGCTTTGTGCATGGCCACGGCGATGACGGAGCCGTCATCGAGCTTCTCGGCGGCGGAGATGGCGGCGGGCAGGCGGTCGATCTGAGAGCGCATGACCTGGGCTGAATGCGCGAGAATGCTCTGCATCATGCTTGGCAGGGAGTCGTCTGCCAGAGCGCGCAGGCGCTCGGCACCGTGCAGATTGGCGGCGAGCTGGGCGTGCAGATCAGCGAGGTTGTCGGCAAGATTGCGCGTGGGGTGGACGGCACTGGTCAGCAGGCTGCTGACTTCATCAAAGCAAGAGATACCAGCACGTATCAGGTGCCGGGGCGCGATGACGACGCCTTCTTCGATCAAGCGCGTGGCATTGGCCGGCATGGAGCCGGGAGTGATGCCGCCGACCTCGGCATGATGCGCACGGTTGGCGATGTAGCCGATGAGCGTCTGCTTTGCATCAAACACAGGCGTGATGAGCGTCACGTCCGGCAGATGCGATCCGCCATACGCGGGATGATTCGTGATGATCGTATCGCTAGGCTGCATGGCGATGGCGCGGGCGACTTCCCGCACGCAGACGCCCAGCGCACCGAGATGCACGGGGATGTGCGGGGCGCTGGAGAGCAGCCGCCCGTGGGCATCCAGCAGCGCGCAGGAGAAGTCGAGGCGTTCGCGGATGTTGGTGGAAATGGCGGTGCGGCAGAGCAGCGCGCCCATGTCGCTAACGATGGAGTGGAAGCAGTGGCGCAGCAGATCGCGCTCCAGCGTGGGGGCCAGGCCTGCCGCTTGGTCACAGCGTAGCACATGGCCAAAGCCCGCGACCTTTTCCACCTTCCAGCCTGGTGCGATGACGATGGTGCTGAATGCATCTTGAATCAGCGATGGCACCGGATCGAGCGCTTGGGCATGCAAGGCGAGATTCGGCACGCCGCCCTGGGCCTCGCGCAAAATAATGCGCAGGCTGACGAGTTCAATCTCACGACCTAATGGGGGCTGGTAGCCAAACAGGCGCTCATACACGGTGGTATAAAGTCTTGGCAGATCGGCAGTATCCACAAACTCCACCTGCAGCGGCGTGTCTTGGCCTTTGAGGCGTAGCTCGGCGATCTGCGTCTTCTCGCCAGGTGGCAAATCGGCAAGCTCAGCGGGCAGCATGTCCAGCGCAGCCGCTAGCGGCAGGCGGATTTCTTTCTCGATGATGCGCTCCGGTACCGCCTCCTGCAAGCCCACCGCACTGAGGATGCCTGCATGCTCGGGAACGAGAATCGTCTGCATGCCGAGAGATTCCGCGACGGCGCAGGCATGCTGTGGACCAGCGCCACCAAAGGCCAGCAGCGCGTGATCGGCAGGAGCGAAACCTTCACCAATGGAGATGCGGCGGATGGCATCGGTCATGTGCTCGATGGCGAGCCGCAGCAGGGATTGCAGCAGTTCCGCTTCCGTGCCACTGCCGCCGGTTTGTGCATGGAGTTCGGTCAAGCGCCGCTGCGCCGCCGCGACATCCAGCGGGATGGGCGCGCGTGCGGGATCAAAGCGTCCGAGCAGGAGATTCACATCCGTGATGGTCAGCGGGCCGCCTTTGCCGTAGCAGGCGGGGCCGGGATTGGAGCCTGCGCTTTGCGGGCCAACAGCCAGGCCGTGGTGCGTGAGGTGGCAGATGGAGCCGCCGCCTGCGGCCACCGTCTCAATGGCCACACAGGGCGCGAGCAACTGCATGCCCGCCACGTTTTGGGAGAAGCGGTAGCCGGGCCGGGTGTCGATGCGCGCCACATCCGTGCTGGTGCCGCCCATGTCGAAGGTGATGATCTTGGAGATGCCGAGACGGCGCGCGGCATTCGCAGCGCCGATGGCACCGCCCGCAGGGCCGCTGAGCAGCATGTCCTTGGGCCGGATGTCGTCGGCAGACATGAGGCCACCTGCGCTCGTCATCACCTGCATGGTTGGCGACACGCGGCGGATGCCATTGAGAAAGGACTGCACGGGTGCGTGCAGGTAGGCATCTGCCACGGTGCTCTGGGTGCGTGGCAGCAGCTTGGCAAAGGCGGCTGTCTGGTGCGAGAGCGTGAGGTGGGTGAATCCGCACTCACGCAAGATGGTAGCCACTTGCAGTTCATGCTGCGGATGAGCATGCCCATGCAGCAGGGAGATGGCGGCGGTCGTGATGCCCTGGGCGATGCAAGCCTGCGCAGATGCGCGCACGCTGGCTTCATCGAGCGGTTCCAGCACCTCGCCTTTGACGCTGATGCGCTCCGGCACTTCACAGGCGACCTCATGGAAGATCACCCGTGGCTCGTGCTTGAGCGCGAAGAGATCACTGCGGCGCTGATCACCGATTTGCAGCAGATCGCCAAAGCCCTGCGTGATGAAGAGGGCGATGCGCCCGCCCTTGTGTTCCAGCAGCGCATTGGTGGCGCGCGTGGTGGCGATGCGGAGATTCAGCGGCGGGAAGCCGTGTCCAGGTGGCGTGTTGGTCAGGATGCGTGCGCCCAGCACGGGGGCTTCCTCCCCGGTGGTGAGTTCTAGCAGCGTGCCAGTTTGCCAAGCAGGCGGTGCATCCAGGGCGATCTCGACCGTGGTATTTTCAAAGGCGGTGATGGTATGTGCCGTGGCAGTGCCCACCGCATTAATCTGGAAGCCCACGAGGAAACCGGCAGGCAGAGGTGGCAGTCCCGCTAGGCGCACCCGTGTGCCGGTGCTGCCTGCCACCACGGCGCGCAGATGGCCGGTGGAAAGAACTTTGCAGCGCGATTCACGGCCCTGAGGGTCGAGCGCGTGGCAGTCCGTGAAGGTGCCACCGGTATCGGCTGCGATGCACCACTTCACGGTTTTTTGGGCGCATCCTGGGGCATGCCGAAGTCCAGGTCAGGCACCCAGCGCAGTTCCTTGAAGGCATCGTAGTAGGGTTCGCATTTCTGCGCTTTAAAGACCGCCACGGCACGCTTGATCCATTCGTTGCCTTTATCGGTATCGCCTGTGTCAAAGGCAATGGCCGACTTGCAGAAGTAGTAGGCCGGGGTGTCGTCCATGAAGGTGAAATTATCCGCGATGATCTGGTCGGCGGCGGGGCGGTGGCCAAGCTTCAGCTCACACAGCGCGCGCTTGTAATGGATGAGGTGGCGGATGGCCATGGGCAGCTTGGGGTAGTCCGTGATCATCTGGCTGAATCTTTTCAGGGCAGTGTCAAAGTCGTGCTTCACAAAGTGGAACTCGGCGAGGTTGAACTTCGGCAGCGGGCTCTCCGGCATGAGCTGGGCCGCCTTTTCAAACTGGGGCAGCGCGAGGTCGAAGTCGCGGCGTCTGGGAGCTAGGTAAATGTCTCCGCGCAGGGCGTAGATGTCGGCGGCGTTGGGGTTGAGCTTTTCGGCCTCGTCCAGTTTATTGAGAGCATCGGTGTAGCGCTGCTGAATGCGCATGTCGCGGGCTTCGAGGAGCAGTTTTTTGACCTCGTCAGAGAGGGGGGACTTGGCTGCGGCTATGTCGGCAGCTTTGGGCGCTTCTTGGGCCAATGTGGCAGTGAGGCCGAGCGTGAGGAACAGAAAGGTGGAGAGCAATCGCATGACTGGAAGTTAGACGGTGAAATGGCATCAGGCAAGGCGTGCGCGCATGCTGGTTTCAGCACCATCGCACAGGCTGCGGAGGATTTCAGGGCTGTACCACTCGGCCCCAAGTGACAGAATCGTTTCACGCACCATGCCATCGGCGGAGACCACCCGCATGGGGCGCTCTTGGACGTAGCGGGCCACCAGCCGCTCGATGATGGTGTCCGCCGTGGTGCCGGGATCGGCGTAGATGATTTGCAGGCCCTGAGGCTCGCGCTCCTCATTGGTGCCTTGTTTGGCCCCGTCAAACACCACGACCACCTGCATGCCACTCATGTCCTGGAGATTGCGCAGGCGCTTCAACAACTCCGTGCGCGCCAGATGCCGACGCGCGGCGATGCGGTGCTCGCGCCGCAGCTCCGGCCAGGCGTGAATGACGCTGTGGCCGTCAACGAGCAGGTAGGTGAGCGGGCCAGGCATGGGCGTGAGTTTGAAGTTGAAGGTTTCAAGTTTCAAGTTTGGAACGCACTGGCGGCCCACTTTCCAGGGGACGGCAAGCCCGCACCGCCAGCGTGGGATGACCCCTCACCCAGCCTCTCTCCGAAGGGCATCATGGTCCTTGCCGCACCATCGACGGGGAGAGGAGATTCGCGTTTTGCCCGTGCGAGGTGATGCTCTAGCCAGACTACCAGGGGCAGCAAAAACGGCTCTCCCTCTCCCCGCCCCTGACTCACGATGACACCCATATTTCCCTCCGGGGAGAGGGGTGGGGTGAGGGGACGGCAAGTCCGCACCGCAAGCCCTTTTCGCCAGCATGGGGCGCCCCCTCACCCAGCCTCTCCCCGGAGCGCATCATGGACATTGCTACCTCCTCGACGCGGAGAGGGGATTCGCGTTATGCACGTACGAGGCGGCGGGCCAGAAGGCTAGAAACTAATACAAAATACTCGCAAGTTGAAACTCAAACCGGCACCGCCTTCGCCTGCTCATACGCCTCATTGATCAGGCACTGCTCCCCGAGGGCGTCTTTGAGCGGATCAATCTCTTTGGCGCTGAAACCGAGGTGCAGGTGTCTGCGCCAGCCTTCGGCGTATTCAAACCGGCCTGAGAGCCTGCCGATGGCGCGGGAGGCTTCGTCCATGCTGATGAGGTAGGAGTCCATGCCTTGGCTGACGTCGAGCCAGTGCTTCTGGCTTGCATGAGCGGCGAGGGATTCGCGCTTGTGCGCGTGTACGCGGGTGGTGTCCACATACTGTCCGGCCTGGAGCTTCTGGCGCAAGGGATCGCACTGGCCGTGCGGCATGGCGTGATACACGGTGACATCGTGCAAGTAGGCGCTGAGGTGGGGATCGGTCTGGAAATTGGGGATGCAGTGCGCGAACGCTGCCGTGACGGCGAGGCGGCAGGCCTGCATGTGGTCTTCCATGTAATCCGCAGGCGCATGCGTGAGGACGATGCTGGGCTGCGCCATGCGCACCACGGCGGCAACTTTGCGCAAATACGGCACGCAGTAGGTCAGCTCCAGATCATCGCAGATAGGCGGGTAAAACGTGGCACCGAGGATGCGCGCGGCCTCCTGAGCTTCTTCCAGGCGCTTCTGGGTGGTCGTGGGACCATCCATCTGCACCGAGCCGCCGTTGCCGGTGCAGAGGTTGAGGTAGTGAATGTCCCAGCCGCGCTCTTTGAGCAGCAGCAGGGTTCCGGCAGCGACGAATTCGATGTCGTCGGGATGGGCGAAGATGGCGAGGGCGGAGGGCATTGGGTAGATGACGAATGTCTGAAGCACGCTTGCTTACATCGCGAAAATTTTGTCCATGCGTTCGGTGAGCATCTTGAGGCCGCCGGGGTTGATGCCGCCGCGCTGCTCGCTGATGGCCCAGCCGGTGTAGCCCACGGCATCGAGCGCTTTCATGATAGCGGGCCAGTTGTTGTCGCCTTCGGTGAGGTCGCAGTCGAAGCCCTTCCAGACGCCTTCGTCTTTCATCTTCTTGGTGCTGTATTCTTTGACGTGGATGCGGTTGATGCGCTTGCCCAGGATCTTGATCCACTGCTCCGGCCAGCCGTAGCGCAGCACGTTGCCGATGTCGAAATGCCAGCCCACGATGGGATCGCCCACCTCATCGAGATAGCGCACGGCTTCGAGCGGGCTGAGGATGAAGTTATTCCACACGTTCTCGATGGAAATCTTCACACCGAGTTCCTTGGCCAGTGGCACGGCCTTTTTGATCTCGGCAATGGAGCGCTCCCAGGCGACGTCATACGGCACCGTCTCGCTGACGACGCCGGGCACCACGAGGATGGAATCGGCACCGTAGGCTTTGGCATCGCGCAGGGTAGTGAGCACGCCTTGCAGGCCTTCCTCACGGATCTTGGGGTCGTCGTGGGTGAGCGTCTGCTTCCAGTGCGTGTGGCAGCAGACGCTGGCGGCTTGCAGGCCGGACTGGCCGAGCGCATCGATCACCTCCTGCTGGTTCATGCCCCCCGAAGGCTCGACGCCTTCGTAGCCCGCCTCTTTGGCCGCTTTGTATTTCTCGACCAGCGTGCCCTTGATGCCCAGCGTGCCACCCATGATGGCCTTGCGCAGCTTGCGCGCAGGTTTGGCGGCTTCTTGGGCGCTGACGCCACCCGAAGCGGCGAGAAGAGCGGTGCTGGAAAGGGACTGCAGGAAGTGGCGGCGTGAGGTCATGGCGTGAGAGTACGCACATCCATGACGTGAGTTGTCACAAACCGTCAATTCAAACCGCAGCGCATTCGGCAGGGACTAATGCCTGGGAACGGGATCAATGGAACAAAGAGGCAGCTCAGGTCTGAAACAATCGTCAACAACTGCAAACTTCCCTCAGCTTCCCACCTCAGCCATTCTTCTCCAGCAGCGCCTTGGCCGCCTTCTCGATCTTCGGCAGCAGGTTGGCTGGCAGTTCGGTGAGCAGGGGCAGCACGGGGCCGGTCTGGGCCACGCCCGAGAGCTCGACGGCATGATGCAGCACCAAGATGGGGCTATGGGCGTTGCGCAGGTCTTCGAGGGCAACGAACTCCTCGCGGATGGCCTCAGCAGTGTCCCAGTCTTTCTTCAAGATGGCATGCAGCAGGGCGGTGGAGCGCGAAGGGGCGATGCAGACGCAGCCAGCGGTGAAGCCGGTGACGCCGAAATCACGCAGATGAATGATAGATGGCTGCTCGCCGATGCCGCTGACGATGAGCTTTGGGTCCACCAGCTTGAGGAGCTTCTTGAGATAGGGGTCCTTCTTTGGATCTTCTTCGACGATGGCGTATTTGATCCAAGAGATCAGGCCATCATTGACGAGCTCGGCGGCAATTTCAGGAGTAACGTAAGCGCCGTCCTTGATGTAGAGCACGGCCTTGATGCCGGACTTCTCCACGAAATGACGAATGGCCGTGGCGACACCGGCGGGCTTAGACGGGAACAGCGTAGGCAGCAGCATCGCGGTGGGGAAGGCGAATTCGCTGAGGATTTTGGCCTGATCCATCGCCGTGCCATACATGGGGCCGACGGAAGGGACGATCCACATGTCCTCCGGTGATACATCGACGAGCATCTTCAGCAGGGAATGATACTCGCTCGGGGCGATGTTGTAGAGATTGGCGTTGCCGCCGTAGAGCAGCGTGCGGATGCCGCCTTTATACATGTGCTTGATCAGGCGACTGTTTTGCGCCTTGGCCAAAGTCAGATCCTTGTTCCGGCACAGTGGCGGTACGGCGATAACGGAGGATTGCAAATCTTCAAACGTAACAGGGGTGGTCTTCATAATGTAACACTGGAGCGCAGACAGCGGCGGCTGCAAAGTAAAACGAAAGCTGTTTGAGGCTAGATTTACTGTCCCTCAATGAAGGTAAGGAGGTCAGCCATATCAGCAACACTCATGCCGGTTTCCAGCCCTTCCGGCATGAGGCTCTGACCGGAGGAGCTGCTGCCTTTGATCTCGGAACGTTGTAGTGTCTTTTCCATGCCACCCATCAGCTTGAGCGTCATGCTGGTAGCATTGTCACTAGTAATGATGCCCGCGAGCGTCTGGCCGTCCTTCGTGGTGACGGTGTAGGCGATGAACTGCGAGGCCACCTCCTTGTGCGGCTCCAGAATGGCCGTCAGCAGCGCCTCGCGGCCCTTAGTCTTCACCGTAATGAGATCGGGTCCCACTTGGATTCCCAGCGTCCCCGCACGATGGCAGGCCACGCAGCGTGCCATGTACTGGAGCTGGCCTTTCTTGGCATCGCCCTGCGCCGCGATGGCGGGCTTGAACTTAGCCGTCACTTCCTCACGCGAAGGCGGAATAACAGACGCCAATGTCGTCTTTGCCACTACAGCCACCTTAGGGGACTTATGCGTGAGCAACGCCTGCACCTGCGAAGCCGAGAACTCCGTCGGCTTCACCACGCCAGATTCCAGCAAAGCCAGTGCGCGGTCTTCGCGGGCGAGGAGCGCATCGAGAGCGGCTTCTTTGGCCTTGGGGCCAAAACCGGGCCAGCCTGTGATGAGTGACTTAGTCACGGCGGGTGAACTGCTTTGGGCCAGCGTGTGGATAGCGGCGGTTTGCACTGCATCCGGCTGACCTTGTGCAAGGCATTGAGTCAAAGCGTCCGTGGCTTCCTTGGACGAAGTGAGGCCGAGGAGTTGGATGGCTTCGAGGCGTGCGGATTCGGCGGCTTTGGGGTCGGTGGTTGTTGTGGCGGCTTTGGTGAAGATTCCTGCGAGCACGCCATCTGTGTCGATCTCTGCAATGGTGGCTCCTGATTTCCGCAAGCCTTCAGCATATGCTCGCAATGCCATAACAGGCTGAGATGAGCTGATGATGAATTTGAGCACCTGCGGTGTTTCCTTTGGAACATGAGTGGCCCCGAGAATACGAAGCGCGCCATAAACTGAAGCAGGGATTGGTGCTGCTTTTGATTCGGGCAAAAAAGTCATGACCGTAAACATATTATAAGCCCGATCCACCGGACCTCCCAAGACGGCATGCGTCAGCCACTCGCTGTGCTTTGGATCGGAAATCAATGCTTGCATTGCTCCCGTCGGGGACAATTGCACCAAGCTTGAGTGGGATGTTGCAAATACCCCCAGCTTGCTCTCGCGGAGCGTCAGTCCGAGTTGGAATTGAACGCGTACATCGGCATCGTACGCCAAGCGGGACATTTTGTTCCAAAGATCCTCACTCTGGTCTGGTTGACGCACTACGAAAAGCTCGGCCATTCGAATCGCTTTTTCGCGGACAAATGGATTGGCGTCTGTGAGTGCGCGTTCAATCGATGCTTTCATCAATTCCCCCATTCCTTCCAACACCCCCAGCGCATGCAGCTTCGCCAGCGCATTGTCCCCACCCAGCACCTTCTCAAGCAGCGGCACCGCCGTCTTGTCCTGCCGCTCAAACAGCAACCGCTGCGCCGTATCGCGGTGCCAGCCATTCGGATGGCTCAGGGTCTGCACGAGTTCCTCGGTGCTGGCTTTTCCCAGGGCCACCTTCTGGCCGATGCGCTCGGCACCTTTGTCAGGCACGATGCGGTAGATGCGGCCACGGTCGTTGCCGCTGTTGAGGTCGATGTACTTTTTGATCTCGTCGGGGATGCTCCAGGGATGCTCAATCACTTCGCGGTACATGTCGCAGATGTGCAGGCAGCCGTCGGGGGCGTTGGCGAAGTTCACCACGCGCACCCAGGTGTCTTTGCTGGCGGCAAATTCAAAACCGTGCTCGTCGGCGGGGCGTTCGCCGATAAGGCTGATGCCGTCTGCGCTGGGCTTGATAATCTTGCGATGCACAAGCTGCCCGCCCGCATCGCCGGTGAAGCTGTTGTTCACGAAGTCGGGGCCGTAGGCATCGCCGCGATAGATGGTCGTGCCGGTCGCGCCGGTGAAGTAGCCGCTCACGCGCCCGCCGCCTTCCACTGCGCCCTTCACCACACCCGCGATGCGCCAGCGCGTGCGGATGATGCGCCAGGGCTCATCCGGGCTGATGCGAAACACCTCCGCTGCTCCGCCATCCGCCGCGATGCTCTGGCGCGCGGGCGGCATAGGGTAGTAGGGATTGCGGTTGGCGTATTTGTCATCATAGACCCAGTACTGCAGGTGGTCGGAGTTCGAGCAGGCGAACTTGCGCCCGTAGTTGTCAAAGCTCATGCCATACTGCGCGCCGCCGCCTTCGAGTCCGAATTTCAGCGTGAGCGGATCAAACCAGAAGTCCTTGCCGCCGAGTTCCACGCCCTTGTCATCCGCCCGCTTCAGGCAGGTGATCACGCCCCGATTGCCACCCCCGGCCAGCACATGAATGCGATTGTCCTGCCCCCACATGAAGCTGTTCATGAGGCCCTGCACATTGAGGATTTTCAACCCAGTGCCAAAGCCGGTGAAGACCTTCTCGCGCACCTCCGCCTTGCCATCGCCGTCCTTGTCTTCAAAGCGCCAGATGTCCGGCGTGGCTCCCACAAACAGTCCGCCATTGGCCCACGCGAGACCGGTAGGCCAGGGGAGGTCATCGGCAAAGACCTGGCTCGTCTCGTAATAGCCGTCGCCGTCCTTGTCTTGCAGCATGGAGATACGTCCTAGATGCGGCGTGACATCGCGCATCTCGCTGTAGTCGATCATCTCGCACACAAACATGCGCCCATTTTCATCAAAGCACACCGCGATGGGGCTGCGCACCTGCGGCTCATGAGCGGCGAACTGGAGCTTGAAGCCCTTTTTCACCTGCCAGGTGGCGATGGCGGCCTTTGGCTCCACCGCAGGGTAGCGCGGCAGATCTTTGCCTGGGTCCACCGCCACGGTATTCTTCGTCTCGCCGTAAGCCTTGGCATAGGTCGTCTTCGACTTGAGGCCATCCGCCTGCGCGAAGAGCGAGGCGTCCAAGGCGAGCAGCAACAGGAGTGAGCAGGCGGCAGTCGAAGTCATAACAAGATCATACGGAGTCCTGCGGCAGCTTGAACCGCCGAAAGTCGCTCAACGTGGTATTCTTGTGCTGGGCAGGCCTTGAATGAGAAGGCATTGCCATACGCTGCTCAACCGCGTGTGCGCGGCTGAGGTTTGGAACATCGACTATCAAAAATCGATTGCTCGACAATCGTCAATCCTTCGGATCGAGAGCGTCCTAGCTACGCGTGATTGACGATTGAGGAACAAGGATTGTTGCTTTTTGAAGTATGTATCCTGGACGCCTCACAGTACCGTGTCGTTCACCACCTCGTTGCGCTCATTGAGCAGCAGACGCTTGGGGATGATGGGATACTCGCTTTCGCCCCAGGCCATGATGGTGACGCGGTGGCCGGTGTTGATAAGATGGGCGGCAGCGCCGTTGACAACGATCTGTCCAGAGCCGCTCGGGCCGGGGATGACGTAGGTTTCCAAGCGTGCGCCGTTGGTGATGGAGGTCACCAGCACTTTTTCGCCCACCCAGAGGTCGGCTTTTTCCATGAGATCGGTCGGAATGGTGATGCTGCCTTCATAGGCGATGTTGGCATCGGTGATGGCGGCACGGTGGAGTTTGGATTTGAGGCAGGTTCTAAGCACCTCCCAGAGTGCGTCATTCGTGCCGGGGGTCAAGTATTGGCTGCCCTGAATGGATTGGTTTGATGGAAGCGCAGAACGGTGGATGATGCGGCAATGAGATACCGCGACCAACGCCGCTCCGAAGCCCCGCCCCCACGCCCGCACTTCACCCCGCGCAAGAGCATGGGGCAGAACTTCCTGCAGGACGAGGAGATTGCCCGCTGGATCGGCGATCAGGTGCAGCCGGACGGGGCAGACGTGGTGGTGGAAATCGGCCCTGGCATGGGGGCTTTGACGAAGCATCTCGTTGGCAGGCCGAAGAAACTTATTTTGATTGAAAAAGATTCCCAGCTCGCGCCGGAACTGCAAAGCCAGTTTGAAGGTCGCAGCGATGTCGAGGTCATCCACAACGACGCCACGCGCATCAATTTGCGTGCGTGGTTCAAGCATGGCCCGCTGCGCATCGTGGGGAATCTGCCGTATTCGGTCGGCAGCGAGATCTTGAAGCACTGGCTCACGCCGCCATCGCCGGTGGGCTGCGCGGTGTTCATGCTGCAAAAGGAAGTGTGCGACCGCCTGGCCGCCACCTGTGAAGACGATGCCTACGGCGCGCTCAGCCTGCTGGTGCAGAAGGACTGGAACGTCGAGATGCTGCGCGTGGTGCCGCCGGAGGTTTTCGTGCCAAAGCCCCGGGTGGACTCCGCCATCATCCGCCTCACACCGCGAGATCCCGCCACGCTGCCAGTGTTTGATCACGTCCTGTTTGATCGCTTGGTGCGCATGGGTTTTTCGCAGCGGCGCAAGCAGTTGAAAAATCTCCTGCCCGAAGCGCCGGGTGGCTGGGAGTCGCTGATTCAGGCGCTCGGCGTCACGGGAATGGTGCGCGCGGAAGCGCTGTCGTTGTCGCAATGGATTCAGATCGCCCGTCATTACGAGCAGCGCCACGAGGCCGATGCCGGGCAGAAGGCCAGCGAGATGTTTGATGTGGTGAATGAGCGCAACGAGGTCATCGAGCAACTCACGCGCGGGGAGGTGCACAAGCGCAAGCTGCTGCACCGTGCGGTGCACATCTTCGTCATCAACAAGCGCGGTCACATCTACCTGCAGCAGCGTTCGCATCTCAAGGATGTGTCACCGCTCAAGTGGGACAGCAGTGCTGGCGGTCATCTGGATGCTGGCGAAGGCTACGCCAGCGCCGCAGTGCGGGAGCTGGGAGAAGAAGTGGGCATCCACGTCGAATCCACGGAGCTGGCCGCCCAGATCCCCGCCGGAGACAACACCGACCATGAATTCGTGGAGCTACGCATCGCCCGCCATGACGGCCCAGTGCGCTGCCTGCCCGAAGAGGTGGCCACAGGGGATTGGTTCAAGCCAGAAGACATCTCCGCCTGGGTGGAGGCGCGGCCGCAGGATTTCGCGAAGGGCTTTGTGACGTGCTGGAAGGCGTGGATGCAGAAGTAGCTCGGGCAATCTTGCCCGAGCTACTCAGCGCATTGTCCGCGGTATAAACACCGATTGCATTCCCGCCGCATTAGCTGCCTGGATGCCGCTGTTGCCATCTTCCAGCACAAGGCATTCACTCGGCGCGATGCCCATGAGCTCGGCAGCGAGAAGAAACATGTCGGGTGCGGGCTTGCCGTGTTTCACCTTCTTGGGTGTGATGATGATGGGAAAGAGATCGATCAAGCCTGTGGCTGTCAGGCAACCGCGCACGGTGGATTCTTCACTGCCCGACGCCACAGCCATCGGGAAGCGGCCAAAGAGGGATTTCGCAAATTCAGCCACAGGCCGCACGGCCTGCACTTCGGGAATGCGTCTGGCGAAGATCTCCATCTTCAGTTCATCCACGCTCACTGGATCAACGTTCGCTCCATGCTTCGCATTGAGCAACTTGACCACGTCCTGCTCCTTCATGCCGGCGTGCGCATAAAACTCCTCCTCGGTGAACTCATACGGCGCATCATGCTGCTTCAAGGCCTCCACCCAGGCGATGTAGTGCAGTGGCATGGAATCAACGAGCGTGCCGTCGCAGTCGAAGATGTAGGCTTGGAAAGGATAGTCGGGGATTTGAAGAGACATGGGGTGCGAGGATAAACCGCAGGCAGAGGCGTGCGGCAACTGACCTTTTCGATGCTTACGTAGCGAGCCATTCAGGAAATGGGAGCGCCTGCGTCTCGCAGGCTGTCTTACGCGTCTCGCGGAAGAGGGGCTCCAGGTTTGCGAAAGCCGGACAGGCTCTCGCACACGCTGGGCATGCATTCGGCGGGACACCGAATGCAGCACGCGGGACGCGCGCGCTCCATTATGAAGCCCGATTCACCGCGCTGAGCACCGCTTTGATCGAGGCGAGCTCGATGTTCGTATCCACGCCTGCACCCCAGATGGTTTTGCCGCTGGCGGTTTTGATCTGGATGAAGGCGAGGGCGCTGGCTTCGGTGCCGGAGCTGAGGCTTTGCTCGCGGTAGGTGGCGACTTCAAAGGCAGGTGCGCCGCCTTCTTGAATGAGTGCATGCGCAAACGCTGCGATGGGGCCGTTGCCTTTGCCGGCGATGCCGCGTTCCTTGCCGTTGATGACGAGGCTGCAGCGGCAGGTGAAGACGCCGTCCACGCCATCGGCATGGAAGTGATGGAGGGCAAAGGGGGTTTCGCGCTCGATGTATTCCTGCCAGAACATGCCCTTCAATTCCGCAGCGGTGACTTCGCGGCCCAGTTTGTCCACGATGTCGTTGGCCAGCGGGCCGAACTCGCGCTGCATGTCCTTCGGCAATTCGATGCCAAACTCGCTCTCCAGCAGGTAGGCCACGCCTCCTTTGCCGCTCTGCGAGTTCACGCGAATGACTTCGCGGTATTCGCGGCCGATGTCGTTCGGATCAATGGTGAGGTAGGGTACATCCCAAATGGATTTGTGCTCTTCGTAGCCGGTGAGGCCTTTCTTGATGGCGTCCTGATGGCTGCCACTGAAGGCGGTGAAGACGAGTTCGCCGCTGTAGGGATGGCGCGGAGCCACGGTCATGCCGGTGGTGCGCTCGTACATGTGGATGAGGCCGCTCATGTCGCTGAAGTCCAAGCCGGGGGCGATGCCGTGCATGTAGAGGTTCATGGCCACCTGCACGATGTCGAGATTGCCAGTGCGCTCGCCATTGCCAAACAGGGTGCCTTCCACGCGGTCGGCACCTGCCAGCAGGCCAAGCTCCGTGGCGGCGGTGCCGGTGCCTCGGTCGTTGTGCGTGTGCAGACTGATGATGAGGCTCTCGCGATTTTTGATGTTCGTGCAGATCCATTCAATCTGGTCGGCATACACATTGGGCATGGCCACCTCGACGGTGTCGGGCAGATTCAGGATCATCTTGTGCTGCGGCGTCGGCTGCCACACGTCCATGACGGCTTCGCTGATCTCCTTGGCGAATTCGACTTCCGTGGCGCTGAAGCTCTCGGGTGAATACTGCAAGGTCACCTGTGTGCCACCTGCGGTGAGGCGGTGCAGGCGGTCCTTGATCATCTGCGCGCCTTTGACGGCCACGGCGATGATCTCTTCCTTGGTTTTGCCAAACACGTACTTCCGTTGCGCAGGCGAGGTGGAATTGTACATGTGGATGACCACCTTCTTGGCACCCAGGAGCGACTCGACGGTCTTCTCGATCAAGTCTTCGCGCGCCTGCACCAGGCACTGGATGGTCACATCGTCAGGGATCCGCTTCTCCTCGATGAGACGCCGGTTGAAGTTGAACTCAGTGTTCGAAGCGGAGGGGAAACCGACCTCGATTTCCTTGAAGCCGCATTTCACCAGCGCATCAAACATCTCCAGCTTCTGCGACACATTCATCGGCACAGCGAGCGCCTGATTGCCATCGCGCAGATCGACGCTGCACCAGATGGGCGCATGGGTCAGATGGCGGGTGGGCCATTGACGGTTGGGGATGCTGATCAGCGGGAAGGGCTGGTACTTGGAAGACGGATCTTTTAACATGACGAGACAGATTGGGACAGGATTAACAAGATTTCAGAATTGGACAGGATTCTTTCCTGCTCTGAGAAACTGCCGTGACGTGACGGCAAGAGGCATGACGAGGAAACACGGGCCGCCTACCCTTGCGTAAGTCGCAGGGAAAGAAGGAGCAGAGCCGTGGCGGTGGTGGTCATGGACAAAGTGCAAGTAAGCAGAGAAGAAGCGGAGGTCAAGAGGGTCGAGAGGTGACAAGTGGGCAAGGCTGAGCCTGGCAAGTCAAGGACAGCAGGGTGTGAATGCTCACTTCACTGTGGATTCATGAGGATTTCACATAAAAGAAGATGACCGCTGAAGCCCGCCCCCACTAGACTACCGGACATGAATGGCCGCCGTTCCTTCTTTAGCCGTGCCCTGCTCGGTGCGGGCATTGTCCTGCCACTGAACTCCTTGCTCATGGAGTTTACCACGCATGCCTGCTCCGCGAGCTTCTTTGATCCGATACCGACCTGGGCGCATATTTTCCTCGTGCTGTTGATGCCTGCAGCCATTTGGGCACCGAGGATGGCGCGGCATCATCCGGGGACGGCATGGGTGCACTGCCATTTAGTTAAGATTTCTGAAATAATCTTCACTGTGGGTTGTAGAGCAGATGCATGAACATAAACAAGGCTCGCATCACAGTCTGCTCATTGATTTGGTTGAGTCGTTGCGTGGGCGTTTGGCAGCTCCA
>CAINGK010000085.1 GCA_903848465.1 uncultured Verrucomicrobiota bacterium
GTGCCGATGCCGCAGGCGGCCAAGTCATGGTCCGGCTGCTCGACGAAGCAGGCAAGCTCCTCGCCACCGCTGCCCCCGTGACCGGCAGGGTCACCGATCACCCGCTGCACTGGGGCGGCAAATTCAAACTCGCCTCAGTGCGCGATCAGCCAGTACGGCTGGAGTTTGAGTTGACCGCCGCACGCCTCTACTCCTTCAGCTTTGGAGAATAAGCCATCCTCTGAGATCAAACACCCGGCATATGATCTCGCAGCAGAAGTAGCATGAAGCTTCGCCGCTGCATCGCCTCGGAACCAGGTCGCGAGGCCTCTTGGCACCCTAGCCCCCAAAGAATGACCTTTCACGTAATGCCACATTCCGTTAAGGTTCATCACTCATGAGTAAAAATTCCCCCTTCCCCTCCCTGCTGCGCGGTCTCCTGGCCTGCGTCTTGGCGCTTTTCATCCCGGCCTGCGAGTTGATGAGCGATGCCTCGGCCCAGGTTGATCTGAACCAACTCCAGACCGCCCATCTTGGCTTCATCGACGCTCATACATCTGCTGCTGCGCCCGCGCAGTGGGACGAGGCCGCTTTTAATAGCGAGGTCGCAGCCATCACCACCCAGTTCACCAACACCGCCTCTTACGTGCCTAAGGCCGTTCCCGCGCGCCGCCAATTCATCTCCAATTCTGCCGATCTCTTCCAGCGCGACGTTGCGACAATCCGCAAAAATCATTTCCTGAGTCCGACCTATGCCGCGTTCAAGAAGAAACAGATCCAGCAAAACTACAGCGTGATCATCAAGCCGTAAGACTCCCCCCCTTCAAAGCTCATGTCCCAACTCCAAGACACAATCAAGCAAATCAGCGATCCGACCGTGGCGGATGCCAAGGCGCAGTTCGATCAGATGATCAGCAATGGGAAATCCGATTCGCGGGCCTTCATCCAGGCCAGTGCAGAGCAGCTTGAGCAGTGGGTTCTCGCGGTGCAGCGCAAGCAGATGAGCCAAGATGAGTTCAACGAACTGGTCGCAGCGCAAACGATCGTCGCACAGAACTTCGTCCTCAGTCAGACGCTCGACGCCCAGAAGCGGGCCGAAGAACTGACCATCGGCGCGATGAAGCTCGCCGCCACGAAGATCGTGCCACTGCTGATCGCGGCGGTGTAACCTCCACATCAAGGCGCAGGGAAACAATGGTGTAGCCCCACGCGTTGATCAGTGGACTCCTGCACCACATAATGGAGGTGGGGGGGCGCTGAGGAGCTGGGTGTTTCTCAAAAGGCCCTCCTCTCACAATGAAAGTTTGTGATTCGCGGCAGGATAGATTAAAGCGAGCCATACGCCCGTTGTCCGCCCACCATGTCCGATGCCAAGCCAGCCCATGCAGCGGCAAACCCGGCTACCTGCACGCCGAGTTTAACCAGCATTGAGGAGCACTACAAGCTGCTCAGATGCCTGCTGGAGTACATTCCAGACCGGATTTATTTCAAAGACAAGCAGGGTGCGTTTGTTCTCGTGAGCCGGTCTGAGGCTGAGTATCTGGGAGCTAGGGAGCCTGTAGAGGTGATCGGTAAAACGGACTTCCACTACTTCGAGCACTCTCTGGCCCAGGCCGCTGAGGAAGATGAGCAGGAACTGATGCGCCGCGGGCAATCCATCAGTGGCAAAGAGGAGAAAAAACTGCTGCTCGATGGCCGCACCGGCTGGGCGCTAGTGACGAAGATTCCGCTGCGTGACGCGGATGGCAGCATCATCGGCACCTGCGGCATTTCCAAGGACATCACGGCGCTCAAGGAGACCGAAGAGGCTCTCTATAAAGCCAACGCCGCACTGGCCGCCCAGAAGGCGCTGCTGGAGCAGTCCATGGCGGAGCTGCAACAGACCAAGCAGGAACTGCAACAGCAACTGGCCCTGCGCGAGCGAGTAGAGGACGAACTCGTGCGCGCTAAGCGCGAAGCCGAGGAGGCCAGCAGCGGTCTGGGTCCCTTCTTTCAAGTGGCGCTGGACATGCTCTGCATCGCTGGCATGGACGGCTACTTCAAGCGCATCAATCCCGCCTTCTGCACCACGCTGGGCTACACGGAGAAGGAGATGTTGGGGCAGCCTTTCCTCGACTTCGTGCATGCAGAGGACCAGCCTAAAACGGTGGCCGCAGTCGAGCGACTGGCCGCTGGGCAAAACTTGGTCAATTTCGTCAACCGCTACCAGCATCAGAATGGCAGCTACCTTTGGATCGAATGGACTGCCGCGCCCAATACTGGCAGGACGGCCATCTATGCAGCGGCGCGGAACATCACCCAGCGCATTCATATCGAGGACCAATTGCGGATGGCGCGTGAGGCCGCCGAGGCGGCTAACCGGGCCAAAAGCACCTTCCTGGCGAACATGAGCCATGAGATTCGCACGCCGATGAATGGCGTCATTGGCATGACTGATCTGCTACTGAACACCCGCATGAGCGCCGACCAACGCGGCTATCTGAATCTCGTGCGGCAGTCGGCTGATTCATTGATGACGGTACTCAATGACATCCTGGATTTCTCCAAGATCGAAGCTGGTAAGCTGGACCTCGACCAGCATGAGTTTGATCTGCGCGATGCCATCGGAGACACTCTGCAAACGCTCGCAATCCGTTCAGCAGAGAAGGATCTTGAGCTGGCCTATCACGTCAAAACCGACGTGCCCGACTGCCTGATCGGCGACATCGGGCGCCTGCGACAGATCCTTATGAATCTGGTAGGTAATGCCATCAAGTTCACTCCCCGTGGTGAGATCGTGGTGGAGCTGAGCGTGGCGAGCCGTACCGAGAATCATGTAACTCTGCATGTGCAAGTGTCAGACACCGGCATCGGCATCGCCAAGGACAAGCAGGCGCTGGTGTTTGAATCCTTCACGCAGGCGGAGAGCTCCACGACACGCCGCTTCGGCGGCACGGGACTTGGCCTAGCCATTTCCAAGCAGCTCGTGGAGCTGATGCAGGGGCGCATGTGGCTAGAGAGTGAGCCCGGCAAGGGCAGCGTCTTCCACTTCACCACCCAGTTTGAGCTGGACACCCAGAAGCCGCAGGCCGCACGTCTGCTACCGGAAACATTGCGCCATTTTGCCGTGCTGGTGGTGGATGACAATGCGACCAACCGCACGATTCTCGAAGAGATGCTCAAGACCTGGGAACTGCGCCCAATCCCTGCTGCCAGCGGTGCTGAGGCCTTGAACCTTCTGGAGCAGGCCAAGGCGGAAGGCACGCCCATCCCGCTCATGCTACTCGACTACATGATGCCAGAGATGGATGGCGCGGAGGTGTGCCGCCAGATCAAGCAACGCTGCAGTGGCTATGCGCCGAAAATCCTGATCCTTTCCTCCGGCGGCAACATGACCGTTCAACTGGTTGATGAAGATTTGGGGTATGAGCGCTGCCTGACCAAACCGGTGAAACACTCGGAACTCTTCGAGACGATTTGCCGTGTCATGGGCTGCCTGCGGGCCGATGCCCCAGCGGCAGTCGCACAGGCCACCTTGGGGCCGCAGAGCGCGGCCCCCATGAAGCTGCTGCTGGTGGAAGACGGGCGCGTGAATCAGCTCGTCGCCATCAAGCTGCTGGAAGATCGCGGCCATCAGGTCACGCTGGCCAACAATGGTCGCGAGGCCTTGAGCATCCTCGCCAACCAGACCTTCGACGCCATTCTCATGGACATCCAGATGCCCGAGATGAACGGCCTAGAGGCTACGCAGGCCATTCGCCTGCACGAGATCGGCACCGGCGCGCATGTGCCCATCATCGCTATGACCGCCAATGCGATGAAAGGCGACCGCGAGCAATGCCTGGCCGTAGGGATGGATGACTACATCGCCAAACCGATTCACTCCTTGCAGCTCTACCCCCTGCTGGAAAAATACGCCAGCCTCGATCAGGTGCCCCAAGCTGATCCCCTGCCCTTCGGTGCTGCCTGTGACGCCCCCGTTTTCGACGCCGCCACTTTCTCTGATAACATCGGCGATGGCCCGCTGATGCTGGAGTTGATCCGGCTGTTTTGTGAGGAGTCGCAGCCCATGCTCGGCAATGCCTGCCTGGCGCTGCACGAACTGGATGCCGAGGCCCTGCACCACGCCGCCCATTCCCTCAAAGGCCTGGTGGGTAACTATGCCGCCACCCCAGCCTTCAACGCCGTGTCAGCCCTCACCCAATGCACGCGGGACGGCAATCTGCTGCAATCAGGCAAGCTCCTCGCCGTGGTGACGGATGAGATCGCGCGGCTGAGAGAAGAGCTGGTGGAGTTTGCGAAGGAATTGGAGTGACCGAGCGCGGGTGAAATCGAATCCCCTCTCCCCGCCGAGGGTGTTGCGTGGTTCAAAGTCGCCCTTCGGGGAACCGTAGCGCAGCGGAGATAGACGAGGTCAAAGGTCGCGCTGGATTGATCGAGTACTTTCCGGTTACCTCCCTACTTTCCCAATTGGGCCAGCGCCTCCGCCACCCAGCCCGCATCTGGCAGAGCGAAGGGGCGGAAGGTTTCGAGGCGGGATTCGTGCTCGCTGTAGAAGAGGGCGCGGTGCAGGCCGAGCATGCTGGCTTTCGGTGAGTCGATGAGGCTGGCGGAGTCGTTGGCGCTCATCTGGAAGAGCACGCGCATGCCGAGCTCGCTGACGGCCTTGCGGCTGATGGAGCGATTGACGTTGTTGAGCGTGTCGAGGCTGGTGATGAGATGAATGCCGACGGGCGGGCCTTCGGAAATGATCTCGTTGAGCTGGGTGCCGGGCTTCGGAGCGTCGTCACCGCCGAAGGAGAAATCTTCCTCGTAGCGCAGCTTGCGGAACTTTTGCAGGCCGTGGATGAAGAGGTAGATGGGCGGATCTCCCGCGCTGCCTTCATCGTTGCGGCGCTTCATTTCGGTGTGGATTTCCGTGAGGAATTCGGGGGCCTCATGGCCCTGCGAAATCTGCGCTTGGCCTTGGGCGATGCCTTCGAGGAATTCGCAGTCCGGCGTGCCAGCCAGCGCGCTGTGGATGAGGTAAAACCTCGGTGGAGTGGCGCGCGGATGCTGCGCAGCGAGCGCGAGCATGCCGAGGCCCATGATGGCGGCGACGGCTTCGTCGTTCTGACCGACGAGCAGCAGGTGGCGTCCGCTCTGCCGTGGGAACATCGCTTCCGTGGGGCCTTTGATAGCGTTGGGCATGCCGAGCCAGCATTTGGGATCGACCGGGGCTTTGACCACCGGATTGGCCAGCGCAGCGAAAAGCAGGGCGTTGTCGCGCACATCCGCAGGCATGTTGCCTTCAAAAACGATGGGGCGCTTGCTCTCGAAGCCGCGTTCTTTGGAAAGCTTGGAGACTTTGACGAGGTTCATATCGCGCTCCTCATCGGTGAGCCAGACGACCTGGAAGGGACTGTTCCCTTCCACGGCACCGGCGGCGTCATTGTAGATGCCTTCACCTGGGCGTGAGAGCAAACGCGGCGCGGTGTTCGTGTCGTCCATGATCAGGGCGGCGTCGGCCTCGTTGCACTGCAAGGCAATGCGGATAACCATCTGCCCCAGCGTGGTACGTGCGAGCGTGTAGGCACCGCCGAGCGTCTGCGAACCGAGGAAGACATGGATGCCGAAAGCACGGCCCTGACGCACGATGCGGTCCAGCAGCAAGGCGGCCCCCTGAGCGACGGCGTCGTCTTCAGTGAAGTATTCCTGGAACTCATCAATGATGAGCATGGAGCGCGGCATCGGCTCGGTGCCGCCGACCCGCTTGTAACCGGCGAGATCCTGTGCGCCTGCTTTGCGGAAGAGCTCGCCACGACGGCGCAGTTCTTCGTCGATGCGCTGGAGCACACTCAATGCGAATTCGCGATCGCTCTCAATGGCGATGACTTTGGCGTGCGGCAGTTTGGCGTCCGCGTAGCACTTGAATTCGACGCCTTTCTTGAAGTCGATGAGATAGAACTCGATCTCATCCGGGCTGCAAGACAACGCCAGATTGGTGATGATGATGTGCAGCAGCGTGGATTTACCGGAACCCGTTTTACCTGCGAGCAGCGCGTGCTGGCGTGTGCCCTTGCCGATGGCGAGGTATTGCAGCTTCGTGGCGCCCGTACGACCAATGGCGATGCGCAGCTCGCTGGTGGTGCTTTCTGACCACATCTCCTTCGGCGTGACGACACTGAACGGCACCTGCACGCGGTTCGAATCAATGCTGGCCTGCCCGATTTGATGGGCGAGATCCGCAGCGATGACATCCGAAGGCGGTGCATCCAGTTCCAGCGTGCGAATGCCACTGAAGGTGACGACGCCCTTTTCACGCACGATGCGTGCGCAGTTCTTGCGCAAATCCTCTGCGCTAAGTCCTTCCGGCAGCGGCTGGCGGCGGTCCCAGTGAATGAGCACAAACACGCCACAGCGTGCGCCGCTCAAGACGATGCTCTTCAACCGTGCCATCGACGATTCATTGAATGCGGCAGGCAGTCCGGCGATGACGAGGAAGTGGTACTTCTCCGCCACACTTCCGGCCTGCTCGTTGTATTCGGTGATGGTCGCGTACTCGTTGCGCAAATACATCTGGATGACCTTCTCGACATGCTCGTTGAGTTCCGCGAGGCGCTCCTCGATGTGCTCACGCTGCGTCCAGATGCGGCGGTTGATGAGGGCGGGTTCGTAGTCGGCCAGATGCATCAGCCCGGCGAAGTTTTGCCCCAGACCGACAGCGTCGATGATGGTGAAGTGTACCTTCCCCGGAGGTGCCTGCGAGAACAGACGGAAGATGACGTCGTTCATCACATCCGCCACCCACTTGCCGCCGTCGTCGTCGGTTTCGATGAGCAAGGAACCTTCCTGCGGGAAGGCGAGCGCCAGCGGCAGCGAGATATGCTCATGGCCGCTCAGGCTGAAGGGCGTTTCCTTTTCAAACAACGCCGCCGCAGTGCTGAGGTCGAGATTGAGCGCACCAAAGCGCAGCGCGTATGGAAACAACTTCTGCGGCTGGTAGGTCGTGGTCCAGGGGGCAAACTGCGCAGCGGCATCCTGGCTGATCTCCGCCACAGCGGCGAGCAGTGGCGGGATCTTCTGATCCCACTCGGCCTGCAGTTTGGTCCAGCGCTGCTGCGCTGCCACCTGCATGGCATGCATGGAAGCTTCATGCTGGTCCTTGAGCTGCTGACGCTGCTGGAGGAGGGGGCCGCTCACCTGGGCCAGGGCGGCGGCTTTTTGCGCCTCGAAGCGTTGCAGATTGCGCGCGAGCAGACGTTCATTGCGTGCGAGACAGGTGGGGATCTGCGTGGCCAGTCGCTTCAGCATGGCCTGCCGGAATTTTTCCGCCACCTCTTCGGTGCGGTTCCAGTCGGCGGTGACCAAGGCATCCGTATGCTCAAATTCCCCCTGGATTTGTGCGGCAGCCGCCTCTTTGGCAGCCTCCAGCTCCAACACGCTGGTTTCGTAATCGAGCACCGCCTGGCTGAGCTGGGGCAAATCCACGCGTGGCTTGGAGAACATCTTGAACATGCCGGAGCTTTTGCCAGCGCCGAGCTGTTCTTCGAGGTTCTGCGCATGCGCTTCGATGGCTTCCACGTTGGCGGGTATGTCCGCGAGCGTGAGGCTGGTATTCGGCTGCGGGGCGGCCTTGCGGCCGAGGCGCTCACCGGTGGCCTTGAGCACCGCCAGCAGACGGTCTTTGGCGGCTGTCAGGCGCGCCAGCAGTTCGTCGGCGTGGTGATCGAGTTGCTGCAGGCCACGTTTACGAATCGAATCCGCATGCATACGGCGCATCTGCTGCCGTCCCAGCCAGCGCTCGCGCTCCTTCTGCGTCATGGCGGGCAGATCACGCTTGATGCGGTCCGCGTAGCGTTTGAAAGCCGTGGAGCGCACCTCATGCCGGGCATGGATGGATTTCACGTACTCGTCCCACTGCGCGGCCACATCGCTGACGGAGGTGCCATGCTGAGTATCAAATACCTCAACCTGCTGCAGGTGGTTCTGCTCAGAGGTGTAGCGTTTGGAACGGATTTCGCGGGCGATCTGCTCGCTGCGCGCGGCAAAATCTGCCATGGTATCGCGCAGCGTGGTGTGCAGGGAAACAATGCGCGAGGAGCGGAGGTCAATGGAGCTGTTCACAGTCTTTGCGGATCTTTCGGAGCAGGTTTTCGAGTTCGTTGATCATAGCACCGGTCTTCGTCATGAGGCCGGGCAGCGGTTCCAGATAGCTTTTTTCAAAGTCCAGCGCCTTGGCATCGCGCCAATGTGCTTTGGTAGCATGCCAGTGCTCGGAAAGTTCGCGGGCGTTTTGGATGAGATTCATGGTGGCAGAGGATCAGGCGTTGGAGCTTGCCTGCGGGGTGGGAGATTCGTTGTAAGCCTGGAGAATTTTCTGGATTTCTACAAGATAAGCCACGGCCTTGACAAGATCGCCGTCAATGAAATCGCGCAGGGAGTCCGCCTTGCGCGCCAGCGGATCAATGGTGCGGTCAAAATCACGCCCCCAGGCCTTGGTGCGCTCCAGCTTGGCCTGGGCCTCTTCCAGTGCGGCGCGGGCTTTCCGCACCGCCATTTGCTGGGCGGCGGGGTTTTCCACAAACTCGGACATGCGGGCGCTCATGAGTTCCTGCTGCGCCTGATCGAGCTTTTTCTGCCGCATGCGGATCTGCCCGGACCAGTAGGCGGGCTGCTCCGTCTGCACCCAGCCACGCGTTCTTTTGACTGCGTCCTGCACCGTGTCGAGCGCCACTCGGGTTTTGCCCATGAAGACGATGAGCGAGGACCGAAACGCCTCAATGGCGTCGAGATTGGAGATGCGTGCCTGGTCAGCCATGCGGAGGTTGCGGGTGCGGGGTTGCTGTCAGGGTTTCAGCGCTGGCTGAGGTATTCCTCAATGCGCTGCGCCTTGCGCAGGAGGAAGGGCGTGTGCTGCTCGGACATCTCCATGAACCGCTTGATGGCTTTCATGGTGGTGGTGAATTCGCCGGCAAATTTTTCATGCTCCGCATCCTGCCAGGTTTCACCGAGGGCCGCAAACCGGCTTTGCAGGGAGGCAGAACGCTGCTGCATCTCTGTGTTGAAGCGTTTCAACTCCTGCGCAAAGCGCCGGACCTCTTCGGGATTCATGATTGCCTGGGCCATACCGCAAAGATGAAGGGCGAATGCAGCTTGACGAATGGTTTTGCGACGAATTTGAGCGACCGCGTGCCGCCTACGATTCATGACCCAAGGTATCTTGTGCCTGCTCGCGGAAATATCTCGACACCTAATTGGGCGACCAGTTAAAATGCCGCGAACAAAGTTTCTGGTTCGCCAGCAATCGCTGCGATGAAGCTTCCCAATCACGCCACCGTCACCGCATTTGAGCAGCCTTCTATTTGGAGCTGGCTGGTCGTTTTCGTCTGTGGTTTTCTCACCATCTGCATCATCAGCCCGGTCGTCTCCATCTGCCTATGGCTGCTTGGCAAGGGGGCCGTGGCCGTTAAAGTGCCCATCCCCCCAGCTTTGCTGGATGTCCCGCTCCTGTTCGTCGTCCGCGTTATTCTAGCGCTCGCCACAGTCTTTGGGGTTCTAATTGCGACCTTGATGGTGGTGGAACTGGCGCGGCGTAAACGACGCGAAATGCGCATCCCCGGGCATCACCCGATCATTGGAGATTTCACCCATTTGCCGCATTTCAAGACCTGGCACGCCAATCCCGTGCTGCCCACTGGCCGCAGTGTGACTTTGAACGGCTACGGCAGCGATCCCTCAGACACCCAGTCCACGCTCTGGCAGCTGTTCGTTGCCCGCTATGATGCCCTGAGCACCGCCACGACTGCCGCCCTGCTAGCTCTCCCCCACCCGCTTCAGGAAGCTTCTTCCATCACCCTGATCCCCCACGGAATCAACCTAACCAGTGATGGCCGCCTGCACGTGAGGTACCATTTCACCGCAACACCGGAAGCTTTTTGGAACTCCGAGGTTGAGGAACCCATCCCCGTCGCCGTGTTCTCTCCCAAGCTGGAACTGGAAAAGACCGAGTGGATCACCCCCCAGGGTTAATCCACATACAGCAGCGCATTCGAGCTGAGCAGCGCATGGCACAGGGCCGTGAGGCCGAGGAAGGCAGGCTCTCCCGGTGTCTTGGACGGCGCGCCCAATTGCACTTCCAGCGAAGTGGGATTCGCCTTGTAGAATTCGGTCTGCGCCTGCACGAACTCGACGCTCTGCTGCACATCGGATTCAGACGGAGCTTTGCCGCTGACGAGTTTAAACGCATAGCGCACCTGCTCCGCCATGTCCTTGCCGCCTTCATTTTGGACGCGCTGCGCAAACTGCTGCGCGTGCACGCGCATGGTGGTGCTGTTCATCAGCAGCAGGCTTTGCGGACTGACGGTGGTGACGGCGCGGGCATCGCAGCTCGGCTCCATGATGGGCGCGTCAAAGGTGGCAAACATTTCCAGCGGGCGCGAGCGCCGAGCCTGCACGTAGATGCTGCGGCGGAATTCATCGCCGTTGAGCGGGACGATCTTGCCGGAGGGACGACCGGCGGTGTCGGTGGTGTCGATGCCGATGACCACCTGCCCTTCCTCATTGAACATCACCGGCACGGGTGCGCCACCCACCTTCGAGTTCAGCTTGCCACTCACCGCCAGCAGGCTGTCGCGCAGGATTTCGGCATCGAGACGGCGCACGCTCATGCGGCTGAGATAGGCGTTGTCGGGGTCGATGCGGTCGCGCGTGGCATCTCGCGTGGAGGCCTGGCGGTAGGTGCGCGAGGTCATGATCTGGCGGTGCAGTTGCTTCAGGCTCCAGCCACGTACCATGAAATCCGTCGCCAACCAGTCGAGCAGTTCGGGGTGCGTCGGCTTGCTGCCCAGCAGGCCGAAGTCTCCGGGGCTGGCCACGATGCCTTTGCCGAAATGATGCATCCAGACGCGGTTCACCATCACGCGAGCCACGAGGGGGTGCTTGCCGTCGGTGAGTTCAGTGGCCAGGGCCAGACGGCGTCCCGTAGTGGGTAGCGCGGCGTTCTTCTCAGGGATCTCGATCTTGCGGAAGGCGGCGAGCACGGTGAGATCGCTCGGCTTCACCTGCTCTTTGGGCTGATCAAACTGACCGCGATTGAAGATGAAGGTCGCGGGCACCGCCTCGGGCTTCTTGGGCAGTTCGGTGAAGGCGTGGAGGAATTCCTGCTTTGGCTTGGTCGCGCGCACCGCCACGGCTTCATCCGCCATCTTTTTCAATTCATCCGCGTGCTTGGTCTTGTTGGTGGTGTCGTAGAGATAGAGGGAGCCGGAGCTGAGCTGGTTCACGCGCGGCCAGGCTTTGAGCAGCTTGGTCTGCTCTGCGCTGCGTTTCTTGACCTCGGTGCGATACGCCGTGCGCAGCGCTGCACGATCTTGCTCGGTTGCTTTGCCGATTTCCTTTTCCAGCACTTCCGTGATGAACTCCTCCGCCTTGGCATTGCGCGAGGCGTCGAGCTTCTTGGCCTCGGCTTCGATCCGTGCGGATTCGGCGCTCTCCTTTTCCGTCAGCAAGGACACGAGGCGACCACCGGGTGCGCGCCAGGCCTTCGTATCAAAGCCCGGCTCAAACACCGCGCGCAGGCGGTAGTAGTCGGCCTGCGAGATGGGATCGTAGCGGTGGTCGTGGCACTGCGCGCAGCCGATGGTGAGGCCATACAGCGAGGTTCCCACCATTTTGAGCGTGTCGGCAATGTTCGCATTCTGCGTGGCGGCGTCGTTCTTCTCGCCGGTGCCATTGGGCGACATGCGCAGGAAGCCGGTGGCGGCGAGTTTTTCGATGGCGTCTGGCGCGAGTTCCTTGTACGGCTGCGGCACCATTTCATCGCCCGCAAGCTGCTCGCGCACGAACTGATCAAAGGGCTTGTCCTTGTTGAACGCATTGATGACGTAATCGCGGTACTTCCAGGCCCACTGGCGCTCCAGATCGCGCTCGCCAAAGCCCTCGCTGTCCGCATAGCCCGCGGCATCCAGCCAGTGGCGGCCCCAGCGCTCGCCGTAATGCGGTGAGGCCAGCAGGCGATCAACTAGAAGCTGGATGCTGGTTTCTGGATGCTTGATGTAAGAAGCGACGAACTCATCCACCTCGGCGGGAGTGGGTGGCAGACCGATCAGATCAAAGCTGGCGCGGCGAATGAAGGTGACGGGATCGGCTTCGGGTGAAAACGACAGCCCTTTCTCGGTGAGCTTCGCGGCAATGAAAGCGTCGATGTTTGTGGCACCCTTTTTCTCCACCGGCGGCTTCACCGCATGAATCGGCTGCAGCGACCACCACGCACGCTCTTCGTCCGTGAAGGCATGCTCCGGCCCGAGCTTTTCCGGCTCGGGGCGCACGGTCTTCGCGCCCTGCGCCACCCAGGCTTCGAGCGTGGCGATTTCGTGATCCTTGAGCTTCGTCTTGCCCTTCGGCATCTCGCCTTTCTTGATGAGGTCGATGAGGTGGCTCTCCGCCACCTTGCCCGGAACGATCACTGGCCCGTCCTTGCCGCCTTTGAGAATGAAGCGCGCCAGCCGCACATCCAGCCCGCCCTTGGTTTCGCCAGCCTCGCCATGGCATTGGAAGCAGTGCGTTTTTAAAATGGGCCGCACATCCTTTTCAAACATCACCGGAGCCGCCGCAGCCCAAGCGGGCGCAGCAGCCAGTAGCCCAAGGGCGATGGATAAATGGGGGCAGCGAATCATGTGCTGAAATTACGGGGTGGCGCACGGCGCTCTTGCAAAAGGGTCAGAAAGCCCCGCAGCGCTTTGCATGCCACCTGAGACGTCGGCGGAAGTGCCAACCCCTAGCAAATGTCCATGCGGGGCGCTCACTGACGGGAACTTGTTCCATAGCGGCTTCGAAACTGGAAAGAACTTGATGAAAGGATTAAGCGCCATGAGAGATCGGACAAGAGCCACTCAACCTTTCATGCCATACCCACGCACCTTTTATCTACTCCTAGCATGCGTGGTCTTTGCATCAGCCCTGTCCGCTGAAGCTGCGACGGTCACTGCCACCTGGAATGCGGCCACGGATGTGCCGGTGACCGCGAGCAGCTACACTGCCACAGGCAACACGGTGAACTTCACCCTGAACTTTGCCCCGGCCACAGGCACGAACCTGACCGTGGTGAACAACACCGGCCTGCCCTTCATCAACGGCACCTTCGACCACCTGGCGCAGGGGCAGACGGTGACGCTGAGCTATGGCGGCATGACGTACAACTTCGTGGCCCACTACTACGGCGGCACGGGGAATGACCTGGTGCTGGTGTGGGCGGCGAACCGGGCCTTTGCTTGGGGCTACAATATCATTGGCAGTTTAGGAGACGGCACTTATACCCAGCGTAATATAATGGTGCCAGTGACCGCGACTGGCGTGCTGGCTGGCAAGACTATCCTGGCGCTTTCCCAGAATTATGCTCACAGTCTGGCGCTCTGCTCGGATGGCACTCTGGCTGCCTGGGGCTACAACTCCAACGGCCAACTTGGCAACAACACGACCACCGACAGCACAGTGCCGGTGGCGGCGAACACCGCCCTGGGTGTCTCCGCCTTGAATGGTAAAACCGTGGTGGCCGTGGCGACAGGCGTTTACCATAGCATGGCCTTGTGTTCTGACGGCACTGTCGCCACCTGGGGCTACAACTCCAACGGCCAGCTTGGCAACAACACGACGACCGAAAGCCATATACCGGTGCCCGTGAACACCACCAGTGGCGTGTCCGCCCTTAATGGCAAAACCGTGGTGGCGGTGGCGGCGGGTAGCTATCACAGCTTGGCACTATGCTCCGACGGCACCGTGGTGGCCTGGGGCTACAACGGTCATGGCGAACTAGGGGACAACACCACGACTCAACGCAATGTGCCCGTGGCGGTGAATACTGCGAGTGGTGTCTCCGCCTTGAATGGCAAAACGGTGATCAACTTTGCAGCGGGCAGTAACCACAGCTTGGCCTTGTGTACCGACGGCACTGTCGCCACCTGGGGCTACAACGCTTACGGCCAGCTCGGCAACAACACGACAACAACTACCCATGTGCCAGTGAATCTAAACACCACCAGTGGTGTCTCCGCGCTCTATGGCAAGACCGTAACCTGGCTTGCCGCGGGCCAATCCCACAGTCTGGCGTTGTATCTCGATGGCACCGTGGCGGCCTGGGGCCAGAATTCTTATGGCCAACTGGGGGACAACACTACCACTAACCGTTCAGTACCGGTGGCAGTGAACACGGTCAACGGCGTTTCCGCCCTGTCTGGCAAAACGGTGGTGGCGATTGGTGCTGGTGGCTCCAATGACAATTCATCTTCCGCCCTCTGCACCGATGGCACCATGGTTACCTGGGGTGACAATAGCGATGGTGATCTGGGCAACAACAGCACCAACAACAGCCCGGTGCCGGTGATGGTGAACACCAGCCCGCTGGCTGCGGGTGAGAATATGCTGCCGACCTCAAACAGCCGCACGATGGAGGTGTCCATGGCACTGGTGGCCGAACCTCCTGCCGGAGCCACAACGCAGCCAGCGACGATCATATCTGGTACTAGCGCGGTGTTAAACGGCGTGGTCAGCACCGCCAACAGCACACTGAACGTCTCCTTTGATTACGGCACCACCACCGCCTACGGCAGCAGCATTGCCGCCACCCCCGCCGTAGCCACAGGCAGCAATGCCACAGCAGTGGCTGCTACGCTCACAGGTTTGCAACCGCTCACCACCTACCACTTCCGCGTCAATGCCGGGGTATGGGTGGGCGCTGACCAAACCTTCACCACACCCAATTCTAATGCGGCCCTCGCGGCGCTAACCACGAGTGCTGGCAGCCTATCTCCCAGCTTCACGAGCAGCAATACCAACTATACCACCCCCAATGTGTTTGGTGCGACCACCTCAATCACCGTCACGCCGACACTCTCTGACGTCAATGATACCCTGACGATGATAGCCAATGGCGTACCCATCAGCGTCACTTCCGGCAGTCCCGCCACGATAAGCCTGGGCTACAGCGTCAATGTCATCCAGATGCTAGTGACGGCGGAGGACGGGGCGACAACGCAAAATTACACTCTCAACGTGACGCGTCCGATCCCCACCACGCTGGCCGCTACTTATTCCTCCGGTGCTGATGTGCCGCTGACCAGCAATGCGTTGATCACCCCTGCTGGCAGCACGCTGAACTTGACGCTCAACTACGCACCAGCCACCGGCACCAACCTGATGGTCGTCAATAATACAGGGCTGCCCTTCTTCAACGGCACCTTTGACAATCTGGCGCAGGGGCAGGCAGTCGCGCTGAGCTATGGCGGAGTGACGTATCACTTTGTCGCCAATTACTATGGCGGTACAGGCAATGACCTGGTCTTGGTTTGGGCGAGCAATCGCGCTCTGGCCTGGGGTTACAATGGGGATGGTGAGGTGGGGGACAGCACCAAGACCGAGCGCCACCTGCCAACGCCCGTTTCCTCCGCAGGTGTGTTGGCAGGCAAGACCGTAATCGCCGTTGCCGGAGGAAGCTATCATGCTCTGGCCTTATGTTCTGACGGCACTCTTGCCGCCTGGGGATACAACTCTAGTGGCCAGTTAGGGGACAACACCACAACGCCACGAAGCGTGCCCGTGTCCGTCAACTCCGACCTGGGCATCTCTGCGCTGCATGGCAAAACCGTCGTGGCCATTGCCGCAGGGTATAGTCATAGCATGGCCTTGTGCTCAGACGGCACCGTGGCAACTTGGGGCTACAACTATGATGGCCAGTTGGGGGATAACACCACGACTCAACGCAATGTGCCAGTAGCCGTCAACACCATCAGCGGTGTCTCCGCACTCTATGGCAAGACAGTGGTGGCTGTGGCGGCAGGCGCGGATCACAGCATGGCCTTGTGCGCCGATGGCACGGCGGCAGCCTGGGGAAGTAACAGCTATGGCCAACTGGGAGACAATACCACGACTGATCGTAGTGTGCCCACAGCGGTCAATACTGCCAGTGGCATCTCCGCTCTGTATGGCAAAACAGCAGTGGCTCTGGCCGCAGCTCATTTTCATAGCATGGTGTTATGTGCTGATGGCACTCTGGTCGCCTGGGGCAACAACTCCAGTGGT
This sequence comes from uncultured Verrucomicrobiota bacterium, assembly GCA_903848465.1. GTDB lineage: Bacteria > Verrucomicrobiota > Verrucomicrobiia > Verrucomicrobiales > Verrucomicrobiaceae > Prosthecobacter. Next base: position 16,012 of record CAINGK010000085.1, read on the forward strand.
GAACTCGGCGACAACACCACGACCTCCCGCCGTGCTCCGGTCCTAGTCAGCAACAGCCCCCTGACACCCGGCGAACAATGGAATACACTCTTCAACGGCAGCCAGTTTAATAATTGGACTCTCGCATTGGCGGCGGCCCCGGCCTATGCCACCGTGACCACCCAGGCGGCGACAGCCATGGGTGGCACCAGTGCCACCTTAAACGGCACCGTGGTAGCTGCTTACGCCAGCATGGCGGTGTCGTTTGAGTACGGCACGACTACCAGCTACGGCAGCACCGCCACCGCCACCGCCACGCCCACTCCAGTCTCCACGGGTGGCACCACGCTTGTGAGTGCTGCGATCACTGGCCTGACACCTCTGACCACCTACCACTTCCGGGTGGATGGCAGCAATGGCGCTGGCACGCTCAACGGCGGCGACCTGACCTTCACCACGCTGAACAACAACGCCAATCTGGCTGGCCTAACCGTGAGCAGCGGCGTCCTCAGCCCAACCTTCGCCAGCAGCACGACGAGCTACACGGTGAGTGTTCCCTATGCGACATCCGCCATCTCCTTCTCCCCCACGCTGGCAGATGCCAATGCCAGCCTGCAAATCAATGGTGCGCCCAACTCTTCCGGGACTTTGAACCTCGCGGAGGGCAACAATAACCTCACCATCCTCGTGACCGCACAGGATGGCACCACCACGCAGACTTACACGCTGGTTGTGAACCGCGCCACTGGGCCGAGCCTGGCCAGCCTGGGGCTGGACAGCGGCACACTGAGTCCAGTCTTTAACAGCAACACCACCAGCTATTCCGTCACTGTCCCCAGCACCACAGCCACCCTCGCGCTCACGCCCACCGTGGCAGACAGCACGACAACGGTACTGGTCAATGGAGCAGCCGTCAGTTCCGGCAGCACCAGCAGTCCGATCAGCCTCGGGTACGGTGACAACACCCTCACCACAGCTGTCACCTCGCAGGATGGCAGCACCACCAAAACGTATTCATTGCTGGTAACACGTGGCATTCCGACCTCGTTCCCTGCGGCCTTCGCCTCCGCCAGCACCGTTCCTCTGACCACCCATGGGCTGACTGCCACCGGCACCACGGTGAACTTGGCCTTGAATTATGCGCCCGTTGCTGGCACCAGCCTGACCGTGGTGAACAACACCTCGTCGGGTTTCATCAGCGGCACCTTTGACAATCTGGCGCAGGGCCAAATGGTGACGCTGAGCTACAACAGCGCCGCCTATCACTTTCTGGCCAACTACTACGGCGGCACGGGCAACGATCTGGTCCTGCAATGGGCGGACGCTCGAGGCTTTGGCTGGGGCAATAACCAGTCATACCAGCTTGGCTCGCAGGCCATTTATTTTTCTGGCACTTTTGTTCCTACCGCCTTGTCAACCAGCGGAGCGTTAAGCCAGAAGCAAATCCTCTCGCTCGCTGCAGGTAACGGACACAGTCTGGCGCTGTGCTCGGACGGGACGGTCGCCGCGTGGGGGGCGGGGGGAGCACGAGTGTGCAGGTGCTCGGAGCTGGCTACGGCGTGTATTGGAGTCCCACTCCTGTATTTGTGAATGCAGCGCCCGCTGGAACCTACGATACCTTCTTGGGTCCCTCGGCCCTGTATGGCAAGAGCGTGGTGGCCATTGCTGCGGGAAATGCCCACAGCCTCGCGCTGTGCTCGGACGGCACGGTGGCGACGTGGGGAGACAATTCCTACGGCCAGCTTGGGACGGACGATATCAACGCCCAATATGAAAGCTTTATACCATTTGCGGTGAGCACTGCCAGCGGCGTATCAGCCCTGGCTGGCAAGACCGTGGTGGCCATAGCTGCGGGCACTAATCACAGCCTGGCGCTGTGCTCCGATGGCACTCTCGCGGGGTGGGGATCCAACTCGAGTGGTCAGTTGGGCAATTTAAGCCTGAATGACAACCATCTGCCACAAACGGTGAACACGACCAACGGCGTCTCTGCCTTAAATGGCAAAACCGTCGTGGCGATCAGTGCTGGGGGCAGCCATAACCTGGCCTTGTGTTCGGATGGCACCGTGGTGGCCTGGGGCTCGAACAGCAACGGCCAGCTTGGAGATAACACCACCACAACCCGAGTCGCCCCCGTCGCGGTAAATACTGCCAGTGGTGTTTCGGCACTGTATGGCAAAACCGTGGTGGCCATTCGTGCTGGTGGTCGCCACAGCATGGCGTTGTGTTCGGATGGCACCGTGGTCACCTGGGGGTACAATTCCTATGGACAGATTGGCGACAACACCACCACGCAGCGCAATGTGCCGGTCGCAGTCAATAAGTCCAACGGCGTCTCCGCTCTATTTGGAAAGACGGTCACCAGCATCTCGGCTGGCAGCCTTCATTCCATGGCGAGATGCTCGGATGGAAGCATGGTGGCCTGGGGCTCCAATTCTTACGGGCAAGTCGGTGAGGCGACCAATATACTCACGCAAAAGACGCCATTTGCCGTTCAGCATACGAGTCTGGCTTCTGCCGAGATCTTTACCACCCCCGTCAGCGGGCCAGCTAGCACTCACTGTCTGACGCTAGTGGCGACACCACCCGCGACGGTGACCAGTGTGACAGCCACGGCGGTGACATGCTCCAGTGTGACCCTGAACGGCACCGTCAATGCCAACAACGGCTATGCCCCCACCTCATTTGACTACGGCGTCACCACCGCCTACGGCACGAACCTGCAGGGCAGCCCGACCAGCGCCACTGGTAGCACGGCAAAAGCCACCACGGTGACGCTCTTGGGCCTGCTGCCTGCAACCACCTATCACTTCCGCGCCAATGGCGGCAGCTACAGCGGCAGCGATCTCACCTTCACCACCCTGAGCCAGTTGCAAAACTGGCGGCAGCAAGCATTCGGCACCACGACGGCCACGGGTCTCATGGCGGACACCGCCGATTACGACGGCGACGGCATCCCCAATTTGCTGGAATTTGCGCTCAATCTCAATCCGAATGCCACCAGCGCGCTGCCGGTGAACGGCGCGGTGAATGGGGCGAATTTTGAATACACCTACTCACGCAGCAGCGCTGCGGCGAATGCCGGCACCAGCTACCAGGTGCAATGGAGCAGCACGCTCCCAGCGACCTGGAGCAGCAGCGGCGTGACCCAGGTCATCCTGACCGATGATACCACGACCCAGCAGGTCAAAGCCTACGTCCCCATGAACGGAGCGGCCACGATGTTTGTGCGCCTCTCCGTCACCGCACCGCCGTGAGGCCACGCCTCACTTCCCTGCCACCGCATCATCCACGGCACCATCCAGCACGTCGCAGGCTTCGAGAAGAGCCTCCTCCGTAACGGTGAGCGGTGGGCAGATTTTGACGGTCTGGCCCCAGGCACCTACGGGGGCAAAGAGCAGCAGGCCGCGCTGGTAGCACAGCTCGATGATGCGATGGGCGAGATCGTGGTTCGGCTCTTTCTTGTTCGGCTGGATGATCTGCATACCGGCGACGAGTCCGGCGCAGGTGACGTGACCGACGACGTGCGGGTGGCGCTTCTGAATGGCTTTGCAGCGCTCATGCAGAATGGGGCCGAGGCGCGCGGCGTTGCCGGTGAGGTCTTCGGCGAGCAGCTTCTTGATGTTCGCCACGGCGGCGGCGCAGCACACGGGATTCCCGGTGTGCGTGCTGGTCATGCTTCCGGGTGGGAACTGGTCCATGATCTCCTCACGGCCGATCACGGCGCTCAGCGGCATGCCGCTGCTGATGCCTTTGCCGCAGCAGATGATGTCGGGCGTGACGCCGTAGTGCTCGAAGGCCCAGAACTTGCCAGTGCGGCCAAAGCCTGCCTGCACTTCGTCAAAGGTGAGCACCACGTTGTGTTCATCGCACCAGGCGCGGAGTTTTTGAATGTACTCCACCGGCGCGAAGTCGGGGCCGACGCCCTGATAGCTTTCGATGATGACGCCCGCGATGTTGGCACCGGTGAGTCCTTTGTCGGCGATGGTTTTGAGGAAGCTATCGAAGCTGACATCCTCGGTCCAGTAACCATCTGGGAAGGGCGCATTCAATATCGCCGGATCTTCATTCACGATCCACGCCTTCTGTCCCGCCATGCCACCGGCCTGCTGGCTGGCGAGCGTGCGGCCATGAAAGCCACGCGTGAAGCCGACGATGCCGATCTTGGCCTTGCCACCCACTTTGATGCCATGGGTGCGGCTCAGCTTGATGGCGCACTCGGTGGCCTCGCTGCCGGTGCTGAGCAGGAAGACTTTTTTCAATCCCTCAGGAGAAATCGAAGCGATCATCTCGGCGGCTTCGGCGCGTTCTTCGCTGGGGAAGACGTAGTTGTGAATGAGGCCGCTGTTGATCTGGTCGATCATCGCCTTGCAGATTTCTGGCGCGGCGTGGCCCGCATTCGTCACCAGCACACCGCTGCTCCAGTCGAGCCACTGGTTGCCGTATTTGTCGAAGATGTGGATGTCCAGCGCCTTGTCCCACACGATGGGCGGCATGCCACGCATGGACTGGGGCTCAAAGTGGCGCAGCTTCTCCAGCGTGGGAATGGAGTCAGGGTGCGGCAGTGGCGTGCAGATGCGGCGATGCTTGGTTGCGATGTGTGGAACCGTCTGTGGTGTGATGCTGAATTCTTTGCCCATGGAAAGATGATGCACGCGCCTGCATTTGGCTGCTACTCGCTTTGCAGCAAGTCGCGGTATTTTTGTGCGCTCAACCTAGAACCAGAGATGAGGGCCTACGGAGCCGAGCGTAGCGAACCGGAGCGAAGCGTAGATAGCCGAAGGCAAACAGACGAACGCAGTGAGCCCGCAGGGGAGCGCAGCGAATCAATAAACAGAACAGACGGAAATCAGAACCAAACTCAAGCCTGCTGCCGCACCTTCTGTGTGACTGATGAGTCATGGTCATTTCCGTGTATTCCGGGTGTTCCGTAGGCCATCCCATTCCCGTTTTTCGACTCAAGGATTCTCGGCGCTCGCCTGCGGCTGCAAATAGCCCCGGTGGCCCTCAGGCCAGTAGGCACCGTCTTCGATCCATTCACGCAGCATGCCGATCTGGTCATCCGTGAGGCTAAGCTCCGTGCGCGACATCATTTTGGCGTGGGTGCCGCCACGCTGCACAGCGGTGATGAGCAGGCTGCGACTGGGCGCACGCGGGAGGATGTACTCGCGCCCGCTGGCATTGCGGGTGAAGGCCGTGGCTTTCGTGGCGAGATTCAGCGCCGGAGGTGGCAGGCTGCCATTGTGGCATTGCAGGCAGTGCTGCTGCAGCACCGGCTTGACCTGAGTGTTGAAATAGCGGGCGTGGTCGCCTTTGCCCTTGCCAGTGGGGAGCCACGAGCAGGCGGTGACGATGAAGATAGAGATGAAGGGGAGAAGTCGCAGGATCATAAACCGAGCCTTACGACGGCACTAAAAAACAATCTACCCCGCGTTTGTGCAAAATGAGGCCCAGGCTTGACGCCGGGCGGCAGCCACGACCAGATTACCGCCATGCCCCGCAAATCCAAATCTCAGCCCCATGGCCACTGCCGCATCGTTTTGACCGGAGGCCCCGGCGGCGGCAAAACAACGGCGGGCGATCTGTTTCGCCGCGAGATGGAAGACCAGGTGGTGCTGGTGCCGGAAGCGGCCACCATGATGTTCACCGGCGGCTTCCCCCGCGTCAATTTGCCCGATGCGGTCCATGCGGCGCAGCGGGCGATTTATCATGTGCAGATCCATCTGGAGGAGGCCGTGAAGGCGCAGCACCCCGAGCAGATCCTGCTGTGTGATCGCGGCACCGTGGATGGCGCCGCCTACTGGCCAGGCGGCAGCGATGGCTTTTTCGCAGACATCGGCAGCACGCTGGAGCAAGAGCTCTCGCGCTACGATGCGGTGATCTTCTTTGAAAGCGCCGCCGTAGGCCACATGAGCATCGAAGGCGGCAACCCCATCCGCAACGAATCCATCGAGCAAGCCATCAAACTCGACCGCAAACTGCGGGATCTCTGGTCCCAGCACCCCAAGTTCATGCTCGTGCCGCACAATCCCTCCTTCTTCAAAAAAATCTCCTTCGGCCTCGCCGTGCTGGATGGCATGGTCTCCGAGCTGGGCTGTCAGGAGCGGCGCAAGAAGCGGTAGCGGTTTGCCAGACACGCTGAAGCGTGAACAACGAACCTCTGCCAAGAGCGGCAGCCATGACTGCGCAGCCGCGATGCGAACTACGGGAGCACTTTCCGCAATCCCGAAGTGCTTTTCCGCAAGCCCGGAGGGCTGACATAACCGTAGCCGTGGGTGCCAACCCACGGTTCAAGCCCCAACGCATGCTTTCCACACGCCGAACCGCGTAGCGGTGCCACAAACCTGACGCAACCTCCCTGCGCTGCCAGCAGCCGCTGCGCTGAACGTAGGAGTGTGCGCAATGCCGTGCAAAGAGGCAATCGAATTCTGGCTCCTTCACTGTCAGCAGATCTTTGCTTGGAGCGTCGATCTTTTATCGATGCTGGACGAGTGGTCTTGTGGCTCCCGTGCGCCGACCCGAATTCCGCTGATACATCAGCTAAACGCCCCCGATATGCACTGACACAACTGACAGAACCAGGTTTCGTCAGTTCTGTCAGTTTTGTCAGTTCGTTTTGGAGGGGGAGTATATTTTTTTCATCGCGGTGGGTGTGTGACGATTCGCCTGGAAGGACACGGATGGATCGCACAGCGAGCTTCCTCCTTTCTCAAGACGCTGCTTGCGATGTCCCTCAGGTGGAAAACCCTGCGTCATCCTCTTTGAGGTTGGCACAGACAGAGCAGGCAATCGTACGATACCAGTATATACATCTAAATACCATTGTACATCCCTAGAGGCACGGAGCTACTTTCTTCCATGCTGGGCATGCTGTTTGGCATGTCCTGGCTCATAGCCAGTCACAGAATCACCTTCAATCCCTCAGCGCTGGCAGCCTGCCTTTGACGATCATCAAAGGTCAAAAACTCGCTGGTTCCCAGCTCCAGTGCCAGAGCCACATGCAGCAAGTCCAGTGAGCGTACCAACAGCTTTTTGGCATGCTTACGACTGAGACGGTGAGAGCGTTGAAACACCTTTGACCAATCCAACGGTGGCTGGAGGTAAAACCCGCTACGCAGATCAGCGCGCAGGGTTTGCAGTGCCTTCAAGGCCTGCTTTCGACGAATCGCGTTGACGATTTCCAGCCGATGCAGCGGTGTGAAAATCACCGATCCTGCAAAGCTGCTGGTGTTTCAGGCTCCTGCAGGTAGAGCTTCAACAACAAGCTGGAATCCGCATAAGCCATGAATCAGCAACGTTCGGCACGAAAAGCTTCCAGTTCCACAGTCGCGCCGATGATGACTTCGGGAAAGGTTTCTTGCAGCGCTTCCAGCCGGTGCTTCATCCACGTAGCATCTGCCGCTGGCTTGGCCACCCAAGTGTCAGCAACCGCACGTTTCTCTGGTGGCACTAGGCGTGCTACTTCATGTCCACCATCCATGATGGCGACGGTTTCACCACGCTGCACCAAAGCCAGCCAGGAGGCAGGCTTTGTCCGAACTGCTGGAGGGTAGTGATGCTCATGCCTGCAGTTTAGCCACCGCAATCAAGTGCGGCAAGGATGAAGTATGGGAGCACATTCCCTTTGGCCTGCCATTTCCTCCGCGAAAAAATACACTACCCCTCCAAAACGAACTGACAAAACTGACAGAACTGACGAAACCCCTGCTCCAAGTTATACGACCGCACATCACAAACCTTCAAAAGCCCCCTCCCAAAATCAGCGGGCCATGCGCTCCTGTTGATTGGCTACAACATGGACGGCGAACCTTTTTGGGTGCCTGCGCCGTGACAGACCCGAAATCACGGACCCGCACAGCGGTTCCCTACCTGCCCTGAGGTGCCGCAACACGCAGGACTGGTAGGGAACCGCTGTGCGCGTCCCTAGATTCCTTCCTCCCAGCGCGCACTGCTGCCTCAACACTCTCCCCCTTTCCGACCGCTACCGTCTCCGTTTCGTGCAAGACTGCTGCGCAGCATGCAGCCATTTGCGCCAGGGGTTTCGGACGGAATGAATCAGTCCGCAGCATTTCCTCGTGCTGCACGTGTCCTGTTCTCCAGAACGAGCTAAAGCTCATGAGTACTTTTAGGCGGCATTTTGCACGAGCGGGTTCAGGCGGAAAGTCGAACAAGGACGTCCGCCTTGAGAACTCGTGGGCTGCACGGTGGAGATGAGCCAACGGTGATCGACGAGCATCTCACAGGCGGCATCCACTTCTTCTTGGCGCGTGAGACCGGCCCAGCATTTTCGCCGCACATCCCGCGCCTTAAATTCCACCGGCAGCCCCGCAGTGCCATCGCGGAGTCTTTTTAGCAGGGTATGCACGGCATCGCTCTCGGCGACGGCACCGGAGCCGAAGACGCGGACGGCGTGGGATTCCAGGCAGTCGGCCCAGGAGAGGGCGCGCTCGACGGCGGAGAGTGTGATGGGAGTGGTGGGGTATTCGGCGACGTGGGTGAGCACGGCGAGGGCGGGCACGAGTTTGCGGTACTTGCCCAGGTGCGCCTCAAAGGCGGCGGGCAGTCGGCCACTGCGGAGGCGATGCTCCAGCTCGCTGCGCCAGGCTTTGAAGCGCTCCTGCGCATCGGGCGCAAAGCGGAAGGTCGGGATGCCATCGTCATTGAGCACCGCTCCGGCTTGCAGCAGTTGTTGGCGTTCGAGGTTTTCAAAGTGGAGGAACACGGCGCTGGCATTGAACTCGTGCCCGCGATCCAACGGCTCGTCGATGTCTTGCCAGCGCGGATTCACGTCGGGCCACACCATGAGCGAGAAGCGTTGCAGGAAGCCATCGGCACCGGCGCTGTGGCCTTGTGCAGCACGGATGTGCGAGGCGATGACGCCGGGCTGGATGCTGCCCAGCAGGCTCACGGCACAAGCGGGGACGTGCCTGCGACCCCGGCCAATGCGGTCAAAGGTGAAGCCCTCCTTGCCGCTCCAGGCTTGCAGTAAAAAGGCGCGCAGGGATTGATTGCCATCCTTCTCTAACAGCGCGAACAGCCCTGCGAGTTCGTCCTGATAGAGCAGCGTGCCGGTGGGGTTTTCCATGAGCACTTCGCCCAGGGCTTCCACGCTGGCGTCATTGACGATGAAGCGGCGCATGGGCGTGGTGACCTCGGGGGATTCGATGAGCGTGGTGTAGTCAAAGTCGTTGCCATTCAGCACGGCCTTGCGTGCCACGGATTGCAACGTGCTGCGTTTGATCTTCGCGGCGATCTCCGCCGCTTGCCTTTCCTGGTCTATAGTGGTATGTCCCTCGAAAGCTTCGGATTCCAGCGTGCGCAGAGGGCGCATGGCCGCCTGCATGGCGGGGGATTTCATCAGCGATGGATTGCCGATGAGCATGGCCCACAGGTGCGGAAACTCGGTGTAGGACTGGTCGCGTGCCTTGGGCTGAATGCAGAAGCGCCGACCGGCCACGCTGGAGAGCGCCGCCATGGCCGCCACCGCCGGAAACTCCGGCGGGCACTGCATGCGCTCGGAGATGTCGTCGATCCACGGGCGGAAATCTTCCGGCAGCCATTTGGTATCAAAGGGCTTCACGGCAGGCAGCGCGCCGCCCAGCGGCAGCGGACGCGGCGCGTCCTCGCCAGTGCTGAAGGCGACGTGTTCAATCTGCTGCAAATTCGCGCGCAACGCTGCCGCCATCTCCTGCGGCCCTGTGTCTGCCAGCTCGGCCATCTGCCCCGTGGTGGCCATGAGTCGGCGCGCATACGCATAAGCGATCTGCCGCGCGTGCCATTGTGCTACGTCGAGGCTGAAGATGGCATGCTGCTCGATGAGCAGGAGAAAGCGCGCATTGGCATCCGGCACGGAGTGCTTCCTGCGCAGCACCACCGCCACGGTGTCCACGCTGATGGCTTCCTGGCGGCTATGCATTTCTACCAGCGTCTGCCAGACGCTGCTGCGGTCGGGATCGACAAACATCTCGGACGTGCGGATGATGCTCCAGAGCGCGGGCAGCCATGCAGCGTGGTCGTCCATGATGGCAGCGATGAGCTGCTTTTCGCTATCAGGTGCGGAGAGCGCCGCACCGGTGGTTTCAGCGGGGTAGTGCATGGGGAGTTTAAGCGGAGGGTTGGGAGGAGGAAGGAATGACGAAACCCGAATGACGAATGTCGAATGGGGAACCGCTGGAGGCGGAGCTTGGGGTAGCGCCGGAGGTGCGGATTGAGGTAGGGCGGGGTGTCCTCAAGCCGCCGTCGTTGTGCGTCTCCTGGTGTTCATCTTGGGAAGGAACGCCCGCAGTCGCGGCAGCGCTATGGACGCCGTGAACCACAGGCGTCATGTTCTCTTGGCGGTTTTTGCGTTTCGCGGCAGCGTTGGGCTTCGACGCGGCGGGCTGAGGACAGCCCGCCCTACCTCCCCCGCCCACATGGAAGCGCTCGCGCAGGGTGGCTTCGACCTCGGCGAGATCGTAGCGGATGGACTTGCCGATTCTGAAATGCCCCAGCACGCCGGCGCGGGTGAGTTCGTCGATGGTGCGTACGCACAGGCCGCAGTAAGCAGCCACTTGTTTGCGATTGATCTTCCCGGCCAGAAGGCTGGAAGCGGTGGTGTTCGAGGGTGATGAGTGATTCATACCCTATTACAGCTTGGGCCA